>JBKQTH010000022.1:0-34332 GCA_052143275.1 Ktedonobacterales bacterium | reverse complement strand
ATAGGTAGTGAGTGAAGCGCAGCAACACCACTGAGATGTCACATGGTACAGTAGCCTTACTCTTCAATGGCCCGCTATAGAACTTCTGTTCAAGCCAGTATAGGACGGAAAGAGTTTAGAGGTCAAGTAGTGGTTTGCTCCTAAGATGCTGGAGGGGGCCGTGGACGACGAATTGCTGCTCTGGTTCGAGCACGAAGGTATGCTTCGCTATCGAGTGGAAAGTGATGAGATGGGTAAAGTCAGCGAGGAGACACGCCCGCCGGCCATAGCCCTGGGGCCGCGTGACGAGGATTGGGTCTGGACTCCTCATCCTGGACGCCAGCAGTATCCCTGGAAGAGCCTGGAGCACATGACGCTGGATGACTTCAACAATTATCTGTACCGCTGGTTTGAGGAAGCTGTACGGCACGGTGTGGTACGCTGCGCACACTGCGGTAAGTTGCTTATTGATGGCGATGATCTTCCTGACGCTGACACCTGGGATGCTATATTGGTTGAGAAAGAGCTGGTTGGCTGGCTGGCGGTTCATTTTGACTGCAAGAAGCAGCTTCCCAAGAGACTCAAGGGATTGCACCCTTTTGAACTGGAGCCTAAGTTGCCTCCACTCTATGATCTGTCCCATGTGCCGATGCCGACCAGTCCGTCTGAAGCCGCCGGGCCCTAGTTGATTCCCGGCACGCTCCTTCAGGGGAGATTACCCGAAAGAGAGAGACTAACCCTGAGAGTGGCAACGGCATAACCAGAGAAAGGGTGCAGATACATGGAAAAGGTGGACAAGGAACAGGTAGCCGCAGTACTGCAAGAAGTATCCGACCTGCTTGAGCTAACCGGCTCCAGCACATTCGAGGTGCGTGCCTATCAGAACGCCGTTCGGTCAATCGAAGCTCTTGAAGGCGATATAGAAGACGTAGTGAAAAGCGGCCAGATCGCTCATTTACCTGGTGTCGGCAAGGTACTGGCGGCACGAATTACTGAGTTAGTCACCACGGGAAAATTGGATCTCTATGAGAAGCTACGGGCCGAGGTACCCTCTGGTCTGCAGGAGATGCTACGCGTTCCCGGACTCGGCCCCAAGCGCGTGCGCACACTGTATGAGTCACTGGGTATTACCACACTGGCGAATCTTCAGGCAGCTTGCGAAAGTGGACGAGTCGCTGCCCTACCAGGATTTGGTGCCAAGAGCCAGGAGAAGATTCTAAAGGGCATACAGTTTCTCGGGGAGCATAGCAGCCTCTTCCGCTATGACGTTGCCGCTTATGACGCCTATACTATCGCTGGAGCTGTGCGTGCGCTGCCGCAGGTAGTGCGCATCGATGTTGCTGGTAGCATTCGCCGCCGTAAGGAAGTAGTCAAAGACGTGGACATCGTGGCCAGCGTCAGGCGCGACCTTGACCGCGACCCTGTGATGGATGCGTTGGTGGCGCTGCCGCAGGTAGGCTCCATTACCGGTAAAGGAAGCACCAAGACTAGCGTCGTGCTCAGAACCGGCATGGCAGTTGACCTGCGTGTTGTCCTGGACGAGGAGTACCCTTACGCCTTGCATCACTTTACCGGCTCCAAAGATCATAATGTCGCGTTGCGCGGCTGGGCCCATGCTAGAGGTATAAAGATCAACGAATATGGCATCTTCAAGAACGATCAGCCGATTGCGTGCACAGATGAAGCTGAGCTCTACCGAACGCTGGGCATGGATTATATCGAGCCGGAATTGCGTGAGGATCGCGGTGAAATCGAAGCCGCACGTGAGGGTAAGCTGCCCCAACTGGTGACCCCAGAAGATCTACGTGGCATCCTACACGTCCACAGTACCTGGAGCGATGGACAGGCGACCATCCGCGAGATGGCTGAAGCGACCATCGCTCTGGGCAAAGACTACCTGGGAATCACCGACCATAGTAGAGGGGCCGCCTATGCTCATGGCTTGAGCGTTGAAGCGGTGTTTCGCCAGCACGAAGAAATCGACCGCCTGAACGCCGAGTATGCGGGACGCTTTCGCATTCTCAGAGGGACTGAATGCGACATACTCAAAGACGGCTCGCTGGATTATGACGATACGACGCTCTCGAGCTTTGATTTCGTCATTGCTTCGATCCATAGCCACTTTCAGCTGGCGCCGGCTGAGCAGACGCAGCGCCTCGTGCGGGCCATGGAAAGTCCCTTCTGCTCCATACTAGGCCATCCGACGGGCCGCATCTTACTGTCCCGTGAAGGTTACGCTCCTGACCTGGAAGCGGTGATTGAGCGTGCCGGTCAGCTTGGGGTGGCCATCGAGCTCAACGGCGATCCGCATCGTCTGGACCTGGACTGGCGTTTTCATCGGTTCGCCACCGAGCGGGGAGTACAGATTCCCATTACCCCCGATGCCCACAGTCCGGAGGGGCTCAAGAATATCTATACGGGCGTGGGTATTGCGCGCAAGGGCTGGCTTACTGCCCACAATGTGCCTAACACCCTAACTGCGGATCAATTGCTGGCTTTCTTTGCCACTCAGCGAAAGAGCAAAGGCGCTCTCTAAGTGAGTGGTGGACTGCCTTCGCCAAAATTTCCGAGTTGAAAAGTAGAACAGGATGCACGTCTGCACTGGGATATGGTCTGTGATCTCTCGTGAAGGTGCGGGCGGAGGTGCAGTTTATGTGGACGATACCCTGTTGCTCAAAGACGGCAGGCTGGTGTTGCAGCCAGGGTAATGGATCCAGCTGCATCGTTGCGCGCTCTAGTTACGGGTGAGGAAGCTTGACTCATCTGCGGTGGTGATCGAGGTGCGTACATCTTCATCGGTAAAGATACCGTGGTCTAGTAAGAATTGATACTCTCTGATCACCGAGGTTTGCAGCATTTCGGGTCCGTCGGTGTTGATTGTGAAGCGAACATTATGGGCGCGCAGCCGATTGATGATCATGTGTAACTCCTCTACATTCCTGACGGCGTGAGTTCGAAGGTTCGAGGTTGGGCAAATCTCCAGCACGATTCCGCGTTCCCTCACCGTGGACATGAGTTCTTCGTCGTAAGCGCTCTGGATGCCGTGGCCAATACGATCTGGGCGCAGGTAATTGACTACCTCCCACATGTCGGCGATGCGCCCTTCTTCACCGGTGTGGATAGTCACACCTAGGTTGCCGCCCCGTGCACGCTCCACCAGTTCTTGGTACTCACGGTAGGAGAAGGCGGGGTTAGGAGGACCGGCAATGTCGATGCCGATTATTCCTCGTGAACGATAGCGCAACGCTTTCTCGACAATGATAGCATTGAGCTGAAGCGAGAAGGTGCGATCCATCATTAGGATCAGACCCGAGCGCATCTGCGGGTACTCCAGCAAGGCACGATCCTGCCCTCTGATGGCGGCGGCAATGATGTGGTCCAGATCCTGCTCACCCTCCCGATTGCGTTTCATGGGGTTGAATCGCAACTCAAGCGTGGTGATGTTGCATTTCCGGTACGCTCCGCCAATGATCTCATAGACCGAGCGCTCCATGGCCAACGGGCTGGATTGAATCAATTCAGTCCAGCGAAAAATAAGGTCGTACTCGGAGAGGTTGTTGACTTTATCAGGGTGTGCCACAGTTATCAATTCAACGAACTGCCAGTAGTCCTTGGTCGGCAGCCGAATTCCCTGCTGATGAGCAATGCTCCACATAATCGCCGGATCCACCGCCCCGCCCACGTGGGTGTGCAGCTCGGTTAGCTCAGGCCGAAGGTCGAGAATGCTGGTACCGTTCACAAAGGTCTCCTTAAGCGTAGCAAACAACCCCAGCTATGGCAGGGTATTCCTATGATCCTACCACACGAAGCATCCATCCATCAGGTATAACAAGCGCACGCCATAACGACTACTGCTCCGCGCTGTCATCTTTGGCATGGGTACCTGGGATAGGAAGGGTGCGCAGAATACGGGCGGGCTGCCCGTCCGCGATGGTGCCGGTGCGCAGCACTCGCGCGTAAACACGGCTCTCTCCGGGATGCAGCTTCTCTGAGATACGGGTGAAATTGCCGTCGCTAAACGAGTCAGAAATATTCTTGCAGGGAATGGCATATGAGGTGAACTCTATCTCCACCTTAGCGCCCAGTAGCAGGCGCGTTCCTGGAGTAAGCTCCTCGAGCTCGACGCCCTCTAAGGTGATATTCTCGCCTACAGAACCAGGTACAATAGGGTGTCCTTCGCTTTGTAGACGTTTTATCTGCTCCAGCGTGTAGACACACAGCGCACGGTCTGGTCCACCGTGGTTCTGTTGGTCGTTCTGATAGTCGCTCTCTATGCCGAATCGATTGACGCAGGCCTCAGTTATCGGCAGTTTGGGTACGCCACCCCGTGACGTGTTGATCTGGTAGATGCGGCCTGCTGCCGGATTTGCAGCCATGGCAGAGTTTCCCTTCTACGTTTTACTCAGATTCCTATGATCTCGTTGGTTTCTGTTGGTTCACACTGACTGTCTTATGGCTGATTGTATCAGCCTGTTGCCATGAGCTGGACCAGAGTGAAGCGGTTCGACTCGGACAATGAATGATTCCGGGATCTTCTTGCAAGATTCACCTAATCGCCGTATCGTATAAGTCGGTGCTTACCGGTTGTAGAGGAGCAGTTCAAGTTGAAAGAAGGGTCAGCTGCCGGCTATGCAGGACGAGGATATCCCTGAGATCCTCTCGCTCTGGGGCCTGGCGCCAGGCGACTGGCGGGAGGTAGCTAGTGTGAGGAGCAGCCTTGGCAGCATCGCCCGCCCGGTTCTTGAATTGGAAGGCAGGCGCTACATCCTGCGTCGCCAGCCGGCCGATCTGACTGAGGACGATACTCGATTCCGGCAGGCTTTTATGCGTCACCTGAGGGCGTGTGACCTACCGGTGCCCGAGCTGTTGCTGCGGCCGGACGGACATGCCTATGCCATCGTCGCCGAAGGCATCTATGAACTGCAGCAGTGGCTGGAGGGCAGACGTTATGTGACCGGAGAACCTGGAGACAACGACCTCCTGGAAGCGGCTGCCACGACACTTGGTTTGCTGCACCAGACATCGGTGGATTTTCCATGGCGGCCGCAGGTCTGGCCGGACGAGCGTTCACCTGAAGCGGTGAGCTACGCGTACATTGACTTAATACAGCAGCAGGCCCAGGGAGAGCGCCTGCCTCAATCAATTGGGGCCGGGCTTGAGCGAGTGGCGCAGGGTTGCTTTTCTCGACTGGAGCAAGCAATCACGGCCCTTGAGGAACCTCCCCGGCCGCCCGAACTGCATATCCACGGCGATTACCAGGCGCACAATCTCGCCTTTGCCCAGGTCTCCGTCAGCGCCATCTATGACTTTGATGCCGCACATTGGGCGCGGCGAATCGACGAGCTGGCTTATAGCCTTCTGTACTTTGCCGGCGTACGCTGGGATGAATCACCTACCGTGACCCCACCACTGGTGGATGATGGTCTCGATATTTTACGCTTGCATCGTTTCCTTGGAGCCTACGGGCGTGAGGCTCCGCCAGCTGAAGGGGAGGCACGCCTCCTGGCTGACGCCATCACGCTTGCTTTTCCGGTGGTCTTTGCCAATGGTGTTGCCGAAGACCTGATCTTCGCCGAAGATTTTGCCACCGAACCGGATGTGACGGACGCACTGGCCCGCTTGCAGTGGGCGGATAGCTTCTGGCTCTGGCTTGATCGGTACCGGGACATACTGCGAGAGGCCTGGGAATCGGCGTGAGACCCCTGGGGATGCGCCACGAGTGTTACGCCAAAAGGGGCAGCACCTCCACCTGTGCCGGTAGTCCGGTCACCTCGATGCCGTCACGCAATGCCAGCACATCTACTTCACTGCGTAGTCCGATGCTCTCCTCCGGAATATAAATTCCAGGCTCGATGCTGGCGCACGTGTTCAGCAGCACCTGGCGGGTGTCGTGCGTCTCTAGATTGTCGAAGTTGGCGCCGTTGCCATGTACCATGGGACCGCCGATGCTATGCCCGGTACGGTGCACGAAGTAGTCTCCGAAGCCGGCGTCCGCTATCACTCTGCGCACGGCGTCGTCTACTTCCCACCCTTCGGTGCGCAAGTTCGCGGCAAACCTCTCCTGGAGAAAGGCAACGCCCGCATTCCTGGCGGAGCAAATGATGCCAAACAATCGAGCGATTCGCTCGGGAACCTCCGCACCCAGATATACCATCCACGTGTAGTCGGCAAAGATGGCGCCATCCTCGGCGAGCGGCGCACTAAAGTCCAGAAGCAGCAGATCACCTAGCCTGATCAGCGAGGATCGCGCGAGACTGGGGGAGTAGTGAGGATTGCTGGCGTTGCCACTCGCGGCTACCAGCGGCAAATCACTTTCATCAACCAGCAAGTGTTCTTCCGTCATCCGCTGTACAACCTCGCATTGGGTGTCGTACTCGGTCAGCGTTACACCGGTAAGGAGCTGCCGGCGCAGCCAGGCGCAGATCTCCTGAAAGACGTGTTGCAGCGCGTGTCCCGCGCGCCGGTGAGATTCGATTTGGTACGGGGTCAATGTCGCCTCGAAGCGCTGCGCCATATCACCGGACGAGACCACTTCCGGACCCAGCATACGCACCATCTCTACAGTTCCGGCATCGACGCGCGATACGTACGGGATAGCGTTTTGCGGCGAGTATTCCATGGCCACACGCCGCGACCCTTTGAGCAAGTGGGCAAGCTGGTCGCGATACTCCTGCCAGGTGCGATACACGAGCTGCTGGCCTGGTAAACCGGCGAGCACATGCGATTCGACCGCGCTGGTGATCGCTACTGGGTCACCAATTCTGGGCACGTAATATAGCCAGCGGCGGGAAAAGAGCCCTTGCCTTGGCAGTCCCAACACCGCATGAGCGATGGGGTTGGAGCGCCGGAAGTCAAAGAACAGCCAGCCGTCGATATCTTCTTCATTCACTGCGTTCTGTATCGCCTCAAGGTCCAAAGGTTGCCTCCCCGCAAAGATGTCCAGGCTGATATGGCCTCATTCGACGGTAAACCGTTTAGGATGATTATACGGCACGCAGTTCGCGAGGTGAACGCCCGGTTGATGATTCGATGCCAATGGTTGCCTACCCGGATGGATTCTCGGCAAACTGCGAACCTACGGTGTAAAATTGGTGTGGACGGCTGCGTCATCAAGAGTACAGCACAGGAAAACCGGCAATCCGGAAGCAGCCAAAGCATCCGGCCATAGTGGCCAAGATGGGCAGCAGCACCGCTGGCAGCGAGAGAACGGTGGGTACAACGTGATGCAGATTTCGCACCACGAGTACCGTTTCTATCTGTAGATCTATAGCGACCAGCAAGAGTCGTGCACGACTTGCCGGTAACCAATGTAAGAAAGTATCGTATAACTGGTTAGTATCCCAGGTAGCCATATTGGTGGCAGCTTTTTTGCCTGTAGTAATTCAAGACCCGCACTTGTACTGTAGCAGAGCAGCGGCTGTATGCCGGTAGCAGAAAGGAGTGCGGCCATTTCACAGTATCTCTCTTTGGTAGCCTACTGTGGCAGTAGCAAGCACAAGCGAGGTATGGCGTGGCCGCGAACATGAGTGAAGCTGGAAGATCGTCCTTCTCTTTCCGTGCGCGAAATCAGCGACGCTGCTGAGCAGGTCATGACCAACGTAGAGAGAGTCATAGTTGGTAAGCACGAGGCGGTGCGACTCACTATGATTGCCGTGCTCTGCAGCGGCCATGTCCTTATCGAAGATGTGCCTGGGGTTGGCAAGACCGTGCTGGCGAAATCTATTGCCCGCTCGATTGGCTCAGGATTCAAGCGTATCCAGTTTACCCCCGACCTTTTGCCCAGCGATGTCACTGGTGTCTCCATGTATAACCAGCATACCGGCGAGTTTGAGTTCCGCCCTGGCCCCATCATGAGCCAGTTTGTTCTGGCAGATGAGATCAACCGGGCCACCCCCAAGACGCAATCCGCACTCCTGGAGGCAATGGAAGAGAGTCAGGTGACAGTTGACGGCGTGACCCATCCGCTGCCCCGCCCTTTCATAGTGATGGCAACACAGAATCCGATCGAGTACGAGGGCACGTTTCCTTTGCCGGAGGCCCAGCTTGACCGGTTCCTGCTCAACATAAGCATGGGATATCCATCTCCAGCTGATGAGGTGGTTATCCTTGACCGCCAGCAGCGCTCGCACCCTATCGAGTCGCTGGAGCAGATACTTTCCGACAACCAGCTGGAGCTGATGCAGACCCAGGTGCGCGAGGTACGAGTTGAACGCGAAGTGCGTGAATATATCGTGGCTCTGGTGGTGGCGACACGCCAGCACCAGCATGTCTATCTGGGAGCCAGCCCCCGTGGTTCGCTGGCGCTGTTCCATGCGTCTCAAGCGCTGGCGGCGCTACGTGGTCGAGATTTTGTCCAGCCGGATGATGTCAAGTCTTTAGTCAAGCCGGCACTCAGCCATCGTCTGATCATCAAGCCAGAAGCGCGGGTGCGTGGCACTGCTCCAAGCGTCATACTGGATGAGATTCTTGGGCTGGTGCCGGTACCTGGAGGCGCGGGATCCTACAATGGAAGGCGATAGTATATGCGCCCCTGGCAGCTTGCCCTGCTGACCTTTCTCTTGTGGCTGATGGCGTTATCACTTGGTTGGCGGCCTTTTTGGATTCTGGCCTGGGCCCTCACTATAGCGTTTGGGCTTTCCGTTCTTTGGCTGGCGTTCAGCACACGTGGCCTTAAGTTTACCCGCTCGGCGCTGGGTGGTCGGGCCCAGGTCGGTGAACGAATAGAAGAGCGGCTGGCCCTGGAGAATCACTCGATACTGCCCAAATTGTGGGTCCAGGTAGTCGATGGCTCATCGCTCCCGGGCCACCACGCCGGATATGTGTCCAGTGTCGGGCCGCACCAGCGTATCGCCTGGCGAGCCAAGACAGTTTGCCGAAGGCGAGGACGCTTTACGCTTGGACCAGTAGTAGCTACCACCGGCGACCCGCTTGGCCTCTTCCGCCAGGAGCTGCCGCTGGCGCCTGAGCATCCGTTAATTGTGTTGCCGCCAGTTCTACCCCTGACTAACTTTGAGCTATTCCCGGGCATGATGCCTGGGCGTGGTCGTGGCTCGCAACGGTCACTGCACGCGACGACGAATGTGGTTACGGTGCGCAATTATGTTCCTGGAGATGCGCTCACTCGCATTCACTGGCCTACCACCGCTCGGTTGGGTCAGTTCATGGTCAAGGAGTTCGATCTGGATCCCACCATTGATGTGGTGATAGTGCTGGATCTCGACCGAGATGTTCAGGCTGGTGAGGGTGACAGCTCCACTGAAGAATATGGGGTAACTATAGCGGCGAGCCTAGCATCCTACCTGCTTCGGCAACAAGAGTTGGCCGTCGGTCTGGTGGTCAGCGGCGTTACCGAGGCGGCGCTGCCTCTGGACCGAGGCCAACGCCAGCTAGACCGTATTCTGGAACTGCTCGCGGTTGTCCATCCGAAGCGCTCAGCTCCACTCGGCCAGGTCCTGGCGGTGGAAGAAGTAAAGCTCACCCGCAATACAGTCTTAATTGTGATTACCGCGTCAACCAATCCTAACTGGCCTATGGTACTACACCTGCTGCAGCGTCGCGGAGTACGACCGCTGGCAATTCTGCTCAACCCGCATTCCTTTGATGAAACCCTTGGGAGCAATGCCCTGGTACAGGACACCCTGTTGGCCGAGGGAGTTCCGGCCATTCCTATCGAACGCGGCGATCCTCTGCTGCACGTATTACAACAGGGCCCGCGCTAGCCGCAGCAGTATCTCGAATCAACTCGTATTTTCTCGTATGAAGTAAGGCATCTCGACAAAGGCAGCCCTGGCGTCCCTTGGGATATGGAGTGTGGCGTATGCAAGTTAGTGTAGAGCAGCGAAATGACAGCGCACTTACTGGCAGGCAGCCCTGGCTGCGGCTGCTACCCGAGGATGGATGGCTGACCCTGGCACTACTCGTCGTCGTCATCTACACCACTATCGCAAGTATACAGGCAGTTACCCCACCGTGGGCGCCGGGACTTGGCATCCTCACGCTCACAACCGGACTCGGGCTGGTACTTGGCTACATCGCCGTGCAACAGGGGCGCCTGCCCGGAACACTGGTCCATGGCATTGCGCTGATTTTGGGCATTGTATTTGCCTTTCAAGAGACCGCCGACGTAACTGTGAATGGGAATCGTGCTATTTTGCTGCAGCATACGAGGATCTGGTTTGGGCGCTCGGTACTTAACCATGAAAGCAGTAACGATAACGCCGTCTTTCTACTCTTTCTTGCCATCTTGAGTTTTCTCCTGGCCTATATCAGTATCTGGCTAGTTCTCCATTCTCGCCGGCCATGGCTGGCCGCGCTGGCAAACGGGGTCGTCTTGCTCATAAATCTGAACTGGGCGTCGCAGGAAAAGGCGGTGTTCTTCATCATCCTGTTTCTACTAGCCACCTTGCTTCTCCTGGTGCGATTCACGCTTGCTGAAAATTTGCGCTCATGGCGAGCGCGTGGCCTCCGGTTTTCGCCCGACCTGGGCTGGGACTTTATGCAAGCTGGCGCCATCTTCGCCGTACTGGTGCTGACTCTGGCCAATATCCTGCCCGCGGGAGGGGGAAACGCCAACATTCTGAGTGCCTGGAACTCGCCTAACAATCCTTGGCAGAGAGTTCAGACCACCTTTCAGACCATGTTCAGTGGTGTGCAAGGTGGTAAGGTGGGAGGAAACGGCGCCGGCTTCAATTTTTTTGGCTCGGCCCTTGCCCTTGGTAGTGACCCTCACTTGCCTTCGGTTCCTATACTGCATTATACGGTGGCCGGTTCCGGAGATGATCCCAGCCAGTATCTGGTTACGCAGACTCTGGATCAATATGATGAGCAACTGGGGCTCTGGACCTCCTCAATCGCCCAGCCGCAGCCTACTGGCCCTTATGTTTTGCTACCGAACTCACTCAACACATCGTATTTCACCTTGAACACCTACGAGATCACTGTCAATCAGCCACTGCCCCAAAATCCACTCTTTGCCCCAGGGAATGTGGCGGCAGCTTTTAGCGTAGCCTCAGAAACTTTCGTCAGCCCGGTCTCCGGCATGCCGCTGAAGTGGACTTCGACGAATGACCAGCAGACCGGAACCAAATATAGCGCCGAGGCCTATGTTTCGACGGCAACAGCCCATGAGCTGCAGTTGGTAAAATATCCGAGCGAGCTGACCGGAACGCAGCTCGCGCAGGAGTACCCCAAGTCGATACTGCAGGAATATCTGCCGTCAACTCCGGCCAGCAGCCTTCCTTCGATTCTGGTTCAGGATGCTAACAACTGGACCTCCGGCACCACTGATATGTATGATGCCGCAAGCAATATACAGCAGGTATTCCGGTCTCAATTCAGCTACAACTTGCACGTGTCACCGCCGCCTGGCGAGGATCCTTTGGCCTGGTTTCTGAACCAGAAGGAGGGCTTCTGCACGTACTTTGCTACCGCTATGGTGCAGATGGCACGATACCTTGGTATGCCGGCCCGTATTGCCATGGGCTTTGCCCCCGGACAATATAGCTCTAAGACCGATAACTGGGTCGTCGAGGGCACGCAGGCTCACGCCTGGCCGCAAATCTATTTCGGCCAGTATGGATGGATCAATTTCGAGCCTACTTCGGGCAATTTCCCAGGCTTTAATCGCGGCTCCGGCAGCGGTTCAGCCACAGGCGCCGGGCCAGGATCGACGCCGGCGGCGGCTACTCCTAGCGCCCATAATCGTCTTAATGCCGGCAAGAGGGGATCTGTAGGTAATAAGGGCTCAGGCGCCAACAAGGCTGGCACGGTCAGCCCCGTGGTGGTGGACGCGGGGGTGGGGTTTACGCTGGTCATCATACTTTCGCTTCTGGGAGCCATACTTCTCGCTTCCTGGTGGCGATTGCTCTATCGAGGATTATCTCCAGTGGTTGCGGCATTCGCCCGTATAGCCCATTTAGGAGCCTGGGCGGGAGTGGTTCCGAAGCGCTCGCAGACGCCCGACGAATATGCTGAGCAGCTAAGCCGCGTGGTACCCAGACAGCGGCCGGTGCTAGAGAGGCTCAGTTATCTGTATGCTCGTGAGCGCTGGGGGGGTGGTCTCTCTGAGGAGACGATGGCGGAGGTACCTCGTCTCTATGCTGAAGTGCGTACATCGATCATGCAGCACATAGTAGAGCGACTGCAGCGAGCACCAGCTACGGCAGTCACAGCGCTACGCCGCCTACTCGTAGGCAAAGACGGCTAGCACATCCGCAGCTAGACAAATCTTTCCTACACAGCTTCCGGAATGGTCTGGACAATTTAGAATACCAATCATAAATAAGAGATGGCGGGTACAGCTAGGGAGTGGTGCGGATGAGTTCGGGGGCACAACCGATGGCAGACATACAGCCGGCCGGCAAGACTACCACACCGGATGCTCGGCCATTGCTGGTCCTGATCGATGGCCATGCCCTTTATCATCGGTCGTTCCACGCTTTTCCCGACGAGATATCTACTTCTCGTGGTGAGCCGACCAATGCGATCTTTGGCTTCACGCGTATGTTGCTGGATGTCCTGCGTATGATCCAGCCCGAGTACCTGCTGGTCACCTTCGACCGGCCGACACCGACCTTTCGCCACGTGGCCTATGCGCCGTACAAAGCACACCGGCCGCCGCTTCCTGAAGGACTGCGGGCCCAGTTCCCTAGAGTGCGTGAGGTGATTCGCGCCTTTAACATTCCCATCTATGAAGAAGACGGCTTCGAGGCCGACGATCTCCTGGGAACCCTCTCGCTGCAAGCCAAACAGCGCCAGGTACACTCCATCATTGCCACTGGAGATCTTGATACCCTGCAGTTAGTGGATGACTGGGTACGTGTCACGTTTGCTCGCTCGCCGCGTCGTGGCGAGTTCGACTACTTCGACCGGGAGGCGGTTATCGCCCGCTACGGCTTCGAGCCGCAGCAGTTGGTAGATTTCAAGGCCCTGGTTGGAGACACTTCGGACAATATTCCTGGTGTTGCTGGAATTGGCGCCAAAACAGCGACCAAGTTGATCAATCAATATGGGTCACTGGAAGCAATCCTTGCTCATGTAGATGAGCTTGCTCCCCGCCTGCAAGCGCTCCTCACCGAAGACGCGGATCTGGCACGCGAGTGTAAGTATCTTGCCACGATTGTGCGAGATGTGCCGGTTTCTCTTGATCTGGAAGGGGCGCGTTCTCTACGCTACAACGCCGATGAAGTACTGGGACTCTTCCGTGAGCTGGAGTTTCATACACTGGTTGATAAACTCCCTCGGGCGGTGGGTCTTCCGGCTGTAGTGGTAAGCAGTACCGCTGCGGAGCCGGTCACCACGGCGCAGACCGGCCGGGACCTGGTAGTAGGCGAAGAGCGGAGTCAGGATGATCAGCAGCTCAGTCTGTTTAGCGAAGAGGAGATGCGCGCTCTGGCGGAGCAGGATACCAACATACCGCAGATCAGTCTCATGGCTAAGCTAGAGCCTGTTGCCTCTTTACCCGCCACTCCTGAAGGTGGCACAAACACACTTATTGTGGACCGGCTGGACACCCTGGATGTCCTCATCCACTCATTGAAGGCCGCTTCTATCTTCTCACTAGACCTGGAGACCGACACCGTTGATGAAATGAATGCGAAGATAGTCGGCATTTCCTGCTCAATGGGAGCTGGTGAGGCTTACTATATTCCCATTGGTCACTCCCGGACTCCGGATGGCGCCCTACCGGATCCTCAGTTGCCGCAGGCTACGGTGCTGGATATGCTGCGGCCGGTGCTCTCTGACGAGGATAGCCACAAAGTTGGACATAACGCGAAGTATGACATGATGGTTCTGGCACGCCATGGCATAGATCTCGGAGGGCTGCGCTTTGATACTATGGTTGGAGCCTATCTGCTGAATCCTGGCCGGCGCAATCTGGGGCTCAAAGAGCTTGCATTTGAGCAGCTTGGCATCATTATGTCGCCGATTTCTGACCTGATAGGCACTGGCAAGCGCCAGATTACCATGGCTGAGGTGCCCATTCGTCTGGCGGCGGATTACGCGGGTGCCGACGCCGATATGACGCTGCGACTAATGCAACGGCTCGAGCCTAATTTGCGGGAACGAGATCTGGCCTCGCTGATGAATGAGGTCGAGGTTCCGCTCATCCCAGTATTGGCCAGTATGGAGCTTGCCGGTATCCTGGTTGATAAAGACTTCCTCAGGCGCATGGGCCGAGATCTAGATCTACAGCTGGATGCCCTGGAGAAGGATATCTATGGGGCGGTCGGACACCAGTTCAATATAAGCTCGCCAAAACAGCTTGGCGACGTGCTCTTTGGCGAACTGAGACTGCCTCACGGTCGCAAGACCAAAACCGGCTACTCGGTTGATGCCGAAGTGCTGGAGGGTCTGCGCGGCCAGCATCCCGCGGTGGATACCCTGTTGGAGTACCGGCAGCTGAACAAGCTCAAGACCCAGTATGTGGATGGGTTGCTCGAACTGGTTAACCCTAGCGATGGGCGGGTGCATACCTCGTTCAATCAGACGATCGCGTCGACAGGACGTCTCTCCTCCTCCAATCCTAATTTGCAAAATATTCCGGTGCGCACCGAGGTAGGCCGGCGAATTCGCCGAGCTTTCCTGGCCGATGCCGGCTACTATCTGCTGATGGCCGACTACTCACAGATCGAACTACGCATCCTGGCGCACATTACGCACGAACCCGAACTGGTGGCGGCTTTTGAACAGGATCAGGACATTCACGCGGCTACGGCTGCCCGCCTCTTCAATGTTGGCCTAAAGGATGTTACTCCGGAGCAGCGGCGGCTGGCCAAGACAGTCAACTTTGGTGTGCTCTACGGCCAGTCCGCCTTTGGCCTTGCCAACACCGCCAGTATCTCCAACAGTGAGGCTGCCGCCTTCATTCGTAACTATGAGAGCAGCTTTCCGCGGGTTCGCGACTACATCCAAACCACGCTCCATCAGGCGCGCACTCGTGGTTACGTACAGACGCTACTCGGGCGCAAGCGCTATATCCAGGATATGGCGCAGCTTCCAGTGGTAGCGCGCCAGGCTGCCGAGCGCGAGGCTATCAACATGCCGATTCAGGGAACCAATGCGGATATGATCAAAATTGCGATGATACGCTTGCACCGGCGGCTTCAGGAGGTGGAGCCGAGAGCCAGGCTTATTCTGCAGGTACACGACGAGCTGGTGCTCGAGGTGCCCGATTCTTCGGTTGATCCGGTAAGTGAATTGGTCCGTGAGGCCATGGTCAATGCGCTACCGCTTCACGTGCCGGTCAAAGTAGAGATGAAGCTGGGACGCAACTGGTATGAGGTAGAGGCCTTCTAGGCAGCTTGATAGGGCGCTGGAAGGATGGTCCGTCCGCCTTCCAGTACGGTCAGTGCGCCCTCACGCAAGCGCTCTTCACTCCGTGGCCCGAAACCGTAGTGGTGGCGCAGTTGCTGATTCGATGCCGCCTCATAAAGCTCAGATACCCCGTGAATATCCAACTGGTTGCTGAGGCGTAGCGCGGTTTTCGGGCCGACGTGAGCCACACGCATCAGGTCACGGACATCCTCTGGCAGAGATTCTTGGCAGAGGTCACTGTAGAAGGTCATCGACCCGGAAGTCACCAGCTCGGTAATCTTGCGACGCAGTCGCTGCCCAAGCCCTGGCACCGGCGGCATCTCGCCGCGCAGGAAGTACGCCGCCACCGGCGAAGAAGTGGCGGAAATCCCGCGAGCGGCGTTACGATAGGCTTCGATGCGATACGGGTTACCCTGTTGTATCTGGAGAATGGTTGCGATATTAAACAGCACTTCCGCGATTTGACGGTTGCTGATTGGTGGAGTGATTTGTTCCGGGGTACCGGAAACCACGTTGATTGATTGGGTTAAGTGCATCATAGTAGAGTCTCCGATCTATCTCTACCCATCTATTCTTTGGGGGCGTTCCCCAACCGGTGACAGAGCGGGAGTGACGTGACATAACAGTAGTCCACACAAAAATAATACGTATGGCACCACTCCTCCGTTAGATCGGTGGAGCGGCGCCATACGCACTACATGCCGTGACGCTGATTGGTAGCTACTTGTCGTGCTCGGCCTGAGAAAGGGCTGCCTGAGCTGCCGCCAGGCGTGCCACGGGCACCCTGAATGGCGAGCAGCTGACGTAGTCCAGGCCTATCTCGTTGCAGAAAGCGATGCTTTCAGGGTCACCGCCATGTTCGCCGCAGATACCTACTTCCAGCTTAGCATTGGTCTTGCGACCCTCTTCAACAGAGATACGCACCAACCGGCCCACACCATCGCGATCCAGTGTTTGGAAGGGGTTGGCCTTGAGAATCTTCACTGGGTGATCCAGTCCAGGCTCATTGAGACCATCGACATACTGAAGCAGAAACTTTCCCTCGGCATCATCACGACTCATACCAAAGGTTGTTTGGGTCAGGTCATTGGTGCCAAAGCTAAAGAAGTCGGCGACCTCGGCGATCTGTCCTGAAGTCAGAGCAGCGCGCGGCAACTCGATCATAGTACCAAACTTATACTCGACCTTGCCGCCAAGCTCGGCAGTGAACTCTTTGGCGACAGCTTCGAGCTGGCGGCGCACCTCCCGCAGTTCGTTGACGTGACCAACCAGGGGAATCATGATCTTGGGCTGTAGCTTGATGCCCTCTCGGGCGACATTGGCCGCCGCCTCCAAGATCGCCCTAGTCTGCATGATGTTGATTTCCGGGTAGAGCAGTCCCAGCCGGCAGCCACGCAGTCCAAGCATGGGATTGGCTTCGCGCATCGCGGCAACCGCGTTCAGCAGCCGGCGCTTCTCGGCCAGTTGATCAGCCGGGCCGCCAGCATCCTCCAGTCTGGTCACCTCCACCAGTAGCTCTTCGTAACTGGGAAGAAACTCGTGGAGTGGCGGGTCAATGAGGCGAATGACCACGGGGTAGCCCTCACCAGTGGCCGGGTCACGCATCGCGCGGAAGATTCCCTCGAAGTCCGAGCGCTGGAAGGGGAGTAGCTTGTCCAGTGCCTCTTGCCTTTCCGGAACACTGGGGGCGAGGATCATCTCCTGCACGATGGGCAGGCGCTCCTGCTCCATAAACATGTGTTCAGTCCGGCATAGGCCAATGCCGCGAGCGCCAAAGAGGATGGCGCGCTGGGCGTCCCGCGGGTAGTCGGCATTGGCCCATACGCCCAATTTCCGTACCCCGTCTGCCCAGCCGAGCAGTGTTCGCAGATCCTGCTCGTCTTCAAAGTTGGGTTCAACCGTGTGAATGGAACCCTTGTAGACCGTACCGGTAGTACCATCGATGGAGATTTGATCGCCCTCACGCACCACCATGCCGGACTCACGCACCTCGGCAGTACGCTGCTCATAGTCAACGCGTATGCCGTCGCAGCCGACCACCGCTGGCAGGCCAAGTCCGCGCGCAACTACCGCGGCATGGCTGCCGGTGCCGCCGCGGCTGGTAAGGATGCCCTTGGATACAAGCATGCCATGCACATCATCCGGGCTGGTTTCCTGGCGCACCAGAATAACACGCTCGCCCGCTTTGCCGGCGGCTTCGGCACGGTCGGCGTCAAATATGGCTCTGCCCACCGCGGCTCCAGGAGAGGCGTTGACGCCCTTGGCCAGCTCATTGCCTTGGCTGCGGGCACGCGCAATGTCGGCTTCGTCGAAACGCGGCAGCAGAAGCTGTACTACCTGAGCCGGCTCGACGCGTCCAATGGCCTCTTCCTGGCTGATCAGGCCTTCTCGTACCATATCTACCGCGATTTTGACCGCCGCTGCGGCAGTTCGCTTCGCGCTCCTCGTCTGGAGCATGTACAGGTGTCCACGCTCGATCGTAAACTCCAGATCCTGTACATCCCGATAATGTTTCTCCAGGCGATCGGCAATCTCCTGGAACTCTTCGGCGGCACCCGGCATATCATCGCCAAGCTTATCGATCGGCGAGGTATTTCGAATGCCGGCCACCACGTCTTCGCCCTGAGCATTGATGAGATAGTCGCCGTAGAGTTTCTTTTCGCCAGTGGCGGGGTTACGTGTAAAAGCAACACCGGTGGCGCTATCGTTGCCCATATTACCGAAGACCATGGTCTGCACGTTGACGGCGGTCCCCAGATCGTGGGGAATCTTGTTGAAGTTGCGGTAATCAATGGCACGCTTGTTGTTCCAAGAAGCGAAGACCGCCTCAATGGCCAGGTGGAGTTGCCGGTCGGGGTCCTCGGGAAAGGGCTTACCGGAGGCATCACGAGCGATCTGCTTGAACTCGCTTGTCATCTGTTTGAGTGCGCTGGCGGGTATCTCAGCGTCGGTGGCTGCGCCCGTCTGCTCTTTGTACTCTTCGATCTTGCGCTCAAAGGCGGAGGGACTCGCGTCGAGCACTATCTTTGAGAACATCTGAACAAAGCGACGATACGCGTCATACGCGAAGCGCTCATCGCCGCTAAGGGCGATGATACCTTGGACAGTCTCATCGTTCAGACCGAGATTCAGGACGGTATCCATCATGCCGGGCATTGAAAACTTCGCACCCGAGCGCACCGAGACCAGAAGTGGGTTGCTCGGATCCCCGAAGTGCTTGCCGGTCTGGGCCTCGATGGTGTGTAGCGCCGCTAGGGTCTGGTCCCACATGCCCTCGGGGAACTGTTTGCCAGCCTCATAATACTCGTTGCAGGCTTCGGTAGTGATAGTGAAACCCGGCGGCACCGGCAGCCCGGCATTTGTCATCTCCGCCACTCCAGCGCCCTTGCCGCCAAGTAGGTCACGCATGTGGGCATTTCCCTCAGAGAAGAGGTAAATCCACTTATGGGGTGACTTTGCTACCACCTCTTCCAGGGTTTGGTCAGTTATCTGCGACACAGTTATCCTCCAGAGTATCCTCCAGTTGCCCGTGCTGCACTCGATTCATGAGTTTCATGAGTTTCATGGTCGCTATGCAGAGTCTCCTGCATTATACAGGATGTGACGAAGTACCTGCTTAAGATGTGCTGAGCTGTTTGTAGACCGTGAGAGTCTGGCCGGTGTAATTAATCGTGACCTCCCCAAAAGCATTCCAGATATCCGAGCCTAGCAAGCCAACGGCGTTGCCGCCAAGCTCAAGACTAGCGAAGGAGGTCTTGTCGATGTTGGTGGCCGGTAGGTTGATTTTGCCCAGACTCCAGTTACTTATCTGGACTGGAATGACCGTCTGGACGCCTCCAATTCCCTCCACTTGCTGGGCGTCGCCTGAGACTGGCAAGCCCAGCCGGTTAGCGACAGGTCTATCTATCAGCGAGACGGAGGCACCGGTATCCACTACGAAGGTAAATGGCCCCTGTCCGCTAATCATCACCGGCGCAAGGATCGTCACTCCTCCACCTTGATCCGTGACGACCTGCACGTTGACGGTGATGCCGTTTGCCGGGCTGAGTTGTTCTATCTCGCCAGTCGGGACACTGCAACTGGACAGTAGGGAAAGACTGATCAGCAAGATACCCAGCAGCGCTGCCATGCGTGAAGAATTGGTAAGGATACGCCACATATAAGAGCTCCTCTTCTCGGCTATCTGTGCTTGCTATTAGTTATCAATCTCGTGGCTTCTCTGGTGAGCCCGGGTTTCTCAGCTATCTTCTATACTATAATCTAGATGCCGCCTGCCAGCAGCAAACCGATGTATATTGCGGCCGGCAGAAAAATCACTCCGAGCCAGGCTCGGCTACCCACACAGATCACTTCTCCAACACTGAGACCAAGTGCGCCAAGCCCAATGGCGACCACCAGCATACCATGCCCGATGAGAAGGGTACCAGCCTGAAGAGGCCAGGATGCAGCCGCATCCTGGGCAGCGACATGGATTCCCAAACCATACAGCATACCTAGAGCCAGCACTGCTGTAGAGACGAAGAACGCAACGCAGCCTAACCCGCGGCGCTTCTCTGCCTTTATGGTGATTTCATCTTGTGCCGTGGTCTCATCTTGTCGCTTGCCGCTCGAAGAACTGGCATATACCCGGTGCAACCGGTGTAGCTCATGCAGCACGTCGGCCGTCTTGGCCACGCCCCCCAGTACTGGAAAGGCGGCCAGTATATTTAATATGACACCCGCGGCATCATGCAGCCTCCAGTCTGCCACCGCGTCACGTGCAGCCGTGAGGGTCCCCACTACCGGCACATAGCCAAGCATTGCCTGGACTACCGCTCCAGGTAGGCCCACCGTCGGCGCAAAGTCGCCCAAGACCGCACCCCAATAGATATCGCGGATCAGCGAATAACGCTGACGTGCCGGCCTGGGTGCGATCACGCTGGGAGCAGGCGCACTTTGGTAGCCTGATTGAGTTGGGTAACCTGGTAGACGTTGCCGGTCGGGTGATTGCTGCATTGTGCCCTTCCCTTTGATTCTCGTTTATGTCCTACTACGAGCCGATCGGCATTTAGGTGAGAGACTGTCCCGCATCTGTTATACAGTGAGGCCAGGATGATTCCAGCTGATTACCGGTAATTCTAGGCATAGTCGCGTCCGGTATGGAGCAGTACTATGGCAGCGTGGTAGACTGGTGATAACCAAGAAGATAGGAGCACGTGTTCATGGTGGACTCTCTCTCGTTGCCCCATTGGGATATGTCCGACATTTTCCCCGGCCTGGAATCACCCGAGTTTCAACAGGGATTTCAAGAAGTCGAAACCAGCATAGCTGCGCTGAATGACTTCTTCGGCGGGATAGAGCAAAAGGACGCGACACAGTCCGACCTTGTCACCGCTTTTCCGGAGGTGATTGAACGCTACAACTCGGTTCTGGCGAGAGTCCAGACCATGGGAGCCTACATCACTGCATTCGTCTCTACCAACTCCAGGGATACTCTTGCTCAGGCCCGGCAGAGCGAGTTCCAGCAACAAACCACCAGACTATACAAGCTGGGCACTCGAATTACCGCCTGGATCGGGCGGCTCGATATCGAGACTCTAATAAAAGACTCACCGGCGGCTGGTGACCATGCCTACTGGCTACGGCGCGCCAAAGTAGTAGCTTCTCATCTGATGAGTCCAGAGGAGGAAGCGCTGGCGGCCGACTTGAATGTGACCGGTGGAAGCGCCTGGAGCCGTCTACACGGCAACGTCTCTTCTCAGCTGATGGTTCCGGTAGAGCTTGCCGGAAAGACCGAAGAGCTCCCGATGAGCGTCATTCGCACACTGGCCCTTGACCCGAGGCGTGAGGTTAGACGTCAGGCCTATGAAGCAGAGCTTACCGGCTGGCAACAGGTTGCAGTGCCGCTGGCCGCCGCGTTGAACAGCATCAAAGGCGAGGTCAATCTGTTGGCGGCGCGGCGCGGCTGGGAATCGCCGCTGGATGCCGCACTCTTCGACGCCGCCATCGACCGCGAGACATTGGATGCCATGATGTTCGCAGCAGACGAGGCCGTGCCGCAGTTTCGACGCTATCTCAAAGCCAAAGCCCGCATGCTACAGGTACCTGTTCTGGCCTGGTACGATCTCTTTGCACCGATTGGGGAAAGCTCACGACCCTGGCAATGGGATGATGCCGAGCGCTTCATCATCCGGCAGTTCGGCACCTATTCCGATCGCATGAGCGATTTTGCCGTGCGGGCTTTCAACGAGCACTGGATCGACGCCGAGCCTCACGACGGCAAGCGTGATGGTGCGTTCTGTATGCCAGTACGTGGTGATGAATCTCGGGTGTTTGCCAATTTCAGGGCCTCATTCGATGGGGTGAGCACTCTCGCGCATGAACTCGGGCACGGCTACCATAACCTGAATCTTGCCCGGCGCACGATGATCCAACGCTCGACTCCCATGACTCTTGCGGAAACCGCCAGCATCTTCTGCGAAACCATCGTGCAGCAGGCCGCGCTCGAGCGAGCGGACGAGGCTGAGCAGCTGGAGATTCTCGAGGCCGCACTTCAGGGAAGCTGCCAGGTGGTAGTAGACATCACCAGCCGTTTTCGCTTTGAGCAGCAGGTCTTCGAGAGCCGAAAGCAGCGCGAGCTTTCGGTGGAAGAGCTCTGTCTGGCCATGCTCGATGCCCAGTGTGAGGCGTATGGCGAGGGTCTGGACCAGAAGTTGCTCCATCCGTATATGTGGGCCATGAAGCCTCATTATTACAGCACCGGCCGCTCGTTCTACAACTTTCCCTATATGTTTGGACTGCTCTTTGGGTTGGGGCTTTACTCACGCTACCAACGAGACCCAGAAGCGTTCAAAGCCAGCTATGACGAGCTGCTTTCTTCTACCGGCCTGGCCGACGCGGCGACGCTGGCTGGCCGATTCGGCATCGATACGCGCGGACCGGCCTTCTGGCAAAGCAGCTTCCGGGTCATTGGGGAGCAGGTCGAGCGTTTCGAAGCCATGGCTCTTGGAAGCCAATAAGCCGACTGCTCTGAGCCGGCTACAACAGGTTACGCTGGCCCGTACTGCTTAAGCGACCGCGCGGTCGGTGATCTCGAGTCCCTGATCGATGATGGCCAACCCTTCGCGGAGTTGCTCCTCGGTAATACACAGCGGAGGATTGACAAAGAATCCGTTCCATCGGACAAAGGTAAAGAGGCCTTGCTCCCGGAAGAACGCATTCAGCTCTGGCATAGGTCCAAGCTCGCTGGACTTCGGATTGTAGGGCGTAAGAGGCTCCCGCGTCTTTTGATTCTTTACCAGCTCGATGATACTAAAGAGTCCGATCGAGCGCACATCGCCGACCGATGGGTGGCGGGCAGCAATATTGTTGAGTTCGAGTTCCAGAATCTTACCCAGCTCCCTGGCGTTCTCGATGAGATGATCTTCTTTGTAGACGTTGATGCAGGCCACCGCCGCGGCGCAACCTACCGGATGGGAGTTGTAGGTGAGGCCGGCGTAGAGTGGCCGATCATCGAACTCTTTGGCGATGTCGTCACTAACGATGGTAGCGCCTAGTGGAACGTAGGCAGAGGTCAATCCTTTGGCTACCGTCATGATATCAGGTACGACACCCCAGTGATCCACGGCAAACCATTCCCCGGTACGTCCGAAGCCACTCATGATCTCATCGCAAATCAGCAGGATGCCGTGGCGGCTGCAGAGCTCGCGGAGACCTTGAAGGTAGCCGTTGGGAGGAATGATGATGCCGTTGGTTCCCGTAATGGTTTCCACGATGACTGCGGCAATAGTCTCGGGCCCTTCAAAGGTAATAATATCCTCGATATGGTTTAGGCAGTCAAGCGTACAGGCTGGCTTGTCGCCGCACCACCGGCAACGATAGCGATACGGGTCCATGGCCCGTACCACTCCGGGTATTCCAGGCTCGGCAGCCCAGCGGCGCGGGTCGCCGGTGAGTGAGATGGCACCAGCAGTTGCGCCGTGGTATGACCGGTAGCGGGAGACGATCTTCTGACGACCGGTCATCCAGCGTGCAATCTTGATAGCATTCTCATTGGCTTCAGCACCGCCGTTGGTGAAAAATGCCTTCGACAGATTACCGGGAGTAATTTCCTGTAGCAGCTTACCCAGCTCGGCCCGAACTGCAGTGGTCGCAGTGGTTGGAGCGACGTAACAGACCTTGTCCATCTGGGCTTTGATAGCGCTGATGACGCGCTCGTCACCATGTCCGATATTCACACACATCAACTGAGAGTTGAAGTCCATATACCGTTTGCCGTCGGCATCCCAGAAGTAGATGCCTTTGGCGTGATCAATCACCAGTGGCGCCATAGCGCGCTGCGCGGTCCACTCATAGAGTGTAGTCTGGCGCGAGAGATCAACGATCTCCTGCCGGGTCAAGTCGCCGGTCACCATCACTAGTCTCCGCTCATTTCTTTTCAGTTCTTGGTTGGATAGCTAACTAAAGGTACATCTGCGCTATGGACCATTGCCAGGAGATTGCTCCTCTCGCGGCGAGAACTAAAGCAATCTAGTGGACTGCGGTGCCGGTTGGTGGCCTACCCGATGCCTGGAACCAATTGATGCTTGGAACAATTATATAAGCCAGGACTGTTTTCCGCTATCGCGAACTACTCCCGCGAGCGATTATTGGTGAGCTTGCTCCGGCACGGCTGTTCTCGGCGTTGGCAGCGTCATTGTACCAGTGGGAGATCGGCGGACCGGTAGTACTAAAGAGCGTGTCAGTGATAGGCTTGAACAAGTGACGCGCCGGCGCAATTGATTGATGCAAGCTCACAGTATACTTCGCCTTGGCGGATGAGGTAGAATGAGAGCATTCTTGTGCGAGATGAGAAAGGGCAGACTCTTGATGGGGACACGCGTAGGTATCACTGGGGTGGGCATGATAACGCCGCTTGGCAACGATACTGCCAGCACCTGGAAGGCCGTCTGCCGGGGATGTTCGGGAGCTGGACCTATTCGCGGCTTCGATCCCAGTTTCCACCAGGTACAAATCGCAGCCGAGGTGAGTGACTTCGATCCTTCAGACTACCTTGACCGCAAAGAAGTACGCCGTACCGAGAAATTTGTTCAGTATGCCTATGCCGCCGCATGCCAGGCTGTAGCCGATGCGGGTATAGATATCGAGGCGATGCCTGATGACGTCGGTGTGGTGATTGGGTCGGGAAGCGGCGGATTACATGTGCTTGAGCAGGGATTTCACGTGCTATTCGATGAAGGTCCCCGGCGGATTAGCCCCTTCTTTGTCCCCATGATTGCCCCCGATATGGCTACTGGCTATGTCTCGATGCGCATGGGTGCGCGTGGCCCTAACTTCTCCGCGGTATCGGCTTGTGCTACCAGTGCGCATGCGATCGGCGAGGCCGCCGAAATCATTCGTCGTGGAGATGCGCGGGCTATGATTGCTGGTGGAAGCGAGGCCAGCATCACGAACATGACGGTTGCGGCCTTTGGCGCCATGCATGCTCTCTCAAGGCGCAACCAGGAGCCGACGCGTGCCAGTCGCCCTTTCGATAATCAGCGGGACGGTTTCCTCATGGGCGAGGGTGCCGGTGTGGTCGTGCTGGAAGATCTTGAAGAGGCGCGAAGGCGCGGGGCGCACGTCTATGCCGAGATTCTCGGTTACGCTGGTACCTCGGATGCTCACCATATTACCGAGCCGGCGCCGGCTGGAGCTGGTTTAGCCCGGGCGCTTCGGCGAGCGCTCAAGAAGGCGGCAATTGATCCAGAGTCAGTAGAATATATCAACGCTCATGGCACCTCGACTCGTTTCAACGACAGCAACGAAACCGCGGCCATCAAGAGCGTCTTTGGCGAGCATGCGTATCATCTGGCGGTCAGCTCAACCAAGTCTATGACCGGTCATATGATGGGCGCAGCTGGAGGGGTGGAAGCGATCATCACTACATTGGCCTTACGGGATGGCATTCTGCCGCCAACCATCAACTACGAGGATCCCGATCCAGAGTGTGATCTCGACTACGTGCCCAATGCCGCCCGTCGGGCCGTCATTCGGATCGCTGCCTCGAATTCCATGGGCTTTGGTGGCCATAACGCGGTGCTTATTCTCGGGAAATACCAGAGCTAGCCCTCATTCTCTGGTAAGTTCTGGGCCACCATTTGGAGCCAGATGCGCGGCACTTCGGTGATTTGTAGTTCAGCGAAAGCCTCAGCCGCGGCATATTCCAGCGCATCTGCGCCAATCGGAATCGGCACCCCTGGCAGCGCTCCCTCGATAAAGAGCCAGTAGCGACCGATGTCCTGCCAGGAGCGCAGGGGCATCAGTGCTTCTTCGTTTCGGATTTCTACTATATGCAGTCCGCACTGGTCAAAAATATCAGCGTACTCTTCGGCGGTGAGCCAGCTCATTGCCGTGGCTTTCTCGTGGTGGCCCGTTCGGCGCAGCTCAGGGTGCTGCTGGCGTATCCAGCCCAACGCTCGTCGTATCCAGAGGTGATAGAAGCGCTCGCTGCCGGGCGGGTAGGCGCCGGCGAAGAAGGAGCTATTACAGGCAAACAGTCCATCCTTCCGGAGCGCCCGCGCAATCTTTTGAAGAACATCGCGCTTGTTGGGCACTAGATGGATGGCATTGCAGAAGAATATCTCATCGGCGCCGGTGACAATATCGGCCAAGTGGTCGGCGTCGCCCTGCTCAAAACGTACCCCTCGTCCTCGCAACCGCTCACGCGCAATGTCAATGGCCTCGAACGATGGCTCGATTCCAATAACCGTACCGGACCGGCCAATATTCTCGAGTTCATCAAGAATAAGTTCAGTTACCGCGCCGGTACCCGAGGCGAGCTCCGCCACACACGCCGGTTGCCCTTTGGGGAGGCTGGCATCTAACTGCAAGATCGCAGTATGCACCAGTGACTGGTTGATATCGTGGTAAAACTGGTGGCGCGCAAATGGATCAAAGGTGTAACTGCCGGCATGTATAGAAGTATCAACCATGACCATCCCTCGCTACTTCGACATCCAGATCCTGAAAACACCCATAGTTGACTGGTACCGAGCTCGACTGGCGGCTGATAGGCGTGTTCAGGACTAGACTATATCTCTACTGCTGGTTAGAGAGTGTGGCCAGGGAAATTGTTTCAGCGATTCTCTACGGCGCTGCAGGAGCAGGATTCGTTGACAAAGCTCGCAGCCGTTCGAGAATAGTCGGGAGTTCTTCCAACACGAAGTCAATATCGTCATCAGTGGTGCTGCTGCCGAGTGTGAGGCGAAGATGTCCTCGGGCGACGGAGGCTGGTATACCAAGAGCAGTCAGTACGTGGGATGGCTCGATGTCGCCCGACGAGCAGGCGCTGCCGCTGGATGCGGCCACGCCAATCAAATCGAGGTTGAGGAGAAGCGATTCGCCCTCAACGCCAGCGAGAGTAAAACTGGCGCTACCTGGTAGGCGAAGCTTCGGATGACCGGTGAGTCTGGCACCGGGCAATGCCAGCACGCCGGCGATGAGGCGCTCACGAAGCCTGGTCAGCCGCTCGGTTTCCGTGTCCCGTTCAGCGCGGGCCAGGCGCAGCGCCTCGGCGGCTCCTACCGCTCCGGCCACGTTCTCAGTGCCGGCGCGGCGGTTGCGTTCCTGGGAGCCGCCCACGATCTGCGGCTGAATGCGGGTGCCTTGGCGCAGATACAATACTCCGACCCCTTTGGGACCATAGAACTTGTGGGCCGAGAGTGAGAGCAGATCGACGCCAAGCTCCCGTACATCAAGATCAAGTAGCCCCGCCGCCTGTACTGCGTCGGTATGGAAAGGTACTCTATGCGCGTGGCAGATACGCCCAATTTTTCCTATGGGCTGTATGGTGCCAATCTCGTTGTTCGCATACATAATAGTAACCAGCGCGGTCTGGTCGGTGATTGCCGCCTCCACTTCATCAGGGTCTACCAGACCAGCCTCATCAACCGGAAGATAGGTAACGGTATAGCCGTAGCGCTCCAGTTGCTGGCAGGTGTGAAGGACGGCATGGTGCTCGATGGCGGAGGTAATGATATGGTTACCACGACGTCTCTCTGCCCAGGCTATTCCCTTGATGGCCAGATTATCCGCCTCGGAGCCGCCACCGGTGAAGATGATTTCGGTTGGACGGCAATGGAGTGCTTCGGCGATCTCCTCATGAGCCTCGTCCAGAGCGGAAAGGCTTCGGCGTCCGAGGGCGTAGATGCTGCTGGCGTTGCCGAAGAATGAGGAGAAATAGGGTAGCATTCGTTCGACGACCCTCGGGTCAACCGGTGTAGTCGCAGCATGATCAAAATATCTGGTTCCATCGGAAAGCGACATGGAAGCCTCCACGGCGAATATTCACCACTATGCGCCAATATTCACTATTTATCATAGCACTTCGTAGCGCTTGCCCCCCAGGCAGTGCGTTGTGGTCCCCAGTTTGACAGTCTCGGTGATCATGTGATATCGTATCTGTGTACGATACCCCGGTATGGTATACGATACAGCAGCGGTAAACCCGTATATCTTCAGTAGGAGGACGCTATGTCGGATCAGCTTGTTCAGGTCACAGATCAGGGATTCTCTGATAGTGTGCTGAAGTCGGATAAACCGGTTGTGGTAGATTTTTGGGCTCCCTGGTGCCGTCCCTGTTTGATGATGGCGCCGGCGTTTGAGCAGCTGGCTGGCGAATATAAGGATAAAATGGTCTTCGCGAAGATGAATACTGATGAGAATCAGATGACGCCTGGGGGTTACGGCGTTCAGGGGATTCCGACGCTTATCTTTTTCCGCGACGGACAGGAAATTGACCGAATAGTTGGTCTTGAGAGACCAGACGTACTGCGCCGGCACATTGATGCCGCCTTGAACGCGCCAGTATAGGAACGTTTTCGCTTGCTGCCAGCTGGACTCGCATTATAGCGTGCTGCAAGTAAAGGCAGGTGAGGGCGAGAATGGCGACTACTGTCAGCGACAAAGCGCAGCCGGACCTGCAGATGCGGCTGCGTCGCATCGAGGGCCAGATACGCGGAATTATAGGAATGCTTGAAAACGGCAAGTCATGTGAAGATATAGTAACTCAGATCCTGGCGGCTCGTGCCGGCATGGAGAGTGTTGCCGCTGAGGTTCTGCGTTGCCACATTGTTGACGCGATGTCGAGCCGATCACCTGATGAGGCGCGTGAGGAAGTTTTACGTGCGGTCACCTTGCTGGCCAGGGTCTGAGCGAGCAAAAGGTGCAAAACCGGTAATCTCAGGTACTCTGATTCCACCAATAGTGTAGGGAGCATGCGCCTCCCAACCAAAGAGTACTGACGAGCTATTAGCTCGTCAGTACTCTTTTCCTTGCGGCTTGAGATTGGTTAGGTTAGGCTGGGACAGTGAGGAGAGTCAAGTACTGGCAGAAATGAGCGGCGCATACCATGCCTGATCCGTCGATACCATTGGCACCGATTCAGCTCGCTGGCGACCTACACGAAACCATCTGGGGTGGAAGAAGTCTGGCTGTCTATGCCGGCAAGGTCATCCCTCCAGATGCTCAGATCGGTGAATCATGGGAGACGGCAATCGAAAGTGTCGTCACGAATCCGCCCTACCAGGGGCAAACCCTGGGTGAACTCGTAGGGATACTGGGCGAGCGGTTGATTGGCTGGCGAGCCGCGGAGGTTGCGGGACATCGTTTCCCACTCTTGACCAAGTTTCTCGACGCCAAGCAATGGCTCTCGGTGCAGGTGCATCCTGACGACCTCTATGCTGCGTTGCACGAGAGTGGAAAGCTGGGAAAGACCGAGACCTGGTATATTTTGCATGCTGAACCTGGTGCGCAGCTGGCGGTTGGGCTTTTACGCGAGGCGAGCCAAGATGAAGTGCGAGACGCCATTAGCGCGGGAAGCCTTGAAGGTCTGCTGAACATCTTTACCGCGCAGACCGGTGACGTGATTTTTGTTCCGGCAGGGACAGTACATGCCATAGGTCCTGGGATCGTCCTATATGAGTTACAAGAATATTCCGACGTGACCTATCGGTTGTATGACTATGGAAGGCTGCAGGCCAATGGCAAGCCGCGAGATCTCCACGTCGACAGTTCCCTGGCGGTCATGAGCTACCGGCCTGCCGAAGGCATATTGCCGCAAGCGGTAGCGGTTGCGCCCCAGAAGGGTTTTGAAGGCGATCACCGCGTACTGGTCGCCTGCAAGCATTTTCTCGAAGAGGAGCTGCATTTTCGGGGCAATTTTACCGCTGCGACTATGCAGTCAAGCTGCCATATCATCAGCCTGTTGGAGGGAAAGTGCGATGTATGCTTGGCCTCCGCTCAGCTTTCACTCGGACCGGGAGACACTGTGGTAATACCGGCGGCGCTTGCGGATTACCGGTTGGAGAGCGGTTCCGGAGTACACGCGCTGATCTCCTACGTGCCCACCCAGGATGATCAGAAGGCTCGATCCTGGCGGGAGGGCCAGCTTGAGCCATCTACAAGCCATCGAGAAACTTCGTAGCATAGCGTGCCCAGTTAGTCACCAGTTCGTCGTACTCCTCGGCACGGTCGACGTCGAGCCCAGGCTCAGGTTCGGCGATGTCCAGAGTCCGGACCAGGTCAGGGTGCTTGGCGATCACCGACCGGCCGCCCTCATCCCCAGTGATCTGCAGTAACTCGCCCCAGAGAAGGCTCGGGAAGTAGACCGGTGTGCTTCGCTGCCCGGCGTAGGTGGTGGCAAGAATGGCGGACGGTGCAGCGTAGGCACTCTCCAGCAGGCGATTGATCAACCTAGTAGAGACCAGAGGTTGGTCGGCAAGCAGTATGATGGCTCCAGCGAGGGGCCTACTGCCGGCAGGTAAAGCGGCGAGAGCGGCTATACCCTGTACCAGTGAGCCGGCCATGCCGCGAGAGTAATCATGATTGATACGGATACGATAGCGCCCGGCCGGTAATGCCGCCTGGATCTCCGCCGCCTGATAGCCGACCACGACGATGACGGGATCGGCCGAGCTTGCAGAGGCTGCCTCCACCGCATAGGATACTAGAGGACGACCTCCCAGCGGCAGCAACAGCTTGTGCCGTCCCATTCGAGTCGAACGTCCGGCGGCGAGCACGATAGCGGCGATAGATGGGTTGACTCTGATGTGGGCTGCGGCACCAAGTCTATCCATGCAGCGTGCACTTTGTATCTTGCGCTCGATCCGGACGTAGCGTCCGGTCGATCTAACGACTCACTAACTCATCATAACTAATCCATTTTAGTATGGTACAGGGGATTCGCCTCCAATGACCAATATTCAGACATCAGTCTGGAGCGGGCGTTACGCGGCGGCGTCGGCTCGACTAGGTGACACTGCCCATCTGGTAGAGACCTGGGAAAGGATTCAGGCGCTCTTACAGAAACCGGAACCGTCCACCGATTTCTTTGCTGGACAGGCGGAAGTGGCTGGCGCCGGACGTGTTGGTCTGTTTGCCGGTACATTCAACCCCCTGACACTGGCGCATGCTGCCCTGGTGGAGGCAGCGAAAACGAGTGGCAGCATCGACTGTGTGCTCTGGATCCTTGCGGTCGCCAGTGTAGACAAGGAGTCAGTGGTACGGGCTACGCTAGTAGATCGCCTGGTACAGCTCGTAGCCTATGTTACTGCGGTGTCGTCCGGTGGGGTAGTAGTGGTCAACCGGGGCTTATATGTGGACGAGGTGGATATCATACGAACTCACGTGTCCGCCGGCACTGAGCTCGTCGTGTTGGTTGGGTTCGACAAAATCGTTCAGATACTGGATCCCCATTATTACGCGGATCCCATCCGGAGTCTAGCCGAGCTCTTTAGCCGGGCACGATTCCTGGTGGCACCGCGGGACAAAGCCTCGAGTGCCGACATACAGGCCCTACTCTCCACGCCGAAGAATAGCGCGTATAGCAGCCGGGTGAGCGTACTGCCTTTATCCTCCCAGTACCGGGAAGATTCAGCTACCGTCGCTCGCGAACTCGCGGCCGAGCCCAATGTCGCTGCCGAAGACCTGAGTGGCCTCCTTCCGCCAGAGGGAGTCGCGCTGGCGTTGGAGACCGGCGCTTACTCGATGGTGACCGACACAGTTCCGGATAAGTACCGCTGGCGAAGCGCGTGGATTACTGCCCTGGGATCGGCTCGGCTAAAGGAAGAGGCCACCCTGCCGGGGATGGAGAGGCTACTTCAGGCGACGATGGATCCAGGTGAGCGCGGCAGAAAGGTACGCTCGGCTCTGCAATCCAGCTTGGCCAACCCGGCAGAGAGTAGGGATCTTAGCTCAGTGCTTGGAGGGATCTGAACGATCCGGGCTACCAATCTTATCCCATCTACTGCGTAGCATGAGCGCGCTCACTAGTAAGATCACCGACAAAAAGACCACCGAGCCCAGCGCAAGCGCTACCAAAATTCCGGCCATAGCCACTCTCTTTACGTAATAAATAGGTATATCTGGTACCTTTGGATGAATATCGGGTAGACAAAGTAGTAAGTATAGGCTAATTCGGAGCATACCAGGCGCTTCGGCATGGTATTTGCTTTCTGGCTCCGTGTCACCTTCGATGCACCATTTTGCCATTGGTATAGTGTACCGCAGCGACGCGGGGAGAGAGGGTTGGAACTGCTTTGATAGATATTCATATAGACCAAACCCAGGAACCACGTCAAACGCAGGTAATGTCTCATCGGCAGATCGTCGCAGTACATCTGCTTCAGATGCCGAGCCAAGAACTGATGGGAGCTATTGCCCACGAGCGAGATATCAATCCAGCAATCGAATTATTGGAGCGCGAGAGTTGTCACTATTGTGGCGCAGGCCTTGATACCGGCAACCGCATCTGCCCGGCATGTGGGATGCCGCTCTTCGGCGGTCAGAGCCGCGATGATGAGCCCAATTTACTGGACAGTAACATGGGCGTGGCCAATACCGGTATACCGTTGGAGGACGACAGCTCTGATCCAATGGGACGAGTAGCTGGAAAGGCCCGGCGTGGTGATAGCCTGCTGCAGATGCTGAACGTGATGATTACTGAGGACGAACTCGTCATTGCCGAGTACTTGGTAGGAAATCTCGACCATCATGGGTATCTCCCAGACAGCATCGTGGAAGACGCTATGCGCGAGCTCTCCTGTGGTCGGGAACCAATTGAGCACGTGCTCTGTCTACTCCAGCGCCTCGACCCACCGGGTATCGGCGCCCGTGGTCCACAGGAATGCCTTTTGATTCAGCTGCGGCGTATAGCGCAAGCTGGGAAGCCTAGGAAGCTGGCCGAATTATTGGTGAGGGACCACCTGCATGCGCTGGCGTTTCGGCGCTTCCGTGAAGTTGCCCATGCGATTGGCAGGACACCAAAGATAGTCGAAGCCGAGTGGCGTTTCATTCGTGAGCACTTGTATCCGTATCCAACGCACGGTTTTGATTCGGACTGCGGAGAGTTGGCCGAGGTTGCGGCTAGCGTTCGTCCCGATGTTGTCATTCGCCGTCGAGGAGCCGGATTCGAGGCCGAGGTCGTTGAAGAGCAACGTTACGATCTACACATTCATCAGGGCTATCAGTGGGCACACAAGCACATTAAGGAGATAGGTGGTAGTCATGATGACAAGCAGCACATTCGTACCTACTTTGACCGGGCGCAATCCTTTATCGCGGCCCTTCAGCAGCGCTGGAATACGATGCAGCGAGTCTCAGATGCACTGATTGATCGGCAGCGGGAATTTCTTGAGTATGGGCCACGTGGTCTCAAGCCATTGACACGAGCGGACGTGGCCGAGGCGCTCGGCCTCCACGAATCTACGGTTAGCCGAGCTACCGATGGAAAATTCGTACTGCTGCCCAGTGGTCAGGTGGTGCCGTTTGATGACTTCTTTAATGCTTCTTTGCCAGCTAAAAATGCCCTTAGGCAGCTGATCTGCGCCGAAAATACCAGGCGGCCGCTAAGTGATGAACAATTGGCCTGTCAGTTACGGCGAGACGGCTTCGATATTGCCCGACGAACCGTGGCCAAATATCGAGACGAAGAAGGAATACTTCCCTCGCGCCTGCGACGCGGCCGATCTTAACAGAAGAACAGTCATGCTACACAAATATCCAGGTACGACGGACAGTAGGGATCCCTCTACTGATACCATACTCATGGATATAGGCTCGCATGAGATCCCGTTCCGCGGAGGGTAGTAAGGAGGGACCTACGCAGATGAATCGCGCCGGTCCGCGTAGCCGCAGAACATACTCATGGGATGAATGCTCGATCAGATCGATGCTACTCCATTCCAGCATGGCAGGACGCCTCCTGAGCGGCATGGTCCGGCTGATTCCATTCTCGTTGATCAGAATTTCCTGCAGCAGCCACACAAAAGCTAGCAGGCACATACATCCCAGCAACAGGCCGCCCACGGCCAGGAAGAGACCGGGAAACGGGCCAAAGTACCACAGCGACGCGATTCCAGCTGCGATCAATGCCAATCCTAGAATGAACGCTAGATTGCGCCAGAGGCGTTTGGGATGCGCGCGAAGCGTACCCGCAAGTCCGCCCTCCGGTGTGGTCTGGATGTCAGGCACAAGCAACCTCTTTGCCTCTTGCCCCAGCGAACCGCTTAGCACGTGAGGAGGTAGTCTGAGGAGGAATTCTCGCCGTAGCCGAGTACCGTCTCTCAGTAGGAAGGGAACGAAAGTGAGTTGACGGCCGTCGCTGGCAATTGCCCGTATGCTTAGCCCTGACTGTTCGACCCGTTCTATGCTGTCCCAGGGTAGCTCGATCCATGGTCGCCACGGGCGGCCAGCAGCAAAACTGAGCGAGGTAGTGCGCGCACTCTGCATCGCGAACCAAAGCGCTGGTAGAAAGGGTAGGCATAGCAGAACCAGAAATGGAAGCCAGTTAGGAATGGTGCTGGTGCTGCCGAGAAAGACGATCACTGCGACCAGGGTAGCGACTACCGGGAAGACGAGAATCGTGAGTGCGACAAAGGAACTAGGTCGATAGAGCTGTGCTTCCACCAGCGGTTTCGTTATGATCGCTCGGTGGCGAGCAGATGTACTAGACATTGGTCGCGAGTTCTGATGTGGTATCATTTTGCTCTTTAGAACCTGTCTCTCGGGCATTGTGACGTG
>JBKQTH010000021.1:0-21921 GCA_052143275.1 Ktedonobacterales bacterium | reverse complement strand
TCAGCGAGAGGCATACGGGACGCTCTTTTCTCTGGGCTTGAGGCTATGCTTGCAACGCTTCGACTACATCTAGGCAGTATCGCTCATCTCAGGGAGTAATGGCGAGCTCGCCGGCCGTCAGTCCTATAGCGCGTGTCGCGTGCCCATAGTGCCAGGCTCTTTGCCACGTCAAGATAGAGCGCATATGTTCTGTGCTCCTGGATTTCTCTCGCCCCTATATCCCCCCTTCCTTACTCACGGTCTCCTCGATGCGCCAAGTGTTCTCTCCGGATCGGGCGATGTTCCCTCAAGAGGTAAGCGAGGTGCGGCCGCGAATTCACGGTCCAGCCATCAGACCCCCAGTGCTCGGCTGGGGCTATCTAGAGGTCTCACGAGTGCCACCTGTCATCGGTGAAGCTCGCCAATCGTATTGTCGCCGGCGACTGGCTTGTCACGTGACGCTTGGCGAAGCCCTTGCTGCGTAGGCCTAGTACTAGTTGACGCTGCGAAATGGGAAATGGACTGATTGGGTTAGTCTTTGCTCCAGGCAAGCGCTGTATCGCGCAGGATGCGTTGCACCACTGCTCTCCGTCAGGCCGCTCGTACCGGCTGGTTGCGTCGAGGACGTGCGAGCCGCCGACCGATCTGCCGCAGATTGCTGGCCAGGACCCCCCAGCCAATCCAGCGTTGCAGTCCCACCTCCCCGTGGTAGGCACAACGGGCCAGTCCAAACTGGCGGCGCAGGCTGCTGATACGACCTTCGATGCCTGCCCGCCAGCGATAGCGTCGACGCCAGGCCCGACTGCGCTCCCGCGCACGTTGCTCCGAGGTCGTGGGTCCTCACCCGCGATCCGGCAGGAAAGCGACCGCCCAAAGCCCTCTTTTCCACCGACCAGACCCAGCCGGCTGACGAGATTGTGCGGGATTTTATGAAGCGCTGGAGTTTGGAAACCACCTTCGAGGAAAGCCGCGCCCATTTAGGGATCGAGACGAGAGCGACAGTGGTCTGACCTTGCCATTGAGCGTACGACTCCGCTCCTTTTCGCGCTCTACAGCCTCGTGGCCCTCTTTGGTTCAGCCCTGGCTCCCGACGGGCATCCTCCCCACCAGCAAGCGGCGTGGTATCACAAGTCGGCGGCGACCTTCAGCGATATTCTGGCGTTGGTGCGGCGGCATTTATGGGGCAATTTTACTTTTCCCACATCCCGTTCAGATCCCAATGTGGTTTTATTGCCTCGCTCGACGCTTCAGCAGTTGGCTCATGCGGCATGTTACTGACGAATAATGTACAAAGTGGAGCTCAGCTGATGGAGGCAAGAGCCTGGAGAATGACGTTGGTCACCTCCTCCGAGTGCGACAGCATGATCAAGTGCGAACCACCGTCGATCACGGTCATCTTCGCTCCCAAACGCTTCGCTGCCGCGCGCTCCGAGTCTGGATTGATGGCGTGGTCAGCTCCTGCGACGATGAACCAGCTTGGAATGGATTTCCAACCCGGTTCGACCGCGAGAGGCTCTGAGAAGACCACATCGGTCGCTGGCCGCTGGCTCACTGCCAGCACGGCGGCCTGATCCGCCGGAAGATCTGCGGAGAACACCCTGTGGAACTTCTCTGGCTGGATGTAGAACTCGGTACCGGTCTTCTCTCCGCTCGGGTACTTACGGGGCTTCAAGGCATCATTAAGGTCGGAGGGCGGAAACGAAGCAACCGACCCGAGAGTGCTATCGCCTTTGTCGAGCCCAAAGGACGCCACATAGACGAGCGACTTCACATTCGAGGCCTTGGAGCTGGCATAGGTGATGACGGGACCGCCATAGGAGTGGCCGACGAGCACGATCGGACCGGGAATCTGGCCAAGGATTGTGGCGACGTACTCACCGTCGAAGGTCAGACTGCGTAACGGGTTGGGCACCGCTTCAACGGCGACGCCTGCCTTGAGGAGCCTGGCGACCACTCCCGACCAGCTGGAAGCGTCGGCGAAGGCGCCGTGTACGAGCACTACTGTCGGAGCGTTGGGATTGGTATCTGACATGATAGGTATCCTTTCTCAAAAGTATATATGGGCGAGCCACAAGCTCACTACGGCCACAATGGAGGTGAGAGTTGCAGAGGGCATGCCGCTGGCGGCGGCGCATACCATGAGGAGTGAGTTGGCCATCGGAGAGTTGACAGTCTCAGGGCAAGCGCTGGTTCGCGACGACATTCGAGAGGCCAACCGCGCGGGAACATGCTAGCCTAGAGGCCTGAAGCGACGCTCCACGCATTCCGCATTAGGTGCGATAACGAGTACTGCATGAGGGGCAATCAGGAACTAGGAGACAGCCCCTATGTCGGACTCGGTCAGCCGAACTCCAGACGATCGAAACCTCTCTTTTCCTTCTCCGGCATCGGCTGCCGCTGTTCCTGCCGGTACTTTCTCGCAGGCATACGGCCTGTTTTTGACCGCATCGGCGTTCGCCCGGCGCACTCGCGAGGGTTATGCACTGGATCTTGCTCCACCCCTCTCCATGTTGGGCGCCCAATCGGTCGCTGCGCTCACCCTTGAACAGATCCAGCAGTTTCTTGTACGACAAGAACACCTGGCACCGGCCACCTACAACCGGCGGCCTGCCGCTGTGCGAAGCTTCTGCCGCTGGCTTGGTAGACAAGGTTGGTTTGTGGAGGACTTGCTCGGCGGCGATGCTGGTGTGGAAACGCTTCAACTCCAAACCACTTTGGGACAAACTCGTGAGATATTCTTCTCCCGCAAGGTCGCTACAGCACTCGATAAGTATCTGATTACCCGCAGCTGCCCAACGAATGGCCCGTTGTTTATTACCCATAGCTAACATTCCGCAGCGGCTAGTGACGTCTTTTGAGTATTTCTGGTGGCATAAGCCCACACCTTGCCAGAAACCCGTTGTGCTATACTAGGCAGGAATTGTGTCCCCTGGTCGCTTACTATCACCACGTGACGTGAGCAAGGGCAACAACACCGGTACAGGTATGGACAGTACAGGATCGGAACCGGAAGACGAGCTGGGGCCGCAGCCTGACGAGCTCGAGATCGAGGTCAGCCAGCTGCCCCAGCGGGCGCACCACTGGGGTGACCGGTGGTTTTGGGCTCCTGTCCAAGGGCCCAGCGACACCGGGCTTGCGCCATGGTACCAGCGGCGTGTCGAGGTGCCGTGTGCTCTGGTAGCGGCTGCTCTCACGGTCCTCGTGATCCTGCTGATTCTCGTCGTAATCGAGGCGCCGTCTCTGGGTACACTGCTGGGAACGCTCGGCACTCGCTCGACACCCACTCCGCTCGCTGCCGTGGCCGTCTCGACGATCGTGGTGGATACGCCGCCTCCCTCGCCCTATCCCTCGCCGACACCCATCGCTCCGGCCATTGGATCCGTTCCCACCACGTGTCCACCTGGCTCCCCGCTGGTGGCCTTCGATCCCACTGCCATCGTCCCTGGTGTCGGCGGGCAGGGCGTCTGGCTCGTCGCGGATGCCTTCCTGGGCACCTCAGGTGGTGGCAACCTGGGGCACAGCGCGACTGCGGAGCTCGGCTCGTTGTCACCGAGCGACTACACCCTGGTCGGCTGGCCCGTCCAGGTGATGGTGCTCGTCCAGGTCGGCCTGACCCAACCGATTACGCTGACCGGGTACGACCTGTGGATGACCTACAGCCTCTGGTTCTCGGCTGATGCCAATAATCCTGGGGCAATCGACGGAGCTGCCCCACTCGCGACGATTGATCCCAGCCAGGTTGCCTCCAGCACGTCCGACGGTCGCTGGAAGATCTGGTTCGGCGTACTCTATCTGCCGGGGGCTGGCTGCTACCGGCTGCATGCGAGTTGGCCGGGTGGCGGCTGGACCGTGGCCTTTGCTTCCGGCCGCTAACCCGGTTCCAGTGGAATGATTCGAGCAGATGCCGAAGCGAGAAGTGAGGCGTTTTTGGACCTCCAGCGTAGCCACCCAGCAGGGCATCGAGAATCTCCCGATCTTTTACGGCACAGGCGGGCGTGGAGGCGTGGTGCCGCTAGGTCAGGTCGCAACGGTGAGCATCCAGCCAAGCCAGATCAAGGTCACACGCATCGGCGGCCAGCCTGCGGTCACGATCACCGCCGACCTCACCAGCCAGAACACAGGCACGGTCTCCACCGATCTTCAAAACAAGATCAACGCGCTCAACCTGCCCTCCAGCATTACTGTCAGCTACGGCGGGATCGTCTCCCAGCTGGATACAGGATTCAACGGCCTGCTGATGGCGCTGCTCGTTGCCGTCATTCTGGTCTATGTGCTGATGGTAATTACCTTTGGCTCCCTGCTTGACCCCTTCATTCTGCTCTTCTCGCTGCCGCTGGCGGCGATTGGTGCGTTCCCAGCGCTGCTCATCACGGGACGCACGATCAGTATCTCCTCGCTGATCGGTCTCTTGATGCTGGTAGGCATCGTCGTCACCAACGCAATCGTCTTCCTAGATATGGTCAAGCAGCGCGAGCGAGCGGGCTTGTCCACGCATGAGGCGCTGTTAGAGGGCGGGCGCATCCGCGTGCGGCCAATCCTGATGACCGCTATCGCCACCATCCTGGCAACACTACCCCTGACGATAGGCGCCAACGATGGCTCCTTCATCTCCGCCGAACTGGGTACCGTCGTCATCGGTGGCCTGCTCAGCTCCACGCTGCTGACTCTGGTAGTCATTCCAGTGCTGTATAGTTTGTCAAGTGGCCTGAAGCGCCGCCTGGGCTTCCGTCCAGCATACCTGGACGAGGACCAGAGCGCCGACGGAACGACAGTGCCCCTGCAAACGCTTTCTGCCGACGAAGTGGGCCTGGTGCCTCGGCCCAGCGATGTAGGCTAGCGCTGCGGAATCGCTCCAGCTAGCAGAGAGACACCACATGATGAAAGACGAGGAATTTCTCCCATGACGACACCAGATAACACGAACCAGGATTCGGCAGCCACCGCCACAACCTGGGAAGTCGATCCCAATGCCTCGCAGGTTGAGTTCACGGCCGGACTGCGCCTGTTGTTCGTCGCCAATATGAAAGTCAAGGGCCGTTTCAGCGATGTCCAGGGTACATTCATAGGGGACGAGCACCAACCCACCAACGCGAACATCGAAGTCACCATCGGTAGCGCCAGCCTGGATACGCGGAGCGCAGCACGCGACAAGCATTTGCGCTCCGCCGACTTCTTTGAGGTCGAGCGCTATCCCCATCTGACCTTCACCAGCCAGCGCATCGAGGCGCTTGACCCCGTCCAAGGTCACTACCTCGTCACTGGGTTGCTGACCATTCGGGGTGTGACCCGCGAAGTCAACCTAGATGCCTGGCAGGTGCCAGAGACAACGGCAGCTGAGAAGACCAGGCACGTCTTCAATCTCACGACCATGCTCAATCGCCGCGACTTTGGCCTGGTCTGGAGCCGTCCAACACAGCAGATCGCAGACGAGGTGAACATCACCCTCCATATCGAGGTGACACCGGCCCCGTCGCCCGTCTAGTGGAGCCCGTCACTGACAAACTGGGCGCAGCTCGTCCTTGTAAGGGCTGTCGGGACTCCGACCTCTAGGAATCTTGACACCGCTTTTTTAGGGGAGTGGAGGAGATGGGGAAGCCAAGCAATAACGGTTTGCTCGTTTTGGACGAGTTGCTCTTGCCTATCAGCAAAGGCTTGGTGAAGAGCGCATAATGCAGGAAAAGCGTATTTGGAGCTTTGACTGCTGGCTGTACTGTGTTGAGACGTAGTTGCTTAGAACGGATGCCGACGCTCTCGTCGTCATGTCAAGTTGATAGGAGCTATTCTGCCTCCTTTTCGGCAGAAGTTCACGGAGAAATTGCTCCGCGGGCATCATGGTGTGCGGAAATCGTAGGTATGACGCTATACGTGTTCAAGACAAGAGATGTAATGCGCACAACTACGGGGCTGTAAAACAAATCTCAGAGAGAACACTGCAGCGCTTGACAGAACACCAACGGCGTTGATATAGTAAAGTCACAAATTGAACTTAAAGTCAATATGAGAATATTAGTCCACATCACAGTCGGGAGGAACGTACTATGTCTCAGACGGTCTCCCCTGGTTCTTGGAGCGCACGGCAACGGAAAGAACGGGAACGTCTGATCCTGCATGCTGCGGAGGAACTCATCCTGGAGAAGGGGTATTACGAGATGTCGATCGAGGACATCGCATTGCAGGTAGGCATCGCCAAAGGGACTATCTACCGGCACTTTCCCAGTAAAGATGAACTCCTCCTGGCTTTATTGGAGCAGGGGTTAAACGATCTGGTGGATCGGATCAATGCAGTCTTTGATATGACCATGACCCCAGGCGAGAAGCTCAAGGCGATTATGGAGCACGTCTATAAGGGCTTCATCACCTCTCATATGCACATTATGGTGGAAGCGTTTCAAAATCGTGACCTGCGTGGCCACCTCCTTGCACAGCAAGAAGTGTTGCAGGCTCAACGGGAACAGCTTACCCTGCGCATCAGCGCAGTGATCGCCCAAGGGCAAGCTACAGGGGAATTTGATCCTTCCATACCCACCTCTGTGGTACTCACTATCTTTATCAACTTACTCAGTCCACCTCAGATTTACCACCAATTGCGCTCAGACGATCAGCCTGCACCAGAGGAGTTGCTGGCCCATGTGAGCCGCTTTTTCTTCAAAGGTGTGGCTGCCGATCCGTCACAAGAAAAACCGAAGGACATATAACACCAACTGCATCAGTATGCTGTGCTCATCGGCAGATCCAGCAGGGTGCGGTGATACCAGGAGTGCACACGGCGAGATCGCTGGTGGACCACAGGACAGCAGCTAGCTTCTTGGCGTGAGCGCACCACCGCAACAATTCCCTGTTGCCTCCACTCAAGTACATGCTTGGCTCACGTAGAATGTCGTATGCTTCAGCTCACAGTGAGCGTGCCCGCAGACCTTCTTGCAAGAAGACAGCGACGCATGTGGGATGCTGTGCAATTGGAGGTACAACATGGCACAACTGCGCCCGCGCCAGCCACATCTGCCACAGGCCGTCGCGCCCGCGGCTGGCAGCGACCCTGCGGTCGCGATCGCCCAGTCCATCCTGTACGACCTTTTCGGCCCTGCGTCGCTCCGGACCTTCAGCGTCCGCTATTGGGAGGGCACAACGGAGACGCCGGCCACTGGTCGCTCAGAATGTACTCTGGTGTTGCGGCGCCGCGGCGCCTTACGCCGAATGCTCGTACCGCCTTCGGAGATAGCGCTTGGTGAGGCGTACCTTCGTGACGATTTCGATGTTGAAGGCAGTTTGGAAGCGGCTGTAGCGCTCGCTGATAGCCTCGTTGAGCCGCTCGAGTCTGTGCGCCGGGCCGGAAGCTTCCTCCGCCGTCTGCTCACATTGCCTACCAACGACCGACCCGATACACTCCATTCGCACCGCCCACCCACCCGTAACGGGTGGGGCATGCGCCATACGCGGGCACGTGATGCCGCGGCGGTCCGTTCGCACTATGATGTGGGCAATGACTTCTATGCGCTCTGGCTCGATGCGCGCATGGCCTATTCCTGCGCCTATTTCCGCTCGGGGGACGAGGACCTTGACAAGGCCCAGGAGGATAAGCTTGAGCACCTCTGCCGAAAGCTCCGACTCCAGCCCGATGAGCGCCTGCTCGATATTGGTTGCGGGTGGGGAAGCTTGGCCATCTACGCTGCCCAGCACTTCGGCGTTCAGGTGCTGGGTGTAACCCTCAGTGAGCCGCAAGCTGCCTTCGCTCGCGAGCGCGTTACCGCTGCGGGGCTGGAGGAGCGCTGTCGTATCGAGGTTCGCGATTATCGCGACTTGGATGGCAGAGGCCCCTTCGATAAGGTCGTGAGTGTGGGCATGTTTGAGCATGTTGGTCGCGCCCAACTCCCGCGCTATTTCGCGACGGTCTACGGTCTTACTCGCCCTGGTGGGCTTGTCCTCAACCATGGTATTGCTGAGGCAGCGCCGCTTCCGCTGCCATGGCGGACACGCTGGGCTCAACGGCTGCTTTTGCGCTCCGGCACGTTTCTACAGACCTATGTCTTCCCGGATGGTGAATTGATTCCGCCCGGCGAAACTATCCGAGTCGCTGAAGGTACCGGATTCGAAACCCGTGATGTGGAGAATCTGCGCGAGCACTATACGCTTACACTGCGGCACTGGGTACATCGGCTCGAGGCGGCACATACAGAGGCAGCTCGCCTGGTAGGAGAACGTACATATCGAGTCTGGCGGTTCTATATGTCGGGGGCGGCACGGGCGTTTGCCACCAATAGGAACCAGCTCATCCAGGCCCTCTACAGCAGGCCGAATGCCGACGGCACAAGCGAGCTACCGCTCACTCGTGCCGATCTGTATCGCTAAGTGGCGCATCCGGCACTGAAGTTCTCCCGATTTGGTGGATCAACACGTACGGGGCACGAGGCGTCAGGACGTGCACGAGGCGCACAGATGAGCGCCGTTCGGGATCCTGAGCACCCGGGCACCGATAGGTGGTCAAAAGGCAGTTCACCTCCACCGGCCGTTGTTGGGTTTCCGGTTATGACTACACGCCTTGGCGAAATCCTTCCTCAATCCACGTGATATGCGTTGCCGCGTGCTGAGCGTTCGCGACGAACAGATCACCAGCAGTCCTGTCAGCCATCATCGAGAGAGACGCGGGCGCGGCTAGTTGTTCATCGGTGAACTGTCCAAGGAGATTCAGCGTCTCCTGGCGCGCTGTCGCTACATCCGCTGCGAGCGACTCCATACTGTCGTCGCGGTGAGCGTTTACATAGCTTTGATTGCGCTGGTTTGCCATCGCTACCCTTTCCTCCCTGTCCATCACGGCCGGGGTGCCGGGAAGATCTTTCTCGCCACTCCGTATGAGGCGCAGCAATATCTGGATATTGCGCTCATTTTGTGCCAAGTGGGCAAAGTGATCTTTCGCTCGCCAAGCGGCTTCGCCGGGAACTCCGCTCGCCGTGCATGGACGCTCAAGTTCTTCCAGACTCAGCCCCTGAAAATAGGCAGTGACTTGCTCTTGTGATGCGGCAAGCGTGTCCAGGATTTCTGAACGAGTTGGCATAGTTGACCTCCTCAAACTTATAGGCAGGAGCTTGAATGTGCGTTCGCATTTCGCGAGCATGTGTACGTGATCACGTCTCCCGTCTGAAGAAGAATATATACCGCCAGGAGAATTTGACGATGCGGTATGAACTCAGAGCATGACATTAGCTTGTATCAGGCGGCTGCTGATGGCTATCGTGGCTGCCCGCGTGTTGCGCGAATAACCAACCGGCCAGGCACTAGACGAGTCGCACGTGGTGTCACGCTCAGCCGTGTTCCAGACCCTGGACGACCTGCAGCAACTCCTGACTCTCCTTGAGCCACGCCTGCGGATTGGTGGCGCGCCGCAGATACGCTATCCTACCGTTTCGGTCCACCACGACCGAAGCCGTACGCTGAATGAGCAGGTACGCCCTCTCAAGATCGAAACGGTGATACACATCGTGCGCGGGGTCGGCCAAGATCGGAAAAGGCGCATGGAGCGCGGAGCCATATCGCGTGGCGCGGTCCTCTGAATCGCCTAAAATGACAAGCACCTCAGCGCCGGCTGCCTGGAACCCGGGGTAAAGACGCCCCAACTGGGCGACATGCGTACGGCATTGCATTCACTGATAGGAACGCACAAAGAAGAGCACAACATGCGTGCGACCGCGGTAATCGCTCAGGGCAATCTCGCGCCTGGTACTGGCCAGCAGGTGAAAGTCCGGTGCGAGATCACCGACGGCTAACTCACTGGTGTGCTGAGGGTCCATATTACGCTCCTCCTAGCATTCAGCCGAATGCCATAAGCTCTTGATTCAAGGCACCACAACTCTTGTGTCTCTTCCTGACTTTTCGACACCTGGCAACCTTTTGATAGAACAACAATCTACGCGAGTGTGGACTTCGCCTGCGTCTGCTCGGCCTCACCCTGCACTTGAGTATCCGTCGGCATGGTCATCGTCGTTCGCCTCCGATCGAAGCGTCCCCGTAGATCATCAACAGTCACATAGAGGGTCGGCACCAGGAGCAGCGTCAGGATGGTCGAGGTAGCCAGTCCACCGATGACGACGATAGCAAGAGGTCCAGCGATGAAGACGCCCGCTTGGCTCAGACCCAGGGCCATAGGCAATAAGGCAAGAATCGTGGCACTCGCCGTCATGAGGATGGGTCGCAGTCGGCGCCGACCTCCCTCGACCACGGCAGCTCTGGCATCCAGTCCCTTGGCCCGATATTGATTCACCAGGTCGAGCAGCACGATGGCGTTCGTGACCACAATGCCCACCAGCATCAGCAAGCCGATCAATGCCGGCACGCCGAGGGTCGTATGGGTGATCAGCAGCAAGAGGATTGAGCCGGTGGCCGCGAACGGTATTGACACCAGCAGGATGAGCGGTTGGATGATGCTACGGAAGGTGGCCACCATCACCAGGTAGACCAGCAGAATGGCGATGAGCAGCGCGAGGAGTAGGCCCGAGAAGGCCTGCGACTGGCTGGCGGTCACCCCTCCCAGCGACACGGTGGCTCCAGCTGGCAGGTTGAGTTTATTCAGTCGTTGCTGGATATCTACACTCACGGCACCGATATTGGAACTCGTGATGGTCGCGTTTACGGTTGCGGTACGCACCCCACCCAGATGGGTGATCTGCGGCGGTCCGTAGGTCTGTGTGACCGTGGCAACGTCACCTAGCCTGACGTTGCCGGTGGGAGATGGCATGAGTAGGTCTTGCATCCCCGCAACGGTGGTAGCGGGAGTGCCAAGCTGGATATTCACAGCCTCCTGTGTCCCACCAAGCGTGATTTGGGTTACCGTCGTCCCGCTGTAGACCATACGCAGGTCCTGACCAACCTGTGCAGCCGTTAATCCGTGCAGCAGTGCCAGAGTGGGATCAACCTGCACGTTGATCAGCGGCGCTGCATCAGCAAGGTTACTGGTAACATCGATGGTGTCAGGGGCATCTTTCACGGCATTCAGTACCAACTGGGTTGCGGTTCGGAGAGTCTGATCGTCGGATGCCTGCACGTTCACGGCTAGGCCGGAACTGTTAAACCCCTGGTTGGAGGCGCTGAGTATGATGGTCCCAACGCCGGAGAGTCGATTCAAGCGGTTCTGTACCGTCTGCTGTAAGGCGACCTGGTTGGCGTTCGGATCGGTCGTCACAGCATATGTGGCGCTGTTCGACCCGCTCCCTCCGCTGAAAGAACTAGCGACCGACCCACTTGAGCCAATGGTGATCTGGTACGTTTGTATGCCCGGCACACTAGCAAGCACCGCCTCGACCGGCCGGGTCGCCTGGTTAGTCTGCTGCAAGCTGGTACTTACTGGCAAGGTTTGGGTGATCGAGAACGTGTTCTGGCTGGAATTGTTAAAGAAGTTGGTTCCCACGCTTGGCACCAGGGCAATCGAACCAAAAAAGATGAGCAGCGCCCCCACAATACTGACCAGGCGATGGGTCGTCACCCAGCGCACTAGAGGTACATACCCTCGCTCCAGCCAGATCCTGCTGTCTTGCGCTAGCTGCCCCTGCTGCGCCGATACTGTTGGCACTTTCAAAAACCAATAGGCCAAGACCGGAATAATCGTGAGCGCCACAAAGAGTGAGGCGAGCAGGGCAATGGTTACGGTGATGGCGAAGGAGCTGAAGAGTTCTCCCACAAGACCGCTGGTGAATGCAATGGGGAGAAAGACAGCTACCGTCGTAATGGTAGAGGCAGTGACAGCGCCAGCTACCTCTCGCACTGCGGCAATGATCGTTGAGAGTTTATCTGCATCCACGTCTTGCCGCAGGTGCCGCTGGATGTTTTCCAGCACTACGATGGAATCGTCAACCACACGCCCTATCGCGATGGTCAACCCTCCCAGAGTCAGAATATTGAGCGAGAACCCACCCACCCCTATCCCGATGAGCGCGATCACAACGGAGAGCGGTATCGAAACTGCCGTGACCAGGGTCGAACGCAGCGAGAAGAGGAAGACCAGGATCACCAGGATGGCGAAAGCTGCGCCAATCAACCCCTCTGAGATGAGCCCATTAACCGAGCTTGTCACAAAAGGCGCCTGGTCGAAGACCACGAAAATCCTGGCGTGATCTCCCAGACTACGCTGGAGCGCCGGTAGCTCGCCCCTGATGGCTTGCGAGATAGAGACCGTGTTGCCATCGTTGGTTTCGGTAATAGCGATGCCGATACTGGGCTGGCCATTGGTACGCGTGATGGATGTCGATGGGGCGAGCGTCTGCTCGACCGTCGCGACTTCACCGAGCGTGATAGGCGTGGGCCTGGCTGTTTGAAGTGGAGAGGCACCGCCAGGTACCGTTCCGGTCGAAGTGGGTGGCAACGATACGTCGACTACAAGGTTCTTGAGAGCATCCAGTGACGTGAAGGTGTTGCCGACTTGAATGGGCAGGGTCTGGCCGTTTGAGGTGATCTGGCCGGCTGGCACGGTGAGGTTGTTGGCCTGCAGCACGCCTTCGATCTGGCTTACCGAGAGACCATTGGCCTGGACTTTCGCGAGGTCCAAAGTCACCGTCACGATCTGCTGCTCCGCTCCAGTTACACTGGCGCTGGCGACTCCGTTGATGCTTTGCAGAGCAGGCACCAGCGTCTGTTTAACCTGCGCGGCAAGCGTGACAGGGTCCGCCGACGAGGTAACGGCTAGTTGAATAACCGGCAGCGAGTTGACGCTGAAAGTTTGAACCTCAGGCGTGATTCCGGCGGGCAGTCTTGCCTGCGCCTGGTTGAGATCCTGGGTCAACGTCTGGCTTGCCTGGTTGATGTCGGTGCCGAAGTTGTACTCAACGACAATGATCGAGACTCCCTGGTTCGAGTAGGAGGTCTCTTGTTGAATGTCAGCGATGCCTTGAATACTTTGCTCCAAAGGGTCAGTGATATCATGTTCGACGATGGTGGGCGACGCTCCGGGATCTACTGTTACGACGGAAACGGCGGGGAAATCCAGCGAAGGGAACAGTTCCTCTTTGAGCGTCGGGATCACGAAAGCGCCAATGAGTAAGATGGCGATCGTGGCGAGACCGATGAGGCTGCGATTCCTGAGGCTGAGCCTCGCGAGAAATGACATCACGAACTCCTCTATCTGATGATTGAGTCTGTTGCCCGAACTGGGCTTGGAGACTTATTCATCGTTTAGTAAGGAAGCTGGCTGTAGCTTCGTTACACGAATGATCGACCTGTTCCTGGCAACATGATGTCTACGGTGCGCTGTGGTCAGCAATGCCCTCGAGTAGAGCCGACACCACATAGCTGGCTAACTGACGGGCGTCGTAACTCTCAGTTCCACCAAGTGCCAGGTGCTGACTCTGCAGCAGCGAAATGCTCATGCCCGTATACATGGTTGCGAGTACAGCGGCCGGTATCTCCCGTTTGATCTCACCAGCATCGATCGCCTGCTGGAACAGGTCAGTTACATGCTGGACAAACACATTTTGCTGCTGTTCCAGCGCCACTCGTTGAGTTTCACGATCAAGTACATTTTCGTGAATATCACGCGCAAGTACCGAAAAGCGGTCGATGGGCAGCGTGAGCAGGTATTGAGTTAACTTGATCAATCCGTCCCGCAGCCCGTGCGCCTGCCTAGTAGCACGGAGCGCTCCTTGTGTCCATTCCTCAAGCATCATCTGGATGAAGCTGACAAACAGATCCTGCTTGCCACCAGGAAAATGATAGTACAACGCCGCTGAGGTGACCTGTACTACCTCGGCGACCTCTTTCATGGAAACGCCCTTGTATCCCCTCGCGAGGAAAAGTTCCCGTGCCGCTTCGAGAATCTGTTGCCGGGTCTCGCGATCTCCGGCAGGTGAAGGACTCTCCTTGGCCACGGTTTTCTTCATTGGGTTCACGTCTAGGCTTCCCGCTATTCGGCAGTCATCTTACTTAACCGTTAGTAAATTACGTAGTAACTATAGGCCCGCATCTTCAACTTGGCAAGCGTCAGTACCGACAACTTGAAACAAGGCTCCCAATAGCTACAGTACCAGGCAGTCAAATGGCAGAGAATTCAGACACTCCTGTGGTAACCGCTGACGTGGCAAGTCGCTGGACATAGACTAGCAGTATGCAGAATAACGAGGCCAGGAAATAGCACGGGCACCTGGAGGGATACCAATCCAGGAGTGAGGCGCAAGTCCCAAACCGGTATAGTCTACCTCTGCCACGCTACACACAATCCTCAAACACAGCGGTAAGAAGCGCTGTCCGCTCTCTCAAGACACCTAACCCAGCAACGGACTCTCAGTCGATGGGGCTCTGCATCACCTCTCGGCTGGTCGTAGGGCAGCGCCGCAGTAGTTGTGGCCCTGGCACCTTATCTCCCACCATGCAACAAACATGCCTGTCATTACCACTCTTGCACTCCGTATCTTCTGTCCATAATTCTATTTAGAAGGATCGTAGACAGCCAGGCGGCTATCGCCAGCAGCGGATTGATAAACGCGAGGCCGATGGACAGGACATAAATGGGCAACGGCAGAAATATCCTCCACCCGACGAACTCAATTGTCCTCTGCGGAAGCGCGGGACGAATCAACCGGTGATGGGATGAGGCGTTCCACCACATCAGTACCTGCAGGAGTCGAAGTATGGCCAGCGTGCCACCAAATAGCGCCGCGGTGAGCGGGGAGAGATACTGGCCCAGCAGGTCGGTCGGAAAGGGCAGAAAGGCAATGCACAGCAGTAAAGTCAGATCGAGGAAGAACATTGTGGCGTCCAGTTTGACGACATAGCGGAACAGCCAGCGATGGCTCTGCCAGGTCAGCCCAATGATGTAAAAGCTAAGGGCAAACGAGAGCACGGACGTGAGGAAGGTAGAGGGAGGAAGCAGCATGTGCAGAATAGACGCCTCGCTCAGTCTTTTACCTAAATTGGCATAGGGCAGAATGTTGATAATGAGCAGCGTCATCGCGAAAGCAAACACCCCATCGCTAAAGGCGACGAGTCGGGAAACGCCGGATCGGCGATCTTCCTCATCCTCTTCTCTGCTTGGCTCCAGCGTCTCAGGAGTTGGTGGTGGCGACTTCGACATATGCGGCTTTCCCCTTTCCAGAACGAATACAAGCAACAGAGCCGACGTGTTAGCCGACGTTCCCGTCCCACAACTGTGGCCCTCGTCACTCCAGTAGTGCAGACTGCCCCACTCTTAAGCGAAATGCGCCAACATGTCTGAGAAGTCACATGCGCCGACATCGGCGACACCAAGTGGTCACGATGAAAGTCTACCTTGGTGAAGCTGAAACCTCTAGGTCACACGTCCACGAGCGGTGGTACATGCCAGTCAACGCGACCAAACAGCGATCGCGCTGGAAAGACGAACGCTGTCCAGCGCCTTGAGACGCGTTTGTGACAGGCGAAGCCCAACACGTGACGGCCATGTGTATCTCCCGTGCTATCCTCCATTAGTGATAACGCTGTGCTCCCGTCCTCCATACAGCCTCCTCCAAGTCACCAGCCAAAACCTCAATGCCCATCTACGTGTCCTCTGCCTCGCCCCATGGCAGGTAACAAGGAATACCTAGCCACTATTGATGTGAAGGGATTGTGATGTTCCTGGATACGCATGTGATCAGTTTGGGCATCTTCCTCAGGTATTCTCTACGCAGGAATGCATACGACGAGAAGAAGTACTGGATGAGGGGAGAGGGGAACCGATGATCCATGAGCCCACAACGTTGATGCATTCGCAGTCGGGTGAGGTTCTGCAGCAGCAGCCGCAGTTCGGCATGCACGAGCCGGATCGTGAAGCCTCCCTCGCGTTGCCAGAGCTCATCACCCGATCTGCGAGCAAGCAGGCATACTATACTGTTCGGTTTCTGGCCGATCGTGACCGTACTCTCGACGCCTATCGAGCGTATGCCTATTTCCGCTGGCTGGATGATCAGCTTGACCAGCCAGTGTCCGAGCGGGCCAAACGGCTGGCTTTTGTTGAGCGCCAGCAAGCAGTAGTAGACTGGAGCTACCACAGCGGGCAGCCATGGAGCGATCTGACGCGTGAAGAGCGAATGTTAGCAGACTTGATTCAGAGCGACAACCAAGATGGCAGCGGCCTACAATCCTACATCAGCAACATGATGGCGGTGATGGCGTTCGATGCGAACCGCAGAGGGCGGCTGGTTTCGGAGGTGGAACTCGAGGAGTATACACAGCACCTCTCCATAGCGGTCACCGACGCTCTGCATTATTTCATCGGCCACACATATGCCCCTCCGCGAAGTGCGTCGCGGTACTTCCCGGCGATGGCTGCGCACATGACGCATATGCTGCGCGACACCTTTGAAGACAATGCACTAGGCTACTTTAATGTGCCCTGCGAAGTGCTGACATCCAGCGGTATTGATCCCAGAGACGTTGAGTCTGCGTCCTATAGGGAATGGGTCAAAGGTCGAGTGCAGCTGGCTCGCTCCTATTTCAAAGCCGGTGCAGGCTATCTTGATCAGGTGAAGAGCGTGCGCTGTCGTCTCGCGGGGTATGCGTATATGGCTCGATTTGCCGGCGTACTTGATGCGATTGAGCGCGAAGGGTATCAGCTCCGGCCCGCATATCCAGAATTCATGAAACCAGCATACGCGCTGCGGGTGGGTGCCTCGGTTGTACTCAACACGCTTCTACGAGGAACAGAATGAAAACACCTTCAGTCATCATCATAGGTGCGGGAATTGGCGGCATTGCGGTCGCGGCGCATCTTGCCAAACGCGGAATGCAGGTGCAGGTAGTTGAGAAGAACCACTGGCCCGGTGGGCGGTGCGATTACTTCGAGCGCGATGGCCACCATTTCAACACTGGACCCACGTTGCTCATCATGCCGCACGTCTATGAAGAAGAGTTCGCGGCGTTGGGCGTCTCTCTGCATGAGCGACTGAACTTGCAAAGAGTTGACCCAACCTACCATCTCGTCTTCGACGATGGTAGCCAGCTTGCCCTCACCTCGGATTTGAAGTTGATGTGCGATCAACTGGAAGCGATTGAGCCAGGCAGTTTTGCCGGATTCCTGCGCTATTTGAGCGAGGGGTATCGCCACTACACTGTAGCCATGGAGCATCTGGTAGAGCGGGATTTTCGGACGGCGTCTGACTTCTTCACGTTTAGCAACATCCCACTCATATTTAGCCTGGATCCGCTCGTACACCACTACCATCATATGTCGGCCTACTTTACGCAGCCGCGTCTCAAGGCCGCCTTTACCTTTCAGGACGTGTACATGGGGCTGAGTCCGTTTGAAGCTCCATCCACCTTCTCCATGATGGCGGCTACGGAACTGGCACATGGCGTCTGGTATCCCAAGGGAGGCATGTATAGCGTGGTGGGAGCATTAATGGACGTTGCTCGGCAGGCAGGTGTGGAGTTCTCTTTTCGCGCGCCGGTCGCGCGTATAGAGGTCGAGGGGCCGCGCGCCAGTGGAGTCGTGCTTGCCGATGGCCACCGTCTGCAAGCTGACGTGATTGTCGCGAATGCGGACCTGCCCTACGTGTACGAGTATTTGCTCCCATCCGACGCCGCTACAAAGAAGCTGGCACATAAGCGGTACTCTTGCTCAACCGTCAGCTTTTTCTGGGGCGTGGATAAAGTGTATCCTTCGCTGCAGCCCCATACCTTGTTTCTCGCCGACGAGTACCAGGAGAACTTCGCGCGCATTTCCCAGCTACGGGATCTCCCTGACAATCCAAGCCTCTACATCCACGCACCTGCACGGCTTGATCCGGAAGCTGCCCCACCGGGACAGGATACGGTGGTCGCTGTCGTTCCAGTCGGGCACCTGGATGAGGCGGGTAAACAGGATTGGCGCCGCATCAGGGCGCGGGCGCGGCAGGCAGTGTTCAACCGACTGGCGTTGCTGGGGATCACCGATCTGCAAGCCCATCTGAAATTCGAAGTGAACTACGTCCCGCTCTCCTGGCGTAAGCGCTACAATCTGATGCAGGGAGCGACGCACGGCCTTTCCCATACCCTCACACAGTTGGGATATCTGCGGCCGCACAATCGCCATCCCCACTACCATAACCTGTACTTTGTTGGGGCCAGCACCCACCCTGGAACAGGAGTGCCTACCGCCCTCGTCTGTGCGCGGATGGTGGCTGATCGGGTCGCGGAAGACTGGCTTGCTAACCTACCAGCTGAGCGGCTTGCGTAAGAGGTCCTGGGCATGTCCAGGAACCATGCGGTTTCGTAGCGAGAGCGTACAAACAGCGCGCTGTAGTCTACCGTCACTGGCAACTATAAGCGAAGCTGGACCCGAGCGATCGACAGGTCACTGCCTGCCGCCAGCATGCCGGCGCCGCGCGCTGGGCCTACAACTGGGGACTGCAGGTCAAGACGGCTGTGCCCTGGATGTACACCGTCTCCAAGTGTGCTCCGCAGGAGGCGCTGCGCAACCTGGATGCGGCCTTCAAGAACTTCTTCCGCAGGTGCACGCTCAAGAAGCAAGGGAAGTGGCAGGGCAAGCTCGGGTATCCCCGCTTCCGGACAGTGACACGAATTCCCCCGACGACCGCTAGCTTTCTAAATTTCCGCTGCACGATCTTTCTTAGGTTACGTACGGCTAACGGTAAGGACGACGTTGCCCGTCTTCCGCTCCGTTTGGACGTACCGCGTCGCCTCGACCACGTCCTCCAGTGGGTAGTAGCGATCGATGACCGCCCGGTACTCCCCGGCCTCGATGAGCTCCTTGAGCAAGAGGACGTCTGCCTTCGTGTAGCGCGGTGGTAGCTTGAACCGCACCTTCTTATCGCCGATCCGCGCCGTCCACAGCGCCAGGATGAGATTCTCGAGCCCGTCGGTTGCCAGGTAGCTGCCGCCCGGCTTGAGTGAGCCTCTGCAGCGCCGGAACGAGTGCTTGCCGACTGCATCGAAGATGACGTCGTACGTCTCGCCGTTCTTGGTGAAGTCTTCTCGCGTGTAATCGATGACCCTGTCGGCTCCGAGCGATCGCACGAGCTCGAGGTTCTTGGTGCTGCACACCGCAGTAACGTCGGCGCCGAAGTACCTGGCGAGCTGCACCCCTGCGGTGCCGATGGCCCCGGACGCGCCATAGATGAGAATGCTCTGCCCCTTTCGGAGATCAGCCAGTCTCAGGCACCACAGCGCATTGAGTCCTCCGTCGCACATCGTCGCGGCCTCCTCGAACGATATACCGCTCGGCATAGGCGCAATGCGGGCGCTCTCCCGCAGGCAGATGAACTCTGCGTGTGCCCCGAACTTGAACCCACTGGTGCCGAAGACGTGGTCACCAACCGCGAACTCATGGACGGCCGTGCCAACGGCTTCGACCTCTCCCGCCAGCTCGGTGCCGAGGATCGGCTGCTTCGGTCGGCGGAAGCCCGAGATGAGGCGGCTGAGGAGCATGACGGCGAGGCCGCTCTGTCGGTTGGCTTCACGAGTCGCGCAGTCCGCCCGGGTGACCGTCGTGGCATGGATCCTGATGAGGACTTCGTCCTCCTTGGGGACAGGCCGCGGGGCGTCTTCGAGTCGCAGGACATCTGGGGGCCCGTATTTGTCGTAGACCACTGCTCTCATCACTGACTCTCCTATCCTTCTCTCGTTTGGCTGCGAGCTGGATCGGTCCGCCATGGTTCCAAGTCCAGTCCGCCCTGCCGGGTAATGCTCCACGGGAATTTACGTAGACTCAATATACATGCCCATAAAGGGCCTTGAATTCCTGACCTTGCGTGGACCTGCTTGGCAGATCCGCTGAATATGTGCGGGCATGCATGAAAGCCTCGCTGCGCATCAGGCAGCGATAGGGAGTCGCTCCAGGCCGCCGAGGATCAGATCGAGCCCGAACTCGAACTCTTCCGCGTAGTCGTAGCCGGGCTTCATGGCGTGCTCGATGATCATCTCGGTGAAATGCGGGTACTCAGCAGCGGAGAGCTGCCGGAGGATGTTCTGTGCAAACTCGGCATTTTCTTCCGAGGTGTGGTACGGCAGATTCATCTGCTGCAGGGCAAAGCCATAGATGTAGCCGTCCACGACGGAGAACGCGTGGGCGGCCATGTCGATCGTGAAGCCTGCCGCTCGAAGACTTCCGATCACCGAGTCGTGGTGTCGTAGGGTCGCGGGACCGGGTTTGGTCCGCGACTGCATCAAGCTGGTCGCCCAGGGGTGGCGCAGCAGAACGTCGCGGGCCGAGATCGCTCGCTCGCGCATGGCCGTCTTCCAGTCAACGTGCTCCGGCGGCAAAGCGATCTCGCTGAAAACGAGATCGACGATGCCATCGATAATGTCGTCTTTGTTGGCAACGTGGTTATAGAGCGACATCGCCTCGACGTGGAGCTCCTGTCCAATCTTGCGCATAGTGAGTGCCTCGATTCCGCCGATGTCGGCAAGAACGAGAGCGGCGCGCAGCACGCGCTCCCTACTCAAGTGAGCGCGGGACTTCGTGCTCAGGTCGGTTTGGGTCGTCACCAGCATCCTCCATGGGTTGACACTAGCGTACACGGCAAGTTCGATTTTTGCCTCTTGACAAACTTACACCATAAGTTTATACTTACAAAGTAAATTTACGCTGTAAGTATACAACGTAAGTCCAAGATGTTCAAGGAGAAAGCTCGATGACCTCACCGAAGCGCGCGGCTCGAATCGCCGGCGTCCTCTACCTGCTCGTCGGCCTCTTCGGCGGCTTTGCCGAAGGATATGTAGAACCCAAGATGTACGTTGCCGGCAACGCGGCAGCCACAGCTGGGAACGTTGTCGCGAACTCGGGACTGGTTCGCCTGGGCGTCGTCTCCGACTTGTTGGATCAGACCTTCTTTGTCTTCCTGGTCCTGACCCTCTACATCCTGCTCAAGCACGTGAACCAGAGCGTGGCCAGGGCAATGCTTGTCCTTGTCGCCATCGCGGCCACCATCACGTGCCTCAACACGGTCTTCGAGTTTGAGGCCTTGCGGGTCGCAACCGGCGCAGTCAACTTCGGTGCCATCGGCACCTCAGGTTCGAATGCCGTGGTGCTGCTCTTGCTTGATGCCCAGCACTATGGAATCTTCATCGCGCAGATCTTCTTTGGCCTGTGGCTGGTGCCGCTAGGGTATCTCGCCTACCAGTCAAGAGGGTGGTTTCCCAAGTGGTTGGGCATCCTGCTCATCGTGGGGGGCGTCTGCTACATCGTGGACTTGCTCGCGCTGTTCCTGGTCCCCGACTTCGACAAAGTGATTCATGGCTACATCACCATCCCGTCAGCAATCGCGGAGATCACGATGGTCCTCTACCTGCTCGTGATTGGCGTGAGGATCCAAAAACCAGCCGAGCGCATTCCCGAGCCAGCCGAGCGCATTCCCGCCGTGGCGTGAACGCTACTGCGCATCAAGTGGGGCTGGGAAGGTTCCCTTCGCCCCGCTCCCCTGCGCCGGAGCAAAGGCTGACAAAAGCCGACATAGGCGACCCGTTAGCAGGAACGAACAATAGTGAGCAAGCACAATGAACAGCGGCAGAGAGGAAAGCATACCATGGAAACCCGTTCCTTAGAAATCCAGGAGAGCAACAGTGTACCGAGTGCTCGAGTTCCGGTGCCTGAGTACCAGGCACTAGCAATTGTGTACACCCACTACGGATCACCGGATGTCCTTCAGCTGAAAGAAGTAGAAAAACCGACTCCTAAGGACAGAGACGTCCTGATAAAAGTTCATGCGGCCTCTGTAAATGCCGCTGAAGGACATCTCGTGAGAGGGAAACCGTTTCTGGTCCGGCTCATGGGCCTGGGACTTCTCAAACCAAAACACACGATACCCGGAGCTGCCGTAGCGGGCCGCGTTGAAGCGGTGGGTAGAAACGTCACGCAGTTTCAGCCAGGTGATGAGGTCTTCGGGGACCTAGAGCAACTTTCAGGTATCTTGAGCAGACAGGGCGTAGCCAGCGTGGGCGAACCACGCGAGCGCATCATCTCGGGTGATTGCCTCGACTGCCACCCGCATAGCTTCCCAGAGCGCCTCCTTGGTG
>JBKQTH010000020.1:0-16870 GCA_052143275.1 Ktedonobacterales bacterium | reverse complement strand
GCCTAGATTCGGCCAAAGAATTGGCGCCCCGAGAATGCCACCGTGATACCTGCCTGAACAAAGGAAGAGCTAGAACGTGACCGGTGGGCTTGCGAATGCGCTTACCAAAAGATCCTCTGCCACGCGGATAGCCGCCCACGTGCCTTGCAGGGTGCCGCAGACGCTGGCATGCTTGAACGCATGATGAAACGAGTGTAGCATAGTTAATCTGATGTTGACAAGCAGACCGGCCGAAGAAAGACAAACAAGGACACGGCGAGAGAAACAGACAGAAAAAGGACCCAGACAGATGAGGACAAGAAAGAAAGAAGGCTTTGACCATCTAGCCAAAGCCTTACCATCGTTACGACCGAATACGCTTAGGGACGGTAGCGGAGTGGACCGCTGGGAAACGGAGATGGAGCCTCGCCGGGTTCACTCGGATAGGATGGGCGTGGGGTTGTGTACCGAGAGTATCCCGCTTGCTGCGGACCAATCCCTGGACCACGCATATCATTATCCTGGGTGTGGTAGGGGCGAGGTCCGGCAGTGCCGCCTCGCATAGGCGAGGGAACATTGCTGTACGAATTGCCCGGTCCTCCCATCGCTCCCTGATTTTCCAGTAGCTCCGAGCGTACGATTACGACCTCCGGCGGCGCGCTAATGCCCAGCTTAACGCGTTCTCCTTCGACGGCAAGCACATGGATGGTGATGACGCCATTGAGAACTATGGCTTCGCCGGCTTTCCTACGTAACACCAACATACCTGATTTACCCCCTCCTCATAGGTGAGTGTAGCTTCACAAACCGCCTTCACCTAGAGACATTCCTCGTGTCCAGATTCCTATTGTGACGTGCCTTCCCGTCTACATTCGCCTCTATCCGCCGCCACTGCATACCGCCAGGGCCGTGCATCCTTTAGGAGAGAGCGCATCTGTCCATTGGTTATCCCACTCGCCAGTAAAGTGTGACATGGAGTAGTAACGCTTCCTGCAGTTAGCGAGAAAGAAGAGAGCTCCGAGCCCAACTGGTCATAATCTGAAAAAATTTAAACTACAAAACGCTTTTCTAAGGTGTCTCTTACTACGCGCAAGTCAACCAAGAGAAGGACGTGAGCCGCACGCTCAAAAGAACCAGACATTACCCCAATTTCAGATCACTGGCTGGCACATTCCTAAACCGACCGTTCCTAGAGATTTGGAGCCTAAGCCCAGAAACCGCCGATCCCGATGGTAGTTCTGCTCCAATCTACCATTCCCGTAAGATAATTTGTCGCGCGGTACATAGCAACTATTGTCTTCGGGCAGAGAAGCAAAGGAAACAAAGAGAGTTCTTAGCCTGGTTATACGTGCGACATAGTGCGCCTGCATGCCATGTACACTTATATACGATATGCTGGAGTAACTGTAACGCATTTACCAGAAACTGTCAATTAGCCGCACTCGCCGCTTGCTCAGGCTCGTCTGCGGGCCTGGGGCGAGTGGTGATTCTGGGCTCGCCGGATAATGGCGGTACGCGCGCGAAGCGGTCGGATGTGATGATCCTGAAAGTCTTGCTGATACTCCGCGCCGTCAACGTGGTGCGTCGCCCCGCCATTCTCAGCTTTCCTATCCTGAAGCTGAGCGGGGTCGGGAGAAGCGGCGACCGCCGGAGGTGGCGCGGGGCTGGCGACGGCGCCAGCGCCAGGCTCATTTCCATCCTGCCGAGTCGGAGCCGGATGAGGTCCCTGGCGAATCAGGCGCACCTTGGTTACCCGCCGTCCGCGAGTGCTCATGACCGTCATGGTGAATCCGCCGGCCTCCACGACATCGCCTACGGTCGGTATCTTGTCCAGATGCCCGTAGACGAAGCCGCCAAGAGTATCGTAATCCTCGCTGGTGAGCTTGGTATCCAGCTCCTCGTTCAGCTCATCCAAGCTGATCTTGGCGTTTACCAGATACTCGTCGTCGCTGATGCGCTCGAGTAGCTGCTCTTCGCGGTCGTACTCATCCTGAATGTCGCCGATGATCTCTTCGACGAGGTCCTCTATGGTTACCAGACCGGAGACCGAGCCGTACTCGTCGACCACGATAGCCATATGGACATGCTGCTGTTGCAGTTCGCGCAGCAGATCGTCGAGGTGCTTGGACTCGGGCACAAAGTAGGCCGGCCGCACCATCTCGCTTACGTGATTCGGCTGATGACCCGTCCGTAGGATGCGCAAGAGGTCTTTGGCGTAGAGCACCCCAATGATATTCTCGATGGAGCCGTCGTACACCGGTATGCGCGACTGCCCTCCCTGAACGATGAGATCCATAGCCTCTTCCACGCCGGCATTGCCTTCAATGGTCACCATGTCGATCCTGGGCACCATAATCTCTCGCACGGTGGTGTCCGCCAGCTCGAAGACGTTGTGAATCATCTCACGCTCTTCTTCCTCGAGCACGCCTTCTTCCTCGCCCACTTCTACCAGCAAGCGCAGTTCTTCCTCGGTGACGAATGGGCCGCGCGTTACTGTCCGGCCGCCGACCAGGCGGACCAGTCCCTTGGTGATAAAGGTAAGGGCGACGATGACGGGATGCAGTACTTTGCTCAGGTCGTCGACCGGGCCTGCCAATCGCTTGGCCCAGGTCTCCGGGTTCTGAACCGCAATCGTCTTAGGGGTAATCTCGCAGAAAACCAGTACAATGAATGAGAGCAATATGGTGGAGATGATTTCGCCGAATTGTACAAACAGGCTGATAGCCAGTAGGGTCGAAACCGTAGACGCGACAATCACCGATACGTTACTTACCACCAGTATGGTCGAGAGAAAATGCTGAGGATTCTCCAGCATCCTGCGGATACGCTGGGCGCGTGGGTCGCCTTCTTCCGCCTGATTGCGTATCTTGATGCGACTGACCGAAGTCAGCGCGGTCTCGGCGGCAGAGGCGCCGGCGGCCAGAAACAGCGAGACGACGAGAAGGATAACCAGGAGCCAATCAAGAGAAGCATTGCTCGTCTGATTAAGGGAAGCCAGAGGTAATATTAGATGGTGCCAGGGCCAACTTGAACTCTCCATTTTGTCAGGTATTACTCCCTTGCTCCATGCCCCGAAGTGCCGGACTCCGCATCGCCATCGGACTCCGCATCGCCCGATGGCGATGCAGAGGCTTCGGGCGATGAAGAGGCTTCGGGCGATGAAGTAGCTTCGGTGCCGGTTTTGGGTGGCTTAAGGGGCCTCATGCGGGCAGGCATGCCGACTGCCAGCATACCGGATGGGACGTCCCGTGTAACCACCGCACCGGCGCCAGTTGCGGCATCTGAGCCTATGGTAACGGGGGCGCGCAATAGACTGTCGCAGCCGATAAACGCTCGCTCACCGATTTCGGTATGATGCTTGGCGGCGCCGTCGTAGTTCATGGTGATGGCGCCGGCGCCGATGTTACTGCCGGCGCCGACGGTGGCATCGCCGATATAGCTGAAATGGTGCATCTGCACATTCGAGCCCATGGTCGAATTCTTGACCTCGCCAAAATTGCCGACAAAGGCGCCCGGCAGCAGATGCGCGCCTGGTCGAAGGCGGCTCATAGGGCCAACCCGCGAGCCGCTTTCCATTATGGCCGACTCCAGCCATGAAGCCAGCACCAGGCAGCCGTCGCCGATAGTGCAGTCCTGGAGTACGCTGCTGGGCCCAATCTCGCAGCCCTCCCCGATGACGGTCGCACCGCGCAAGCTGGTGCCTGGGCGTAGTACTGAATCCTGGCCGACCCGTACCCCCATTTCTACATAGGTCGATTCCGGGTCCTCTATGGTCACTCCGGAGAGCATGAGCTCGTGGAGCACCCGCCGGCGCAGGATATGCTCGGCTTCCGCCAGCTGTACGCGATCATTCACTCCCATGGTCTCCTCGAGCGGTGCGCTCACTGTGCTGACTTTCTGCCCCTCGTCTACCGCCATACCTACCAGATCGGTCAGGTAGTACTCGCCGTTGGCATGCCGGCTCAGTTGCTCCAGATGCGGCCAGAGCCAGCCGGCTTCGATGCAGTAGACACCCGAGTTGACCTCGCGGATGGCCGCCTCGCCGGGTGTGGTGTGTTGCTCCTCAACGATACCCGCTACATCGCCTGCCGGATCGCGCAGCACCCGGCCGTAGCCGGTGGGGTTGCCGGAAAGTCCAGTGAGGAATGTCAGTGTGGCCTCAGTGTGCCAGTGCCGGCTGAGCAGTGACCGCAAGGTTTCGGCCTTCAGCAGCGGGGTATCGCCATAGAGCACCAGAATGGTGGTTGGGCGGAATGCGCCATCATTCCAGCCGGCCCAGGCGGCGGCGGCCGACCGCACGGCATCGCCGGTGCCCAGCTGAGGCTCCTGGATGATATAGGTCACTTCGCCCTCCGGCGGCGACCAGTGGATGGCAGCCCGCACCTGCTCGCGCTCATGTCCGAGTACCACTACAAAGCGCGGACTATGGTCCTCGGCGTCGTTTGATGACGTAAGGCCATCCCGGCCGTCCGCCATGTCGGTGACGCTGCCGGTAGAGGTAGGGAGCGAAGACGACGAAGGAGAAGAAGCGGAAGGAGAGGATGACAGGGGCACAGCCTCGCCGGCGGCGCGCAAAACATGTTCAAGCATAGCGCGACCGCCGACCTGGTGGGTCACCTTTGGGAAACGAGATCGCATACGCGTTCCCTTGCCCGCGGCCAGGATGACGGTTCCGACACGTCTCATACGAAAAGAAGTTTCTCCTCCAGAGTCCAGAGTTCAGCAAGCCTTTAGCAGTATTCGCCAGCCGTCCTCGCGTCAGATCGAAGACGGCTCCGGCGCCAGGATTCGAACCTGGGATCATGGATCCAAAGTCCATTGCCTTACCGCTTGGCCACGCCGGAATAAGGCTGCAAACAAGACGTAGTATCGCATTCGCAGCCGATCAGAGTCAAGATACCGGCAGAAAAGTCGCCCAGGCTACTTCTTGGCTTTGCCCAGGATCAGGGTGTAGAAGACCGCGATGATAAGAGCGCCCAGCAGCGCGGCCACGATACGCACGTTTTCAACGGCGAAGTCAAACGGTAGGTTGACGTAGTTGGAGAAGAGCCACGATCCGATCAGCGTGACGACGATTGCCAACGGCAGGCTTACCTTGCGTCCAGTCAGACGCTCGGTCGCCTCGGTGATGATGAAGGCCAGTATGAGAATGATGACAAACTGGATCAGGTTGAGGCTGAACGGTGGTTTGGGTTGCCCAAAGATTTCGATGGAGATGGCGGTCTTATGGAAAAGCAGGTCGAAAAAACCGCCGTCCTGGGGAATCAATTGTATATTCTGGGGTCCGGTAGAGGCGTGGCTGGACAGGTGACGTAGCGCGACTTCCGCAAGCATGGTGGGTACCCTCCTTTGGCAAGCTGCCGCTCGCACATCGCTGGTGGAGTTTTTTCGCTGGTGTGCCGGTTACGAGCATGCGCTATTGTAGATGCGATAGCAGTATGCGCTAGAATCGGATGGGGAGCAATAGCTCGCTGAATGACCCTTCCGAAAATTGGAAGAGAGGCGTGCCGGCATGGAAGACTTTAAAGTCGCTCATTTACAGACGCAGGTAGGCAAAGGGCACGATCCGCGGTACCGACCCATCAACCAGTACGGCGTCATCGGAGATTGCCGTACCGCGGCGCTCATCGGTCCGAATGGATCGCTGGATTGGTGCTGCATGCCTCACTTTGACAGTCCGGCGGTCTTTTGCCGGCTGCTGGATGCCGATAAGGGCGGCTTCTTCCGTGTAAGTCCACAGGATCCAGCGCATTCGACCATGAGCTATCTACCCGGTACCAACATTCTCGAAACCATCTTTAGTAATGAGCATGGGCGTGTGCGGCTGGTAGACTTTGCTCCCATTCGAAAGCGGCCACAGAAAGCGCACATACTGGAGGAACTGGCCGCATTCTTCTCGCGTAGCCCCCATGGACTGGCGGCTGGACTGGAGAGGGAGATCGGCAACGATGTCGCCGCCGCTCACCGCGTTACCCGCATTTTGACCTGTCTGGAAGGCACGGTGCCGGTAGAGCTACTACTCAAGGCCACCTTTGACTTTGCCCGGCAGTCGCCGGTAGTGGAGGAAATGGCCTCCAGCCATGACTGGGCAGGAGCCGTGCTGACCACTCCTACGCGTGATCGCTTTCTGGTGCTGGTCGTACGAATCGTTCACATACCGGCGGCTGCGCAGCCGCCGGCGATTATCGTCTCCAGCGGCCAGCCGGAACTATCGCTGCGTACCACGCTGACTTCCGGCGAGGCGCTGGCCGCGCATCTCAATTATGCCCGAACCCAGGAGGAGGCGGAGCTTCTGCTGGCGGAGCTTCAGCAGCAGAGCGCGGCGAGCGACCTGGAGGAGACTCTGGCTTACTGGCGTGAATGGTCGGCGAGCTGCAAGTACACCGGAACGTATCAGCACGCGGTAACTCGTTCGGCGCTGGCATTGAAACTCTGCACCTTCGAGCCAACCGGCGCCATAATCGCCTCGCCTACCACTTCGCTCCCCGAGTCCATAGGTGGGGAGCGAAACTGGGATTACCGCTATACCTGGCTGCGGGACTCCGCCTTTACGCTGGACGCTTTGGGGCGGCTCGGCTATGTCGGCGAGGCTCGCGACTACTTTCATTTTCTCCATGATCTTCAGATCCAGCGTGGAGCCGACCTGCGAATCATGTATGGTGTCCGCGGCGAACAGGGCGAGGAGCTGGCCGAGCATGAGCTGGAGCATCTGGAGGGCTACCGCGGTTCGCGGCCGGTACGGGTGGGTAATGAGGCGGCGTCTCAGCAGCAGCTGGATATCTACGGAGAGGTTCTGGCGGCTGCCTGTCGCTATGTCACGAATGCGGGGTACAAGAATCACATCCGGCATGGGTCTCCGCGTGACCTTCGGGTCTTTGCCGCGCAGGTAGCCGATTATGTGGAAGCGAACTGGAAGAAACGCGACCGAGGCATCTGGGAGGTACGGTCGGATCCACGAGCATTCGTCTATTCGCGTGTCATGTGCTGGTTAGCCCTGGAAAGCGCCTGCCTGATGGCGGACCGGCATGGGCATCTCCTGGAGCGCAAACGGTGGGCCTCCGCCGCGCTGCAGATTCGGGAAGATGTGCTGCGGCATGGATTCGATGAGCAGCTTAACAGCTTCGTGCAGTCATACCACTCCAGCACGCTGGATGCCGCCAACCTCCGCATAGCGCTGGCGGAGTTTCTGCCGTGGTCCGATCCGCGAGTGCCGGGCACAATAGCGGCAACAAAGCGCTGGCTAGGGGGGCCGGATGGCCTGATCTATCGCTACTGCACGGTGTTTCCCGTCGCGGAGCCGGCATCGATCGTTGCGGAGCCGACGGCTGGAGTGCCGGTCGAAGAGGAGCAGGTCGGACCCGCTGAGGACGGACTGCGTGGAAAGGAAGGCACATTTCTGGCCTGCGCATTCTGGATGGTCGAGAACCTCTGTTATCTGGGCAAAGTAGAGGAGGCGCGGGAGCGCTTCGAGGCTCTGCTTGGCCATGCTGGGACGCTGGGACTTTACTCCGAGGAACTGGATCCGGAGACCGGTGAGCAGCTGGGCAATTATCCCCAGGCCTTTACTCATATCGGCCTGATCAACGCCGCGGTAACGCTCCAGAAGGCTCAGGAAGGCATACTCCTGGTATAACGCCAGCCTATCTTTTCGGTATCTGCTACTGTGGGGGTAATATACTCCCCACCACTGTCGTTGCCATCATATAGCGCCAAACCCTGAATTTTCCCAGAAATGCCAGCAAGCAAGCGTGACGCACGCTGCTCTCTTGCTTGTTGCTTCAGCCATCCTCGCGGTCGGCGAAGGTTTCATCCTACCTGCGACACCGACTAGGCGATGATACTGGTGCGACATGCTCCTGTGTGTCCTACCAACCGAGCGTTGCTAACATAGCTTGCTTGCCGATTACATTGTGACCTGCTATATGTCATGAGGCGCTGTTGCGTCTGTCCTGCCCATCGTTGTCCTGCCTATTGTTGTCCTGCTCCCCCCTGCTCTGGCGTTCGCGCTCCTGCCGTTCGCTTGCCATCCATCTCTCATTCTTACTGGACATCTGGTGGAGTTTCCGTGATTGAGTTGACGCTGCTCCTGCTCACTGATGGTAATATTTCATTCGCCTTGTGCTCTGCGGGGTCTATCACACACTCCTTGACATTTGCCAGTAAACTCTCTGGGTCCTGGTAGCGGTAGGTGTCCAGCACCCAGGGATACCGTGTCCACCGTTCAAACATCGCATACTCAACCTCATCTTCCTGGATGAGCGGCTGCACCACTGGCGGCAGGAGCGCATGAGCTACCAGGAAGTGATGCAGTGGGTTGGACGAAGCAAAGCCACCCTGCACCGCTAGATCCATCAGGGAAAATTGACGCCACTGCCTGAAGGTCGGGGGAAATGCCGCTGGTTTGCGCGTGCAGCGGTCATGCACCGGGCACGCGAGCAAAGGGCATCCTGATGTTGTGCACGCCATCAGGAGTTGACACAGCCAACTCCGTGGATCACTGTCTGCGAACAAGAAACCAGCAGGATGCATGAGGTATCCTGCTGGCCTGGTAGTTGTGGCGCAATAAACGCCCCATTCAGCGTTTATTGCGCAAATCCGGACCGATGAGCCCGTCTTGAGCCTGTCTGATGAGCCCGTCTTAAGCCTGTCTAAGGAACACATATGTGATTCGACAGATATATGAATGCCCAATACACTGTACAAGTCATACCTAGTAAAGTGGGAAAATCGTCTAGAGAACAGGAGTCGTCACCCCCAAGCTACTGGCGATTCACCCCGGCCAACGCCCACTCGACCCGTTCGGCGTAGAGCCGCTCACCCAGCCGACTAAGGATGGCGAGGGCAGCTGCATACTTCTCGCAGGCCTGCTCTGGCAGCCCACAAGCAGCATGCAGGTCTCCGTACACACACAGGGCCTTGGCCTCGGCGTAGGGGCAGGGCATCGTGCGAGCCAGCGCCAGGGCCTCGTCGAGGGCGGCTGCGGCTTCCTGCCAGCGTCCGCGCCGCAGGGCCAATAGCGCTTGAATGCGAAGCGCATCAGCGAGCAGGAGATGGTACTGTTGCTCTCGTGCCTGCTCCAGACAGCCGGAGAGCAAGGCCGCAGCCCGCTCCACCTCACCCAGCTCCAGACAGGCCCAGGCCACCTGCGGTACTGGTCCGGCCATCGCTTGCTCCAAGGGGGTGGTACGGTCGAGCCAGAGCTCTAGCCGGGCCAGTGCGGCCGCGGCGTCTCCATGTAGCAGATCAGTTTCGGCTAGTATCGTGTGCACCTCCGTCAGTACAAAGCAGTCGGCACTCTGGCCTTGCCGCTCGCTTTGCTCGATCGCTTCTGCCAGGCACTCCTGAGCCGGCTGGGCCTCGCCGCGAGACAGATATATGCGACCCTGTTGCAGTGCGATCCACGCGGAAACAGAGTCAATGCCAAGCGTACGCACATGCTCGGCGGCACGCTGGCAGTAGTTGAGCGTCTGGTCCCAGGCCCCACTATTGTAAGAAATCCAGGCCAGGTGACAGAGTACCTGCGCAACATTATCCGGCATACCATAGCGCTCTGCTGCTTCCAGTGCCTGCTGCAGGTGAGGCATAGCCTCCGCAAAGGCTCCTCGGTACATGAGGAAATCCCCGACATTGAGCTCGGCCATGCCAATCCCCTCGAGATCATCGGCCTCCTGGGCAACCAATTTTGCCGTCTCGCATGCCGCCAAGGTTTCGGCAAGCTGGCCGGTACCTATCAGGGCTTCGCCGAGAAACACGAGCGACCGCACCTGGAGCCAGCGGTCACCGGCGGCCTGGGCGTAGCTCACAGCGCTTTTGCCCAGCGGAACTGCTTCCCAATACCGGCCCAGATAAAGTAAGCAGAAGGCGAGAGAGTAATAGACATGGCCAGCGGTCCGCGCCGAGAGCACGGGTACTGCCCGTGCAGCCAGGTCCGCCAGCGAGGGGGAGTGCGCTACGGATTCGTCTGGTTCCACTGGTCGGATTCGCTGTCGGGTCGCCTTCTGGACCCCCTCGGGCTGTAGCTGGCGCTCGCGCTTCTTGCCGTCGCTGGACTCGGCCTGCGTGGCCAGGAAGGTAAGCAGCGTCTGCAGCGTCTGCAGCCGCGCCAGGAACCCGTCTGGTGGCCTCAAAAGCGAGTATGGGCGGGTCATGTGAGCAATATCCCAGGCGAACTGATCCAGATTCCCTGCTGCTCGCTGGATCTCGGCCGCTGACCCGAGCAGGGCTAGCATCTCTTTAAGGCGCCCGGTCCCGTATACGACATCGGCCAGTTGCTCCAACACTTCGGCTTCGCGTCGCCGGTCCCCTAGCTCGCGCGAAAGCTCCAGCGCCATCCGGTAGTGCTTCTCCGCCTCGGCATGGGCGTAGACCACTTCGGCCTGCTCACCCGCCTGCAGGGCATACGGCAACGCCCGCCCCGGGTCGCCGCCCCGGATGAAATGCCAGGCCAGCTCCGCCGCGCGCGGCTCGCGCCCCTGCGGGGTGGACTGCAGGATCGCCTCGCCGATCCAGCTATGCAAGGTCGCCCTCCGAGCCGCTCCCAGGTCCGCCACTGCCACCTCACGGATCAGATCGTGGGCGAACGCATACCCCTTCCCCCGGTCTTCCACCAACAGACCCGCCTGGCACGCTCGTTCTACCGCCGCCAGCATCTCCGCCCGCTCCCGACCCGTCCGGGCGGCCACCGCAAGCAGCACCGGGATGGCCGCCTCGCGGCCCGACACCGCCAGGACGTTGACGAGGTCACGCGCCGCCTCGGGCAGCAATGCCAGCCGCTGGCGAATGCTCTGGGTCACGGTCCAGGGCAGCTGGCTATCCTCCTTGCCGCTCCCCTCCTCCACCGCCTCGCCGTTCCCCCGGTCGTACGCTTGGCTATGCAGCGCCTGAGCCCAGCTCACCAGGAAATAGGGCACCCGGTCGGTACGCTCGACCAGCTGCTGCCGCCGCTCGTCCTGGTTGCCTGGGAGATCGGCCAGGAGCGCCCGCACCAGCTCAGACGCCGCCTCGGGCGTCAAGGGACCGAGTTTGACGGATGTGGCCAACTCCTCGCGGGTCAGATCCGCCAGCAGCACCCCCAGCGGGTCCACCGGGCGGACCTCGGTGCTGCGGCAGGCCGCCACCACCCGCAGATCCAGGCCCACCGGCTCGTCGGTACGCCCCAGCTCCCTGGGGGCATGGAGAAGGAACGCCAGCAGGTCGAGCGCATCCTGCCCCGCCCATTGCAGGTCATCCAGAACCAGCAGCGTGCCGCAGGGTCCTGCGACGTTGACCAGGTAGCGCCGGGCGGCGGTGAACATCAGCCGCCGCTCCTGCTCAGGCGGGTGCGACCACTGAGGCACCCCGACGAGGGAGGACTCCGCCAGCTCAGGCAGGAGCCGCACCAGCCAGGCGCACCCCTGCAAGTCCAACTTCTGGCGAGCGGGAGACCGCTGGGTGAGCGAGCGGAGCAACGCGTCCAGCAGGGGCGTGTAGGGTTCTTGCCCGCTGCGGCGCTGGCAGCCTCCTTCGAGCACCGTCCAGCCCTGCTCCCGCCCTCGCTCGGCGGCCTCGCGCAAGAGGCGCGTCTTGCCGATGCCCGGCTCCCCGGCCAGCATCAGGACCGGGGGGCCTTCACCCGCCAGGTGGCGCTCCAGCAACGCCAGCTCCTGGGCGCGCCCGACCAGTGAAGGGATTGCAGCCCTGCGCTGTGCTGGGGACACGTCGAGAGTCGAGAGGGGCTGCTGGCGGGCCAGTGACTCCAGGATCGCTCGCTCTCGGTCAGAGAGCGCAAGTGCCTGGGCCAGCAGGGCCAGGGTGTCGCGCCGGCTGTGGCGCTGGAGACCCCGCTCTAGATCGCTGATGGTGCGGGCACTGACCTCCGAGCGCTCGGCCAGCTCCTCTTGTGTCAGCCCAGCTTCCACCCGATGGCGCCGGAGGAACGTCCCGAGTTCAGGCCGGTTCGCTGGACCCATGAGCCAATCTCCTCTGGACGGATGCGAGGTGCTGGTCTGCGCCAGGGCACGGGCAGCTCGGGGCCTGCGGGTGAGCGGGCGGGCTGTGGGTGCCACTGGCGTCATTATAGCATCCCCGAAATTGTGAGTGGAGTTGTGAGGGGCACTGTGAGTTTTTCGTGGTGCCCGGCGGGCATTGTGGGCAGACTTGAGGGGAACGGTGCGGCGCGCTTGGCGCTCCACCGACTCCCTAGCACCCGCGCCGGAACACTCCCGACGCCAGAGAGAGGAATACCACGATGCTACACCATCTGCGCGCCCCACGGCGCACCATTACCGGCCTGTTGGTCTGCAGCGGTCTCTTCGCCGCGCTGGCCCTACTGGTCGCCTCTGCTCCACCCGCGGCTCACGCCGCCCCTGCCTCGGTGTGCCCAGGCGACGTCGCGCCGGGAGCGTGTCTCCCGCTCATATACGTGCAGGGAGAAGGCACGCCGAGCTTGCCGCCCAGGTCGGCCTCATGCAGTCCAGCAAGCCTCGGTGCGTCAGTCGCGGGGGATGGCACCTCGACGACGGTGTACGTGAGTGGCCAGTGCTTCACCCCCGGCAGTTCGGTCATGGTCTATGGCTACGACGCCGCTCGGAACAACCAGGTCGATCTCGACCAGGTGGTGACGACGTCGACCAGCTATTGGCTGTGCCACCGGATCACCGACGGGAGCGCCTGTGTCTGGCTGGTGGGCGGAGCCTTCAACCTCCAGGCGCACCTCTCCTGTGGTGACCAGCTTACGGTCCTGGCATTTGACGCCAAGGCCGGACGCATGATCGGCCCAGCGATATCACAGGCGAATGGCTGTAGCAACCACTGATCGCCAGCTCTCATGATGGCGTCCCGGAGACCAACAGTGGTCCCGGGGCGCTATTCACCGCCCACCCAGCACTTGCGCCCGCAGACTCACCACCCAGTTGAGAAAAGCCAATCCATTGGTTATCTGTAGCTAAGCATAACACTCCTTACCACGTAGATATAACCAGTGCCAGCTATCCCGGTGATCCCCCGAGATCTTTGTCCCAATATCATTCGTCACTGGGTTATCTCAGAGATTTCTTGAGGAATGTGAGGGAACTATGCCCCAGAAAGATGCGGCGAATTTCCGCTGACTCTCCGTCATATGGTCCGCACTCGGCTCTGGTTGCCAACACGCTCTGCCCCCTTATCACACCGGCTATACTGTCCCTGTCACAGTCAGGCAGTGTACGACGAACGAGGAGGTAGATATGAGCGACGAATCTGGGCAGAGCGGACAGGAGCAGCCAGAAGAGCAAGCACCAAAATGGGGCGACCCGATCAGTCCTGAGCGGCAGGCGGAGCTTCAGGGATATCTCAACCGGTGGCAGTCAGAGACAGACCATGGCGAGCGCAAGGGGCCACTTGACGGGATAGCACTTACCGGGGCAGATCTCTCCTGGTTAGCAGACCAGAGCGAGCGCGATGGGTCTGGCCTAGTGCCTAACCTCCACTTGGAGGGCGCCTTCCTCAGCGAGGCCAGCCTGCAGGGCGCCTTCCTCAGAGGCGCCCACTTGGAGCGCTCCAACCTTATGCAGGCCTACCTGGAGGGCGCCGAACTCGCCAGCGCCCACCTGGAGGGCGCCGACCTCCGCGCCGCCCACCTGGAGCATGCCGACCTCACGGCCACGTGGTTCGACAAAGAGTCAAGTCTGGGCGATACCATCCTCACGAGCGTGAGCCTCGATCAAATTAGCTTTGACCAGACAAATCTAACTGTAGTTGACTGGAGCCTCGTGACTATTCTGGGCGACGAGCAGACTGCCCGCGTGTCAAAAGACACCAACGGAAAGCCCAAGACGCGAGCTACCCTACTAGGCTAGTACAAGTCGGCTGTCCGCTCAAATCGCTTGCTTGCTGTCGCACTCCGGAACCAGGGCATGAATGAGGACGCCGATCGCTTTGCCTATCGCGCCCAACTCCTCCAGCAAGAGGTGCTGCGCCAGCAACGCAAGTTCGGCGGCTACGTCTTCTCGCGTCTCCTCGATGGCCTCGCCGGTTATGGCTACAAGCCCGTCCGTGGTCTGATCGCCTACATAATCGTCATACTTGGCTTTGCCTTTGCCTATGGCTTAGCTACGCATGGGGTACTCACCTTCGGCCTGCCTCGGTCTTCGATAGAGCCGTTGCAGTGGTATGAAGCGTTGGTGCTCAGTATCAGTAGCTTCCACGGACGCGGCTTCTTCCAGCCGGTGCAGAGTCTGGGGGACCCGGTGGCCATCATTGCCGCAGCCGAGGCTGTCATAACGTCAGTTCGGGATAGAACTTACGCAACAAGAGCTGGAAGGTTCTGAAACAGAGAGGGTTTCTTGGGTTGGTGACAATAGGCAATGAGGCCCGCGAGCAGATGGACCACGAAGTTGTAGGGACTGCGATGACGCGTGTGCTCAATCTGACAGACGTTCTTGAGTTGATCGTTGATTGTCTCAATCAGCGCCCGTTTGCGCAAGAGCAGCTTGTCCCCCACGTCCAGGAGCTGCGGGCGCATGTTCTTGCGCAGCTTGGTGATGAGGCGCACCCTGTGCTCCACTAAGAGCCGCTGAGCCAAGGGTTGGGAGATATAGCCTTTGTCGCCAAACAGCTTGCCGAAGAGGCGACGGAGCAAGCGGGGAACGCGCCAGCGGTCATCGACATTGCCTGGGGTGTGGCAGAACGCGAGCAGCTCGCCGCGGTCATTGACCACCAGGTGGAGCTTGAACCCATAGAACCAGCCGACCGAGGTTTTGCCTCGACGCGCATCGACGCGAAAGACCTGATGCTGTTGGATGCGCGCACTGCGGCAGACGACCAGGGAGGTGGCATCGATGAAGCTGATCCCCGTGCAGGAGCCGAGCTGAGTGTGCAGGTAGATGGTGAGTGGCGTCAGCACACGCGGCAGCAACTCGATGAAGCGATTATAGCTGACGAGCCTGGGGAACTCGCTGCGCAGCTGCACCTGGACGTAGTCGGTGTAAAACGCCTTGAAGGTCCGGTAGTGGGACTGCTGAAAGAGGATGGCAATGGTCATAATTTCACTGGGGTGCAGCTGGGTGGCTCGTCGTCGCCGGCGCGTCCCTGCCGCCAGCAGTTCGCGCTCCCACACCGGAGCAAACTGCTGCCAGAATTCATCCACCGAGCAGAAGACTTCGAGTATACTCATGGCGCTACGTCCAGATTGGGGCTGACGGGTTGTAGTACACCGCATCATAACCCCACTGGAGGTATCTTGTTTATCCCGAACTCAAGTTTCTTAAGCAGGGTAAATCAGTTTCCGAAGAAGGAGCCAGCCTAGGCATTGACCGCGAATACCGTATCGCCTGAACTGACATAGACCCAGCCGTCGACGACCGTCGGGGTAGTAAAGCGTTCGCTGGAATTGGCGATTCTCCATTCGATGGCTCCAGTTTTGGCGTTGAATGCGTACAGAAAGTGATCATACGCACCGACGTAGACACGGTCGTTGGCAACAATAGGAGTGGTATCAACCGGATCATCGCTGGAAAAGGACCAGACGGTGGCACCATCGGCGGCTTTGAGAGCGTATACGTCTCCCTCTCCGTTGCTGCTCGTGCTCACGTAGAGGTGGCCGTTGACCAGCATGGATAGAGCCCTGATTATACCTGTGGTATGGACGGACCAGACTGGCAGACCCGTGGAGGCATTCAGCAGAGACAAGGTACCCGTGGAGTAGTTGAATTGGTTGCCGGTGTTTGCGGCCACAAACACGCGGTCGTTGCTCACCATCGGAGTGGTCGTGAGGGAGCCAACTTTGTAGGACCAAAGAATCATGCCAGTGGTGCCATCCAGGGCATAGAGGTCTCCATTCGAGGCACCTACATACAATCGACCGTTGGCAACTGCTGGCATGGCTTCGGAGCAGGTGCCAGTATCTAAGGACCAGAGTTGCTTACCCGTGGCGGCGTCCAATGCCTCGAGGTTGTCTCCAAAATAGTAGACATGATTGTCGGCAACAGTAAGTCCAGTTTGTAGACAAATGCCCCCAGTAGGTGCTGACCAGACCTTACTACCCGTGGTGGCGTCCAGGGCGACGATGTCACCGTCACTCGCGCTGACATAGACACGGTTGCCGGCCACCGTCTCCGTAGAAACCTCCGGGTAGGACCAGAGTAGCACATCCGTAGCGGCGTCCAGCACATCGAGGTCTCCGTCAGTCGCGTTTACATACACACGACCGTCGGCAACAGTCGCCAGGTCGCCATTGGGGAACGTCCAGACAATGGAGCCGGTAGTGGCATTGAGAACATACACGGTGTGGACCCGTGTGCCGAGAAACACGAGACCGTTCGCGACGATTGGGCTCGAAGTGGTGTTCGCAACGGGTACGGCCAAATTTGGTAGAAGACAACAGTATGTACCAGAGGAGAAGTACCAGCGGAGAGCTCCGGAGGTAGGAGTCGGTGGGTGAGTGGAGACATAAGTCTGCGCATAGTGGATTCCAAAGCCGGTAACAGTTGAAAGAAGGAGGAAAGAAGTGAGGATTATGGCGAGAGTCCGTCGGGAAACATACAGGCGACGAGAGGTGGGTTGCACGGTCATGGCAAACCTCACGGTGTGACGACGAACAAAGAGCATGAACGCTATCCGAGACAGATTGTAGCATCTTGCCTGGCGAGGGTGCTCTCGGGAAAGCCAGGAGAGCGTATGACTAGGTTTCCTACTGGAGGCATCTTGTTTATCCCGAACTCGATACTGTTGGCGAACTCGGGACTAAGCGGCGAGAGCTGCGAAGCGTGAGGTGCGGGTTTTGGCAAACAGGATCCCCTCCAGCCAGCGTACGAGCCGAAGGATATTGGTGGCTAGGGCCGTGAAGAGATGCTGAAGATGCGTCTTGCGCTGCCCAATGTAGCGCGCTCGCCGCATGCCAGTGGTACGCGTGGTTTGAGAGAAGGTGCCTTCAATG
>JBKQTH010000019.1:0-25376 GCA_052143275.1 Ktedonobacterales bacterium | reverse complement strand
ACTACTAAAGCCGCCCCGAGTAGCTCTACCGTAGACGCTCTACTCGGCGCTGTCGCCTGGAAAGTGTGAACCTCATGCCTGCAGCTTTCCCTCATGGAATCGAGATTACTGTGCCCGTTACCTCGGCCTACGCCGAGATCCTTACCCCGGACGCTCTCAGCTTTGTAGCTATGCTGGAGCGCAGCTTCCGTGACCGGCGTGAAGGGCTGCTCCAGCGGCGTATTGAGCGGCAGGCCGCCATTGATGCGGGCGAGATGCCGGATTTTCTTCCTGAGACCTCAGTTATTCGCGCTGGCGACTGGAGAGTAGCGCCGGTCCCGGCTCCTCTGCAGGATCGTCGTGTAGAGATTACCGGGCCGGTGGATCGCAAGATGATCATCAACGCCCTGAACTCCGGCGCCAGCGTCTTCATGGCGGACTTCGAGGATGCCAACTCGCCTACCTGGGACAACAACATCGAAGGGCATATCAATCTGCGTGACGCCATAAACCGCACTATTACCTTCTCTAGCCCGGACGGCAAAGAGTATCGGCTGAACGACGAGATCGCTACCCTGCTTGTGCGCCCGCGCGGCTGGCATCTGCCCGAGAAGCATATGCTGGTAGACGGTAGGCAGGTGTCGGCAAGTCTCTTCGACTTTGGCCTCTTCTTTTTTCACAATGCCCAAGATCTTATGGCGCGGGGTTATGGACCATATTTCTATCTGCCCAAACTGGAGAGCCATCTAGAGGCGCGGCTATGGAATGATGTCTTTGTGTCGGCACAGCAGGAACTGGGTGTTCCCCTGGGGACCATCAAGGCAACAGTACTGATCGAGACGATTCTTGCCGCCTTTGAGATGGATGAGATACTCTACGAGCTACGCGACCACTCGGCAGGGCTGAACTGTGGCCGCTGGGATTACATCTTCAGCGCTATCAAGAAGCGGCGCAACGATCCGAGCTTCATCTTGCCCGACCGTGCTCTGGTAAGGATGACCACACCGTTTATGCGTTCGTATTCGCTGCTCTGTATAGAGACCTGCCACCGGCGGGGAGCCCATGCGATGGGAGGCATGTCGGCCTATATTCCAGTAAAGAATGATCCCGAGGCCAACGAGAGAGCGTTTGCCGAGGTACGCGCCGACAAGGAGCGGGAGGCGAGTGATGGTCATGACGGTACCTGGGTGGCGCATCCAGGGTTGGTGCCGGTGGCAAAGGAGGTCTTTGATCACTTTATGCCGCAACCCAACCAGATCGACCGGAGGCGAGAAGATGTAGTCGTGACGTCTGCAGATCTTCTGGCGGTTCTGGAGGGGCCAATCACCGAGTCCGGACTGCGTCTCAATATCAGCGTTGGAATCCAGTACCTGGAAGCCTGGCTCGGTGGTCAGGGTGCGGTGCCGATCAACAACCTCATGGAAGATGCTGCGACGGCTGAAATCTCGAGGGCACAGGTCTGGCAGTGGATCCGGCATTCAAGAGGTGTACTGACCGATGGCCGCAAGGTCACGGTGGGGCTGTTCCGCGAACTGGCCGCCGAGGAGCTGGAGCGGATTAGGCAGCTTGTAGGCGAGGACCAGTATGCCGGGCGACACTTCGCCGAGGCCAGCGCGCTCTTTGATAACCTGACTACCGACGACCAGTTTGTGGAGTTTCTCACGTTGCCGGGCTACGCATTGCTCCCATGAGATCCCTGGAGATCCCATGAGATCCCTGGAGGCACATGAAGATCAAAGATCAAAAACGCCGCAGGGATACTGTGCGCTGTGGTTGTCACCTCACCCCATGCTGTGCTACAGTCCCTCCAGCGGCATAACCCGGCACATCGGTGACTCTGTTCACAAGCCGGAGCGCTAGCGCCAATGTGAGAGGACTGAGGAGCGATTTCTCGGGGAGGAAAGTGGTTGCGTAGAGCGATGGCGGATGAAGTCAAGCAGCGCAAAATCGAGCATGTCACTGCCTCACTGAACAACGATGTTTCGGCACCGCAGTCGGCCTCGTGGACTGATGTGCGACTGATTCACCGAGCATTGCCTGAGGTCGATCTTGACCAGATAGATCTCTCAGTCACTTTTCTGGGCAAGCGCCTGCGCCATCCGATTGTGATCTCCTCCCTGACTGGTGGACATCCAGATCTGGCCACTATTAATTCCCGCTTAGCCATGATTGCCCAGGAATATGGCCTGGCGATGGGAGTTGGTAGCCAGCGAGCGGCAATTGTCAATCCCAGCCTTGCCGGCACGTATCAGGTAGTGCGCCAGCAAGCGCCTCAGGCGTTTCTCATTGCCAATCTGGGAGTGCCGCAACTGATTGCCCAAAAAGCACGGACAGCCTTCACGCTGGAACAAGTGCAGGCGGCTATTCAGATGATTGGCGCCGATGCGCTGGCGCTGCATATGAACTTCCTGCAGGAAGCGACGCAGCCTGAGGGGGACAGGAAGGCGTATGGTTGCCTGTCTGCGGTGAGAAGTGTCTCGGCTTCGATTGGCGTGCCGGTTATTGCTAAGGAGACCGGTGCCGGAGTCAGCTATGAGCAGGGGCGGGCCCTTAAAGCGGCTGGAGTCTCTGCCATAGACGTAGGCGGGGCCGGCGGCAGCAGCATGGCGGCAATGGAGAGCGTACGGGCAGAGTCTAGAGGCGACACCCAGACCGCCCGGCTAGGTCAGCTCTTTCGAGATTGGGGTATTCCTACGCCGATAACGGTGGTGGAGGCCAGGCAGGGCGCCCCGGATCTGCCTATCATCTCCACTGGCGGTGTAAGAAACGGCCTGGATGCTGCGCGTGCGCTGGCGCTGGGCGCAAGTCTGGTGGGAATGGGTTTTCCTTTCCTCAAGGCGGCAACGCAGGGTGAGACTGCTCTGCGCGACTTCCTGGAGCAGTTTCTAGCCGAGCTCAAGGTTGCGATGCAGCTGTCTGGGGCCTCCACGGTCGCCCAGCTTCAATCGCGACCCATAGTGGTCACAGGAGCCAGCCGCGAATGGCTGGAGCAGCGTGGCTTTGGTCACGAGCTACGGGCTATGGCTCGCCGTGCCCGCTAAAGGCCGTCTTGAAACCACCGGGATGCATGTGCTACACTCGTTTTCAGAAGCTGACTTGGTAGACATGTAGGGAATGACCATCGCGATGCATTGATGTCTCACTAAAGTCGCAGTGGTTGCTCCGTTCGTGGAGTCTGTACCGGCCCTTTATCCACCGGGTGCTTTCCTCACCAGCGTGCCCGGCGCGGCGGGACCCTTTCGCATACGCGCATTTCGGCGATGCACCCTTCTATACTCACGTTTGCCACGAGGAGGCTTGCAGCTATGGGCATGTTAAGAGTTTTGTCGCGAAGCGGTGACGATCGGTTTACATGGAATAATGCGCAGGTGGAGATCGGCGATCCCGATGCCATAGCGGCCGTACGTGAGGCAGAGCGCATCTTTCAAGAACAGCGTGAGGGCGGTGCAACCGCAGTGCGTCTGGCGCCGGGTAAGCCCGCTGAGCGTATCGACCAGTTTGATCCGGAAGCCGAGCAGATTGTCATGGTTCCCCGCGTGGTCGGTGGCTAGTCCGGCTGTTGGGTATGAGTCAGGTATGAGTCAGGTATGAGTTAGGCATATGAGTAACGTGGGTCCTATCATAGCTGTGGTTCTTACCATGATGGGTGTGCTCTGGTTCTTTAATATCGTCTCCGACTGGTCGGTTACCAACGGCCGCATGCTGCCATGGCTGAGACTGCAGTCCTGGTGGCCGGTAGCGGCGGACCACGCCGCTGAGACGCTGTTACACTCCAGCTTGACGCCGGCGGAGTACCACCAACTCTCTACTAATTCCTACCTGGACGTACCCAGTCCCGGGCACTGTGGGCGCTTTTATCGTATTCCCCGTGGTCCTGGCCAGGTACTGGTCTACGAGGACGGACATGTTCTTGAGCGGCTCTGTGTGCAACCGGTTGAGAATCTGCCCGAGGCGGATGTCATTCTTGCCCATAAGCTGCTGATTGAGGGCGACGAATCCACGTATCTGCAGACTGCCAATCACTTCCCACGCTCGATCTGGCATTAAAGATCCAGGCTCCCGAGGATAGGAAGTGTCCGGCGGTTTGGCTTACAGGCTTTGCCAGGTCACCTTCTGAAGGAGCCCAGCAACGACACCAACGGTCAGAAGTGATGCTCCTAGAATAAAGAGCCAGGAAATCGGCACAACGGTAGCGGCGGCGCCGTATGCGAAGATGGAGATTGGGGTGCCGACTAAGCTGCCCAGCATCACCAGACTCATCATACGCCCCATCATATCCAGAGGAATGAGAGTCTGGATTACCGTAATGATAAGGACGTTGCTGACACCCAGGAAGAGCCCGACTCCAGCAAAAAGCGTGGCCACCATGTAGGTCCCGTGGCTGAACGGTACGGCCAACATGAATGCGATACTTGGTAGGAGGGCGATCAGAGATATCACCGCCTTGTGACGGATTCTGCCTGCCACGCCGGCGGCGACAGCTCCAACAATTGATCCCAGTCCGAATCCGGCGGTGGCCAGACCAAAGGCCTCAGGGCCGGCGACCAATCCAACTCTCTCTTTCAAGAGCAAAGGCGTCGCGATCTCAAAGATGCCGCCGACGGCGAAGTTTCCTAGGAATGACAGCAGCAATAACATAAAGAGAAAGGGTGTTGTACGCAGGAAGCCCACGGCGGCGGCAAAGGCGGCGATAGGGCTCTGATTGCGACTCTCCGAAGCTCTACCGGCAGCGGGCGATCCGGAGGTGGACTCGGGGTGTGTGGGCATTTTAATTAACGCCAGCGAGAAAACCGAGGCGAGGAAGCTGACGGCATCCACGGCGAATCCAAATGTGAGGCGCGTAACGCCCAGGATCACGCCGGCGATGCCGGGGCCGACAAAGTTGCTGGACTGGAACGTCAGCTGCTCGAAGCTGTTTGCGGCCTGTAGATTCTCTGTAGGGACTAGATGTGGCGTCATCGCGCCGGATGCTGGGTAGAAGAGGCCACCGGCTACACCGAGCAATGCCGAGAGCGCTCCGATCGCCCACAGAGGTGGGTCGGCAAATATAGCCAGTCCGGCCAGCACACTCATGATGACGAACCGTGCGCTATCTGAGCCAAGCATAAGCGTACGGGGTCCGTACCGGTCGGCCAGCACGCCGCCGATCAAGGTGAAGAGTCCCAGAGTGAGCGAGGAGATACCCAGGACGAGAGCCAGAGTAATTGGGCTACCATTGGCGCGCAGTACCAGCCAGGGGATAGCGATAAAGTAAAACTGATCACCTAGCCGGGATATCGTTTGTCCAGCGATCAGTCGCCGGAAGTTGGCTATGCGGATGGGTGCGAAGAAAGAGATACCGGGGCGGCGATCTTTGTCACCGGTTTGATCTTGTACCGGCTGATCGGGCTGGGGTCGCATCGGCAAGTTCGCTGTGTCAGTGCTTTCAATCGGCGCGCTATCCATTTCCTCGTGAATCATGTACACATCTCCTCACCAATTATAAGTATACCGACTGGTCCGTATATCTATAGATGGCTCAAAGAGGCGAGATATTTACATACTTACTAGTCGGTATGGGAATAATACCAGACAATCGGGACCGTGTCAAGCGGTGGTTCATGAGTCTACAGGCCCTATTGTCAGAATACGGGGCATTATTTCCAAAGATCCGTCACGCCGACGGTATCCATCTAAGGTGTAGACTACATTTACCGGCTGTAGCTCAGTGAGGCTTGCCTGGACGCTATCGCAGAGGCCGCCTTGCCGAGACCAGAGAAAGTTTACTTTGCTAAACTTATCGCTAAGCACAAGGCGTAAATTGCGTCCATCGGGACCACTCTGCCAGCAGCGCAGTATCTTCAAGTCGGTGCTGAGAAAAACGGGCTCGGGAAACTGGGCGCCAAAAGGCGCAAGTCTGCGAAGCGCCCGGTATCGATCTTCGGTAATGCTGCTGAGCGGAAACTGGCAATCCACCGCGATAGGAGTATGCTCCACGTCGCCTTCCAGCCACCCACTTGGCACATCTGCCGCTGATTTCATCTGCGCATTGGAAGTGAAAGTCTGCTGGATGTAGGTGATAAAGTTCTCTAGATCGCCGTTGGCAATGGTAAAGCCAGCCGCTAGGCGATGGCCGCCAAATCGCTTGAATTCTCCCGGCCAGTCTGCCAGCACTTGACCTAGATTCATGCCGCTCTGCCCGCGGACTGAGCCGCGTGATTCAGTGCCGCTGCTGCTAATGACGAATGTGGGGCGCCCATGCTGATCCGCCAGCCGTCCCGCTACAAGTCCTAAGACGCCTAGTGGCCAGTCAGATCCCTGCACAACCAGGGCCGGCGGGAGAGCGTTGTCTGCCAACCTGGCTATCTGTTCTTGCGCCGAACGGAGGACATCCTCAGTCATACGCTGACGCTCGCTGTTCAACTCATCCAACTCCGCAGCCAGCCTCCTGGCCTCTTGCAGGTCATGAGTAAGCAGAAGCTCGAGAGCAACCTGTGGCCTACCAAGGCGCCCAGCAGCATTCAGTCGTGGAGCAATGCTAAACGAGACGTCGCGCTCGCTTATCCGCCCAGTAACCAAACTAGAGCGCTCAGCCAGCGCGACGATGCCCGGCCGTGTGGCGCGGTTCAGCATAGCCAACCCGGTATGCGCCAGTGCCCAGTTCTCGGCGCTGAGAGGCACCACATCAGCAATGGTCCCTATTGCTACTAGATCAAGTAACCCAGGTAACTCCTGAGCAAGCCGAGAGTTGCCGGTGCCTTCGGCAAGAGCTTCGGCTAACCGGAAAGCCACCCCTACTCCCGAAAGATCCTTGTTGGTCGAAAAATCGTCCGGTCGTTGCGGGTTCAGCAACGCCAGAACTTGAGCGGGCGTGCCATGAAGCGGATGGTGATCTGTGACGATTACATGCATACCGAGGCTACTCGCCAGCTCCGCCTCTGCCACGTTTGCTGTACCGCAATCGGTCGTGATGAGGAGAGTGTTTCTCTGCTCGGCCAGTAGCCGAATCGCCTCGCCGTTTAGCCCACGCCCGTCGTCTTCGCGCGTGGGAATAAACGGCGCAACCTGCGCTCCAAGGATCTGCAGTACCCTGGTTAGTAGGGCACATGAAGTGATGCCATCGCAATCGTAGTCGCCAAATACTACGATTCGCTCGTCGCCGGCTATAGCTGCCTGGATACGTGTCACTGCCTTATCTAAATCTACCAGCCAGGGTTTAGTGGCGTGCCAATCGGCGTTCCAGAAACTGGCTCGCCGAGACTCATCGATACCTCGATTGTAAAGTAGTTGAATCTGCAGAGGTGTAAACCCAGCCACTTTAAGTTCTGAAAGCGGTAGGCGCGGAGCGATGGCCCATGACCTTTGCAACTGGGCAAATGGAAAAGCGCCCATGAGTCATTTCCCCTTTCAGGTTGCTGGAGCGAAGCGGGATCGACTGCTCCACTTTTCGCTCATCGGGAACATGGCACGACCCGTGCAATACATTGGAATATGTCTGATGTATTCAGCTACCCTATCGTTGATTAGCGTCCCCAAATATAGTCAAAGAGGAGGTGCGTACCATGATGTCCCAAGATTATGCTCACAACGGCAATGGGAATGGTCGCCCCACAACCTTGAGCGGCAACTTTACCGCCGATGAGGTTGCCCGCCTAAGTGACCTGCGTCGCAACTTCCACTCCCATGCGGACTATCTCGGCCGAGTTCTAGATGACCGACGGCTGGAGTTTGCGCGCTGGCTGCTGGAGAACGGCAAATTGGACGACCAGTGCCCGGAACAGGCAGAATAGAGGATGTCAGGTGGTTTGTGCCGGCAGCAAGCACTCGAAAACCTCATTCCCAAGCAGACGCCCACGCTTTGATAGTCTCACATGCGAACCTGTGTCATCAAGAAGCCCGGCTGCGCGGACGGCCGCCAATCTGCCTCCGAAAACACTATCGAAATCCCGGCCAAATCGGCGTGCAAAAGCGTCACGATCGATCCCTTCGCTGAGTCGCATGCCAACAAACGCGGTCTCGCTCATCTCCAATATTGGTGAAATGGCTTCGTCTTCAACTATTGCCGCCGCCGGCAAGCCGGTCGTCTCAGACTCGACCGCTTTCCCCATCTCCGCCCGTACACGAGCAATATACTCACCTATAGGTCGTGCCTCACTGTAGCGGTGCGAGGCATACCAGCCATGGGCTCCAGCACCCAATCCCACGTAGGGCAAATTGCGCCAGTAAGTCAGGTTATGGGAACAGGCATACCCCTGACCCGCCCAATTGGAAATCTCGTAGTGCTGGTAGCCTGTCTCCCCAAGCAGCTCTTCGGCAAGCTCATACATATCGGCGGCGGTATCGTCATCGGCAGGGCAGACACGTCCCTGTTGAACCCACGAATAAAGCGGCGTTCCCTCTTCAACGATAAGGGAGTAAAGACTTAGGTGCGCGGGGCCAAGCTCCAGCGCGTGACGTAGCGTATCTCGCCATATATCAACTGATTGGCCAGGGAGCGCATAGATAAAGTCAAGATTGATGTTGTCAAATCCGGCGGCACGCCCGGCGCCAAACGCAGATTCGATTTCGGCGGGTGTATGTATTCGCCCCATCCAGTGGAGGAGTCCAGCGTCGAAGCTCTGAGCTCCCATACTTAGTCGATTGACTCCCGCAGCATGGATCTCTTGTAAATGCCCATACTCAAGGGCGCCGGGATTGGCTTCAAGAGTGACCTCAGCGTCGGGATCCACCGCAAAGGCAGCTCGTACGGTCTGTAGTATGGTTTCAACTTGCGCCGCAGTCAAGAGGCTAGGGGTGCCCCCACCGAAGAAGATAGTTCGGCACCGGCGAGGCGTGCCGTCCAATTGCCGGCAGCGCCTGCCGGCGACAGAGATCTCCTCGTTCAGCGCCGAGACATACCGTTCTCTTTGACCAAGCATACCGGCATACGAGTTGAAGTCACAGTAATGGCACTTGGCAAGGCAGAACGGAATGTGCAGGTAGAGAGAAATGGTACTCTGCAGCTCCTCGGGTCGCTCGCAGGTCGATACGGGTACAGCGTATGGGGCAGGTTCGCCATCCGCTGTCGCTCGTGATTGCATCGGTTGCATCGATAGTGTAGTCCGCGTCATCTACGGCTATCCACCGGCCGGTATACCGGTGTCCTGGCCCTGTGGATTCTCATTTTTGAGAGTAGCGTTCAGATTCGGCAGCGCCGGTAGGTTGCGCGAGGCATTCATCATCGTCGAATCCGGCGTCGAGAATACATTTTGCGGATTGGCGCGCTGGCCACTCAGCCAGTACGTCAGAGCATTGGCCTGCGCGTCCTGCAAGGTGGTTGCATTAACCACCAGGCTAGGGTTGATACCCAGAATCTGCACGATATCAAAGGTTCCAGTCGAGTCCTTGATAGGCGTGGCAGTGATATCATTTACCTTCCGGCCAGGGGCGTACGCCCACAGTGCGATGCCGGCGTCACCGGTGCCGGGGGGAACCCAGCCCATATCGCCTCCAATATCCTTTGTGTCGGCATCAAGCGAGTACTCCTTGGCCGCCTCGGCCCAGGTGATCTTTTTCTGATTGAGCAGATCGAGTACTTTCACTGCACCAGCCGCGGTGGTGGTCTCGATACGGCGCAGATGCACCTGGCGTGTCGGCGAGACCAGGAGGGTAGCTAGATAGGCCTGCATCAACGTCCGGCGCAACTCCAACGCGACATCGGCGCGTACGTCGCTGGCGCTGAGATTATCCCTGGAGAGGAATTCGCTGTAGGTCTCTCCCTCGGGAAATGCATTCTCAAAAGTCTTTAACTGGGCGGTGATGGCAGCACCCGACGGCACTAGTTTGGATTTGAGCTTGGGATTTTGTTGCAAGAAGCGAGAAATGCCCTGCTGTATCAGTTGGTCTTCTACGAGCTGATCCATGGTCGTCTGGGACAACACTGACTGCGAGTAGTTGCCCTCTACGGTTTGAATCTCAGCCGTAAGGTTGTCGTTGAGGGTGGTGGCACTGGGGTCTCCAGCGGCCAATTTCGTCGCCAGCTGATTCTGCTGCTGAAGCAGGCTGCTGTATTGATTCCAGGAAGTCTGGGAATTGTAGGCAAGCAGTTTGCGATAAGTGTCCTGGCTGATGTTTCGGCCGTTCACACTGGCTATGGTCTCATTGGGAATCAGAATGTTCTGCTGTATTAAGCCGAAAATGAGAACGCCAATGAGCATAACCATGACGGCTGCAAAAAAACCGTAGGCCGCGCGCTTTTGGAGGCGATTCTTCTGTACTCGGGTTAAGTGACTTCCCCATCCAAAGATCAGTGGCGTACCGTCTCGCCGGCCATCGAGGCGGGCCGTCTGGCGGCGGTACGTGCCGGCGCGTGCAGTTTTCTTCGAGCTGCCACGCCGCTTTGTCGCCGGCTTTTTCAGCGTCTGGTTGCTCATACTTCGTCCAACATCTCCCCGTCAGGAACTCGGCATGTTTTGTTCGTGTCTAGATGCCCCGAATATGCGAGGCCGTATATGGCAAAAGGGCCATGAAACGTGCATTCTTGAGTGCGACCGTTAGGCGGCGCTGATGTTTGGCACAAGTGCCAGTCTTTCGCCGAGGCTCAATCTTGCCACGATCCGAAAGGTAACGGCGCAGGCGCTGCACATCCTTATAATCAATCTCACGAACGTGATCTACACAGAAAGAGCAGACCTTGCGCCGCGATCGAAAGTCGCGTCCACGGCTAAACGGGCGCGGCCCGCGATCGCCGGCGGGAGCGCCACCGAGTCCGCCGGGCTGGCGCTCCGTATCCCTCATCTCTCGTCTTTGCTGCATGTGAATGCTCCTTTACGTCTGGAGTCGCCGGACCGTGCGGAGAGGTCGCTGTGGCCGGCACGTAAACTATGTGCGCAGGCGCAAATAGCGCCTGCCACTTCGCTAGGCAAATCAGAACGGCACTTGGTCGGCCGTCATTTCGTCATCGCTGGCACCACCTGGTGTCGCGCTCTTGGTATCAAGCATCTCCATGTTGCTGGCAACTACTTCCCATGCCGTGACCTCGATGCCATCTTTATTGGTGTACTTGCGCGAGGTCATTCGCCCCTCAATATAAGCCTTTGACCCCTTGTGCAGATACTGTGAGCATGTTTCAGCCAGCCGTTCCCAGGCCACTATCGTGAACCAGGTGGTCTCCTCACGATTCTCACCGGATTCGGGATCTTTCATGCGCCGGCTGACTGCCAGTGAGAACCTAGTAAGCGCCTTTCCACTAGAAGTATAGTTCATGTCGGGGTCACGACCCAGATTGCCGATGAGCATAATCTTGTTAAGCATTTTCGCTGTCTCCCTCCTGGCGCCATAAACGTGCTTCCGCGCAGTCCGCGTTCAAGACTTGGCCTCTCTCTCAGCTTCCGATTCTGCTTCAATCTCCGGCGCCTCGTCATCTGCCTCCTCGTCCTCTTCGTCCTCCTCGTCCTCGTCCAGGGCGGGGATAGCCATCGGCGCCTCCTCGTCCTCCACCAGGCCCTCGCTAGACCGTTCGGCAGCCTGTGCCTGTGCTTCAGCCTCGCGTGCACGCTGCTGTGCCACCACCCTTGGGTCGCGTACCAGCACCAGATGACGAATGATATCTTCGTTCACCCGGAGTGAGCGTTCAATTTCGGCAACACTTGGGGGATCAAGAACGAGATCAAAGTAGAAATATAGGCCGTCACGATGGTGGTCAATGGGGTATGCGAGACGCCTGCGGCCCACGGCGTTTACCCGCACCACCTCCCCCTCATGAGCTGCAATCACGTGAGTGATGCGCTCGACAATCGAGCGTGCCTGTTCGTCGCCGACATCTGGATTGACAACAATGCCTAGTTCGTAGTCTCGTGCCATGCGGATTCCTCCTGTGGGTATGCTCCAACTTCTTCTCACACACGCCCGCATGCGTCGTGTAGTCTCTAGCGGAGCAGGATGGATATCAGGCATTCCCAGAGCCTGTATATGGCTTAAGATACTTGGGAATACAGTGTCAGCGTCAGCCTTCGAGAGTGGGTCACTGGAGGCTCGCTGAACCACCATCGCATTATAACATCGCGTCTCGGTGGCCCGCAACAAGCGAAGCCAGGGGTCACTCTGCTTGGCATCACACCATTCCTCTTTGAGGCGCCTAAAACGGAAGCATGGTCAGCCAAGGGGCGCGACAAAGCTCTCAAAGTGGGTGTCACTGTGGGCCTCATGCGGATTGCGGCGCCAGAGGAGCAGTGCCGGCACAACTCCGAGGAGCATAATGATAGCCGCCACAGCGAAGATGTCAGTATAGACCTCATGTAGGGCGCCGTCAAGCGCCCGAGCATACGCAATAGCGTAGGCCGAACTGGTCGGCGTGCCACCGATCTTCACTTCTGCCATAAGGATCTGGAATCGTGACAGCCCCCACGCCACTAGGCCGGCCAGTCCCAGAATCATGCCGGTCATACGCAGGGCAGTCACAATGGCGGACGCGCTTCCCGCCTGCGATGGTTCGCTCGCATTGAGAGCACTGGAGCTGATTGGAGCAATGACCAGCCCAAACCCCATTCCGGCCACGGCCGTTGAAAGTGTGATTGTCCCTTCGGTTACACTGAGCGGCCACAGATGCATCTGCCATAACCCCAGCGCTGTTAACAGGCATCCACAGGTCGCTGCCAGCGGTGCGTTCACTCGACTGGATAGCCAGCCGCCTGCAATTGCCCCAACGGGGATGAGCACAGTCAGGCGCAGTAATGCCAATCCGGCTTCGATTGCCGAATAACCCCGCAGCGAATCCAGGTAAAGTGGAATCTCCACCAGAGCCGTGATCAGCGCTGCGCCAGTAAAAAAACTGAGCAGAGCCGCAGCCGAAAACGACGTTCGGCTAAACATGTGCAGCTCTATCATGGGCCAGCGAAGTCGAAGCTCCAGCAGCAGGAATACGCCGAAGAATGCCAGCGCTGCCAGGAGTAATTTGGGGTTAGTACTTATGTGACTGCTCAGCGAAAAGGTGCCTTCGGCTCCGGTCTGCTGGCCAAGACCCAGTGTCAAACAGGTCAGAGATGCTCCAAACAGCAAAGCGCCGCCTACATCTATCGGCTCCCGTGCGCCTCGCCGCCGCGGAATACAGAAGAAACCGGCTGCTAGGACTGCCGCCGCCACCGGGATATTGACAGAAAAGATTGCCTGCCAGCCAAAATGCGTGGTCAACCAGGCGCCCCACAATGGTCCCAGTACACCTCCCGCCTCGGTAACCGCGCCTACCAGACCCAGCGCCAGTCCCCGGCGTGAGCTACCAAAGAGATCACTCACCATCGCCATAGCGAGTGGCACCAAAGCCCCGCCGCCCACCGCCTGGAGAAAGCGCCCACCAATTAGCACATCCAGTCCTGGGGAGGTGGTGTCCACGTTGAGGCGTGCCAAAAGGCCCATTAGCCACTGCACGCTGGTATAGATAGGGGCCAGCAGGAATCCGCCGAGCGAAGTGGTATCAGGTGAAATCGGTGAGCCGAGCGGCGACGAAATAGCTGAGACGAGAGATCCAAAGAGGAAAAGCGTCACGCATAGAGCGAAGACGCGCCAGCGTCCAAAGACATCGGCCACTCTTCCCATCAGTGGCATGGCTATGACGTAGCCCAGTAGATAGCCGCTGACTATCCAGGCCAACCGGTTGGGCTCCGTGATCGGGACATTAAGATCCTGGCTCATGTAGGTCAGCGCGGTCACAACCGCGGTCTGGTCAAGTGCGGTTAACAAGAGCGCCGCACAGACGACGCCCATTGCCAGTTTGCCAAGGCTGGTCAGAGATCCCTGACTATCGGTGAGGGCTCGCCCACCCTCCTGCACCGTAAGGATATGGACATCTGCACGTGCCGGTTCTGGTAGTAGCCGCCCCGTACTTGACATAGCATCCTCGTGTTGCGACGTTCGATCTCCAGTCTCACCGGCCCCAGTTCGGCTCCAGAATCGCTCAAGAAGATTCTAGGCCGATGGAGTCTGGATACTGACCGGCTGGTCAAAGTTTGAGAGGTAAATCGTGCGTATCGTCTGGCTGGTGTCTCCAGTCAGCAACTGGCCCTGCAAGACCACTGAAAGCAGCTGGTGGTTACTTTTGCCGATGCAGAATGTAGTACTCTTGGCGGTGCCGACCACGGCGGAGCCGAAGATCGGGGAGAGTTGAGCCGTAGTGATGTTGCCGGAGATTTTCCAGCACGAGGTGCCATTTGCGCTACCATCGCTAGGTTGGCTAGGATTCTTTAGGCCCGTAAGCAAACTTCCTATGCCGGTGTTTGGATCGAATATGCGAAGATAGCTGCCGAATTGATCTGTCGGCACCAATTGACCGGTCAGAGGATTTGTATACCACTCCTGGTTGCCGACAATAATAAGCTGAATCTGGATGGTACCGAATCCGTCATCCACTGTGGCCGTTCCTTTGAGCTGGTCTGGGCGCGCTACATCACCGGTGGCTCCCACAATACTGTAGCTGCCGATGGGCACTGCGCCTAGGTGCTCGGTTGTCATCACAAAATGAAGCGACTTGGTAGCAGTAAATTGTTCTTGCGCGTCTTTAAGCAGTGTATTGGTCGCAGGGGTGCTCCCGCCACATCCCGCCAAGCTGAGAACGGCGAGTGAGACGAGCATAGACAGTGGTATCATCACCCGTATCTGTCTTGTCCTCATATGTGACTTATCCTCGCTTCGGCTGCCAGTGTGTGTACAGTAAGCGCTGATGTAGTCGCCGCCGGGTTATTGGTCGCTCCGCCGCGGTCTTCCCGAGTTTGGGGCGGGGAGCGCCGTGCCTGCCCACGATTGGCCATTGTAGCCGTAACCACTTTCAGGGTTGTCGAAGGTCTGGCTAGGATGGCTTGAGTTCCAGGGCGCCTGAGGGGCGCGAGGCGCGCCTGGCCCCATAGGTACCGGTGCCTCGAGGCGCCGAGATTGCGGTCCATAGTAGACGCCGGGTGGCAGCGCAGCCGGCATTGCCATAACCGCAAATGCGTCGCCCTGGTCAGTCTCATCATTTCCGTCCGGCGTGGGCGAGCGGCGCTTGCCGCCCACCGCTCGCTGTAGATTACTCACCACCTGCTCGAGCTGGTCGGCGCTCTCTGTTGCCGCGGCAGCGCCGGCAACCAGTTGGTCAGAAACCTGGTCAGTCACGGTAATTGCCTTGCCCAAACGATCGTTGCTCGCTTGCTGGCGGCGTGCCGCCTCGTCTATATAGCGTGCCAGTTCGAGTAAGTGCTGCACGGTGCGCCGAGCCTGATCTTCGTTAAGTCGATCCCAGTACTCGCTAAACCAATTGCTCGCATCCACAATACGCTTTGCCGCCTGGTTCATCGCGTCGGAGAGATAGCTTACACTATCCAGTCCAGTCTTACAGGCATCCACCACCCACTGCTGCTCTCCAGCCGAGCTTTGTTGCCGCGAGGCCAACGTTTTCAGAGCCTCGGCTGCGCCCTCGAGATCGGCGGTAGCCCTATGCACCGGCCTCGCGATCTGCCGGCCGGTGATAAGACCAAGCAGTATGGCAAGAACGGCTATAACTGCGGCAATCATGAGCGAGGTCTTCAGCTGGCTATTGGCAACGGCAGTCACGGTTGAGATTGGGCTGAGGACAAAGTACGACCAGCCTATGGGAATCGTGGCGTTGGTGAGGGTATTGACCAGTTTTATATACACGCGCACGAACTGGTACATTGTTGAACTGCCTGGAGCGGCAACGCTCTGGAAGGAGTCAGGATCCTTCGGTGTCTGCAGCGAGCTCGCAACTGAGGGCAACAGATCCTCCTGGATCTGCGTAGCAGTACCGAATCGGTTGCTGCTGTCGATTTGCTGCTTGGTTGTGGAGCTCAACGGCATGACGCTGGTGAACAGCTGAGACTGGTTCGAGTCGGCAATGCGTATGCCGTTTGAGTCGGTGATAAAGGCATAGCTGCCGGTGCCATCGGCACCGGTCTCCCCTTGCATGATTCCATTGACATAGTTCAAGTTGAGGGTAGCTCGCACAAAGCCGACCACGGTATTGTTGTTCGCAACTGGTGCCAGCGTAACGGAAGTGTAAACATCGACGAACGCGTTCTGTCCCGCTGCGTCGGAGTAAACCGGTGAGATCCAGGACGCTGCCGTTGGTACAACCTGCTCCAGGATATCTGCCGAGACTGCGGGGCTACCCCTGGCTGGACACTGCGTCTCATCCGGTGTTTCGTGGCTCGATGAGAGCAGAGCATCGCCACGTGCATCATAGAGGGTCCAAGCAGTATAGTTGGGATCACGTTTGACCCCGACCATCAAGCCCCGGCAATTCGACGGCTCGTAGAGAACAGACTCCTGGGTCTGGCAGTTCAGTGTCGTGGCCAGCGGAGCCAGCTGAGCCGCCTCGGCAGCCGGCATTGCCGGTAGTTCGGCACAGATCAAGAAAGCGGGTGCGGTCGGCAGGGTAGTTATGGCCTGTCCATCGAGGATGCGTTCGTGTAGGTACTCCTCCACCAGAGAAGCTTTGGCCTGCGCGTCGGTGGTGAGCGCCGCCCGCCCCTGCTGTTCAAGTGTCGCACGAGCGAGTGTATCGTTAATTCCGACTACAGCGGCCAAGGGAAGAATGGCCGCGAATAGTACGAGAAGCGAGAGGCGGGCTGAAAGCGGCAGACCGTTTCCGCGCTCTCGCTTCCGGACCTGGGATTTAGCCATACAGTGTACCTCACTTGGAGTGTCTCTATAGCGACGATGTATCCTTCCGAAGCCGGCGCGTCGGAGATGTCAGTTCCGGGCAATGAGTCAACATATTGTGCCACTCCAGCACGGGCTGACGGCAGCGAGATGGTACTTTCAGGAGTTCTCCCCTATCGACTGAAACATCACTCAACTCGTGAAAAGACGGTAGAGCCTTGGGCTATTCGACGGCGTAATAGTAGATTAGACCGCGCAGTTCGAGGTCTGCGAGTAGAGTAGTGATCTCGTCTACCGTTTTGGATGACAGCCTGGCCAGGTCGAGAATCGTGTGCTCACCATCGGCCAGAAGCAAAACTGTTCGATGATTGCGTGACAGATTATGTGCGGTGACGACGTTCATAAGGTCACGCACATCTGGTGCACGTCGAGGGCGCTTTTCCAAGCTGGTGGTGCCACGTCGCGAATAGTCGGATCCACCATACTGGCGAAGGATTCCAGATTGCGAAGGATCAAGGGGTTGTGTGCGAGATGATGGAAGACCCTTCTGGAGGGAGTTCGTGGTCGAATGGCCGTTGGTGTTAGCTGGCAGCGGCCCAGTTCCAGTTCCGAATGGTAGAGAGCTCCTTACGTGGCCTGGAGCACCAGGTGAATATGACCACCGGTCCGCCTCTCGATGCTGCACTGCCGGGTCACTTGGCCGGCTTCTAAGCGCTGGATTGGTCGGCGTGATGTTGGCAGCTGGCCGTGCGGCATTGCCATCAAAGGCAAATCGGCAGTCGCCCCACTGAGCCAGCGCCGCCAACGCCTCACGGCCACGCAGACTGGACAGTGCTGCATACGTTGGACTGCCCGAGACAAAGAAGATTTCGCCTACTTCTAAGATAGTTCCGGCTCCGCGCTCGACAGAAAGCAGCCCACTACGACGGCCCATCTGAACCACTTCAATTACGTTAGAGAGTCTATCGGTGGCGGTCACTCGTGGCTTTGCCATCGTTTAACACATGCCCTTTGCTAATAGCTTCTCTGCTCTCGCGTGTCGGCGGTCGCAATCTTTGGAGCGGGGATCTTCCACGGAACCAGTATAGCACGAAGGCAGCAGATGTCATAGATGGTGACTTGAGATCAAACAACCCTTCAGCAAAAATGATTGTAAGGTTATATTACTCTGTAGAGGTCGGGGAACAGGCTCTGTGAGGAGGTGAAGCTTTTCTCCCAGCTACTGTTCGAGATCGGTGGAAAAAGCACCAGTGCCTCGAGCAAGCAGCATGCGTAGCGCGTCAGCACGGCCACGCAGCCACTCGGGCTGCCGTCCGCCGACAGACTTGCCGCCACGCACGGTATCATATATTTTGACAGCTTGCGTGAACGCTAGGACGAGTCGACGCTCACTAGGTACAAAGCCGTGCTCCCGCGCCCAGGCAAACTCGCCTAGCGTGCGGGAGTACCCATCTTGATAAGCCAGAGGATCGTCCTTGCCCTCTACCTGAAAATGTATGGGCCGGTCAGCATTATTCATGGCAATCTTGCCGTTTTTACCCTTTAGCTACTGGTTACCTGCCCGATTTCCGAACTAGTGGCCACATCCGCAAGAGCGGGCTTCCCCACCGTCCCCGGCTGTCTTAAAGCTATGGCCGCAGCCACATGTGGAGACCGCGTTGGGGTTATTAACGGTGAATCCAGCGCCCATGAGACTATCTACGTAGTCCACTTCGCTGCCTGAAATATATCCCGCGCTCATCTCGTCAACCAGCACGCGGATGCCATCCAGTTCCATGACGACATCGCCTTCCTGCACTTCGTCTAGCGTCATGCCATATTGCATACCCGAGCACCCGCCACCGGCCACAAAAATGCGTAGTCCCAGGCTTGCCTCTTCCTCCTGGTCCAGCAACTCCTGTACCTTCACGGCAGCAGAGGGAGTCAATGTAACGAGCGCTTGCTGTGTCTCTGTCTTCTCAACCATTGAATCTGGCTCCTTTTTGGTGCGCCCCTGACATTTGCGTGCTGCATCACGCCGGCGAGGATGGGCGCAAACCGGCAACCTTATCTCCGCCACCGGCCTAATACTTCACTACGTACAGTATTGTACTGCCCCTGGCTATGGAACGTCAATGCTACCCAAAGATTCACCGCTCCGGTGGTCGCCGACGCCGCCAAATCCGATGAGGCTGTAGAGCAGGGGACCTACGCCAAGCGGCAGCAGCAGTATAAGAGCTAACGACCAGCCCGGTCGACGAGCCTGTAGCGAGTCCAAAAGTGCAATGGTCCAGGCCAAGGCATAGACCATGCTGCCAATGATGATTGCCAGGAGTCCTACGCTGGTCTGCCGGCTCGAGATTTCGCTAAAGCCGAGGAGAGTAAGACCAACCGCTATCACCGTCATAACAAGCAGCGTTGATCTGCCATGTCGTACATGCGTCATATGGTGCACCTTTTGCTGGCCGGTAGTATGTGACTGCCCATGCGCGCGGGACGTGACGGCATTTGTCTAGCCGGCGTGCTGGTGGGTGGTGTCGGCATCCACCACCGAATCCACGGCGTGAAAACCTGTTCCCATCGCCGATCGAGTCATGTGTTCGAGCTGCCGGGTTGCTGAGCGTAGGCCCCGGATCGTGATTATAGCGGCGGTGGTAAGCGAGACCGCATAGCCAAGCAAGAGGGCAAAGGCCACCGCGGCAAGGTGAACAAAGATTCGAGCCGGCCAAGAACCGTCGAGGATCAGGCCAAACAGTTCGGTCAAGATGAATCCAAGTAGAGCGCCGGTCAAGCCAGCTCGAATAATGGCGCCCAGCGACCTGCGCAGGTCGCGAAAACTAGTCTCTAGTAAAGTGTCCAACATTGGGTATTATCCTGGTTATCTTGCAATTGATGCCCGGCATCTGCGCCTCTGCCGGCTTCCCGGCATTGCCGCTGAACGTATCAATCTGGGTAATGTCTACCAATGTTACGAAAGTGACGGGTTTAGAGTTTTGCCTTTGCCAGCGTATCTCTTGCCACGACCACCAGATAATGTCGTTTACCCGGCTTCAGCTACGGGAACCGGAATGCAACCGACTGAAAGCCGCATGAAATCGTCGGAGTAGCCGAACCCGCTGCCCGGTACGCCGGCGATGCCAGTCCGGCCAAAGAGGGTAAAAGCATCGACCCCTGGCCGAAGTTGGCTCCAATTATAGACGGTTCCACCGTCATCAAGATTAACTCGAGCGAATAGGCCAAAACGCTGGTCAATTTGATTGAGCTGCCGCACCAGTCTCTCGCGCCGGTGAGTGTAGAGTGACCGGATACGCTTCCCGAGCTCGGGCCGCTCCTGGAATAGCGCTACATTGGCCATGTAGCGAAGCTGCCAGTCTGCTGGTAGCGATGCGGTGGTGTTGGTCCAGCCTACCCCTACCGCCTTTGCCAGCGACGGCTCGCCAAAGCCTACCCAGCCGCAGCGGTCTCCAGTTAGCGTATGGGTCTTTGAGAAACTTGACACGAAGACGCACCTCCGCAGCACCTCGGGAGAGAGAAACATTGCCATACGGGCGCGGTCGTCTTCTGGAATACCAGTACCTATATAGGCAAGATCGGCGACAATAGTCACCTCACGGCCGGCTTGTGCCACTACGGAAAAAAGGGACTCCAGTTCGCTCGGCGAATAAGCAAACGCGGTTGGGTTGTTACTCACGGTAAGATAGAAAGCCGCGATATCTTCTTCCTCGTCCAGAGCGGCGCGGAGCAGCTGCGGCGTAACCTTGAAATGGTCTTCAGGCATAGTGTAGAGACGGTGTAATCGAAGACCCAGGGATTGTGCCTGCCACTCAGGAACATTAAAGCTGGGCGCTGGAAAGACTACGGCAGTTTGCTTGTGACCGGCCGATCGCCTGGTGAAGGCAAAACCTCGAAAGAATTTGTCAAGGCCGTCAAGTGCACCCAGGCTCAGGTGGATCTGTTGTGGAGGCAGAGGGCATCCCCATTGCGCGTGTGCGTAGCTCGAGATCATCTCCCGCAAAAGAGGATTGCCGGTACCAGAGATATCGTACATTCGTAGGTCAAAGCGCCGCTCGAGCAGTTGCCTCTCGAAGTCGAGCATGCGCTCGCGGATCCAGCGATACACCTCGCCAGTCGAAGGACGTCCACCAATGATCTCACCTGGTAGCGCCAGCCCCATATCATCCGCCAGCGAAACAAACTCGGGGCCGTCCTCTGTTGGGCTGACCTTGCGCAAGTCTACATCGCCAATAGTACGATTTACTATCTCGCTGGCGATCAGCTCTTCCGGTATGTTCTGGTCCCGGCAACTGGACTCCAGTTCGGCGACCATACGGGCCATGACGCGGATAGGCGCTGATCCTTCTTTTAGGTCCGCTCGTGCGCGCTCACTGGCTTCCGACCGCATGCGAGCAATGATCGCCCGAAGGTCGGCTTGAGATTTTACCGTCATCTTGCGTCTGCGGGCGCCAGGGTGCCGCGTGGCCCTTGTGGGTTTCAACGCCGCTTGCTCCCCAGTTGCCTCAGGTAGTTTGCTCGTGGTGTCGGTTATTATAGCGCTGGACGCTTGGGCAACGGCACCCTGGACGGGGGTAAATGACGGCTCACCCCTGGTCATGTCATGCTCCTTAATATCAATCAATGTGCATCCCGTGCCGGAGCAATCACCTATCCGGCGTTGGAGGTGAAAGACCCATCATGGCGCCAGTGCCACAGTGGCAAAGGCAGCATAGCACAGTGGGGAGCCTCAGTAAACCGCTGTTCGGGCGTATTCCGTACCAGCATATCGCCAGCAAGCAGTGCCGGCGTGTACGCCCGTCACCTCGGTTGGCACACTGTAATGCCTATGGTAGATAATGCAAAGGAGAAACCAAAATACGCTTTACATGCCGTCGAAACACGGTACAATAGTTGAGGCGGCACGCTAAAGCGGTGAGAGTATGTGCAGCAGATAATCTAGTAATATTAGCAATATTGTCGGAGAGCCGGCCAGAGCTTAGCCGTTGCATGGGGGCACTACGGCGTGGCCGGAGATTTTAGCAGGAGCGAGTGAGTCATGTCCAGAAGCAAACGCACGCAGCGATCCACCCCCGGAGCCAAGCCAGCGAACTCGGCCACGAAGCCAGCGAACTCGGGAGCAAGCGGAGCTGCGCGCACGGTGACGCGAACCACCAGTAGCGCTGCTCGCGGTACGGGTGCCGGTTCTCGCCCAGCCAGCACCGGCCCCCGCAGCCCAAGGAGCACGGCGGCCGTCCGGATACCGACCGGCAGCCCCCCCAGTTCGATGCGCTCCTCGAGCGTGGCTCGGCCCAGCACCCGGGCGAAGACTCGAGCGACCTACGCCAGGAACCGGCGCCGCGCGGTGCCCACTCCCTGGTGGAAATCTCCCTGGGCAATCGTGGGATTTCCCGTGGTCGCCATCGTGCTGATCGTGGCCGGGTTCATCTTCCTGGGCAGCCATGGCGGCGCGAGCGGCACCAATGCTCAACCGGTGCCGGCGGATGTGCTGCAGGGGGTGACGACGGTCAGTGCCCACACGTTTGCGACGGTCGGCACCGGTGAGGTGACCGATCCGCTCACCGCCACAGGCGGCTCCTCCGGGACTCCGAAAGCGCCGATACTGAAAGACAGCGCCGGCAAACCGATTGTGCTCTATGTCGGTGCGGAGTATTGCCCGTACTGCGCCGCGGAGCGCTGGGCGATGGTGATCGCGCTGAGTCGCTTCGGCAGCTTCTCCAATCTGCACATCATCTCCTCTGCAGGTGCACCGGAGCCGTATCCTGATACCCCGACCTTCACGTTCTATAAGAGCAGCTACGCCAGCCCGTACGTCGACTTCCAGCCGGTGGAGACGGAGGACCGAAGTGAACAACCGCTGCAGACCATGACGGCGGCTCAAAGCAAGTTCTTTAGCACGTATAACAGTAGTGGAAGTTTTCCGTTCATGGATTTCGGGAACCAGTATGTCTTGATAGGCGCCAGCTATTCGAATGAGGTCCTGACCGATCAGGATTGGTACAGCATTGCCAAATTGCTGAACGATCCCAGCTCGCCGGTGACGCAGTCCATCGTGGGGACGGCCAACTACATGACGGCGGCCATCTGCCAGATTAACGGAAACAAGCCGGCGAGCGTCTGCGGTGCGGCGCCGATTCCGGCGATCGAGAAGACCATCGGCAAGCCCGCGGGGAGCTAGGTATGAGTGACTGGTATGCCCAAGGAGTCAATTCGGTCAATTCGGTGGGCCGGCGGGTTGGAGCGGTGGCGCGCCAGCAGCCGCTGTTGGTGGCAATAGTCGCGTGCGCGGTAGTGGGTTTTGGTATCTCGGTCTACCTCACCGCTATCCACTATGAGCATGTGGCGCCGGTCTGTACGGTGACTGGGATCATTAACTGCGCCAACGTACTAAAGAGTCGCTACTCGACCGTTCCGGGAACCAGCCTCCCAATTACCCTACCCGGCATGTTCTGGTTCTTGGTTAGCGGTGCGCTGGCTATAGTAGGTCTGGCCTCCGCCTGGCGCGACCAGGATGAGCCCCAGCACTTGCGGCTCTACCAGCTGCTCTGGGGAGCGGCGGGCATGCTCTTTGTTCTCTACCTGGTCTATGCTGAACTTGTGCAACTGCATAATATTTGTGAGTGGTGTACCGGCGTACACATTCTCACGCTGATCACCTTCATACTGGCTTGGTATCGCTTCGCGGAGTCTGGCGGGCTGGGGGCCGGCACGAGTTACCCGTCGCAGAAGCCGCCGGCGGGACGCAACCAGAAGGCCGGAGGCGTGTATAGCTCGCGTATGTCGCGCAGCTATGCATTGCCGCGTTCGGCTCGCACGAGAGCGTCCGGCAGCCGTAGATCAGCCAACACCCGTAGCCTTCGGGATTGAGGTCGCCCAGGTAGCACCGGTCCGCATTCCCATCCGCAGTCTTGCACTTTTTGGCCTCTCTCCTGCTACGCTGGGGGAGAGGCCGTCTTGTGGACTAATGCGCTTCGTCCGGACTGCGGCCCAGAGGTACGGCGTGATAGGAGGGCACAATGGCCACGACCGACGGCATTGATTCCGCGAATACCGCGGATACTAGCGAATCGCTAGCAGCGAACGTGAGCCGGAGACGGCTTGCCCAGGACAAGTTAGCTGCTTTTCAGAGCCTCGAAGTTGAGTTCGTAGCCTGCTTCCGCTATATGGGAGTCGTTCAAGGGCAGCAGCGGCTACCTGAATTTCCGGTGGCTCAGTCGGTACGCTTCCTGCATGCTCTGTGGATCTGTGAGTGCAAGGACAATCTACTCAGTGTTCCGCTCACCCAGGGCCGGTATGAGGGCCGGCGCTGCCTGGAGTTGTTACGCATCTGGCAAGAAGGCGACACTGCCAGCGTCGTTGCATTCTTGCAGAGAAAGCTGGATAATCTTTCGTGCGCTGATCTAACCGCCCAGATACGCGAGGCGCGAGTCCGGGGTGATCCTGCTTGGGCCGAACGGCTGGAGCACGGACGCAACGTAATGCTGAACCGCGGCTTCCATCTTCTGCAAGCCCTGGATGCTATCTTTGCCCCCAGTGACTACCTGCTTAACCATGAGGTGCGCCGGGCCTGCAGACAATTGGGGCACACGCCTCGTCGGATCGAACGGCAGCTAGCAGAGATGGAAACGAGGTTGTATTCGTACGCTCCTCATCCGTTGCTGGCGCGGCGCAATATGTTGGTCATGAATGAGCTTGGCATCTCGGTGACCAATGCACTCGTCGACTTGCCGGGCAATCGTACGGACCGCGTGCAGGCACCGACATTGCCGAATCCGCCGTATGCCGAGCAAACCGTCGTAGGGGAAATGACTCTCATTTGACCCGGTCTGACGCACCGGGACCACGGTACCCAGAGATGCTCATCTCATAAAGTCTCTTGTGAGTGACATGGTCTAGCGATCCTGATGCGGCGGAAAAAGGGGCCCCGATGACCGTTTCTCCGATTCCTGCCTGGCTGGCATTGGTTCGAGGGTAGTCGGGCGCAGCGCGATTCGAGGGCTTTTGGGCTCGCCACTGACCGGCAGCGGCAATTGTGAGGCGAAGGCGGAGGGTCGAGTCTGGTTCAGGCTTGCTTGTAAAGTACGCAGGTCGTCATGGAGCTCACTCGCGCGGCTGTAACGCTCTTCCAGGTCACGCGCCATGGCTTTGGCAATGACTCGTTCCAGTTCCGGGGGAACAGAAGGCTCGATCTCATGCGGTGAAACTGCTACCGCAGAGATGATCGCCCGGCTCATCTCGGTAAGGGTCTGACCGCCGTAGGGGCGCTTCCCGGTCACCATTTCGTATATGCTGACACCCAGGGCGTAGATATCGGTGCGGCCATCCAGCTTGTGGTTGAGCAACTGCTCAGGCGCGACGTAGTAGAGGCTACCGACTACCGTACCTACGCGGGTAATACTGTGCAGTCCCTCGACGCGCGCCAACCCGAAATCCAGCATCTTCACGCGGAACCAACGGTCCACCAGCAAATTCTCAGGCTTGATATCGCGGTGGACGAGGTGCCCAGTGCTATGCGCGTAATCAAGCGCATCGGCTGCCTGGGCAGCGATCTCAATAACCTGAGCGGAAGGTAGCCGGCCTCGTTCTTTAAGCATGCGGCCAGCGGTCACGCCCGGAAAATACTCCATGACGAAGTAAAGGTGCTGACCGTGACGTCCAGCCTCGTAGACACGAACAATATTGGGGTGGTGCAAGCCGGCGATGATGCGCGCCTCACGAGTGAAGCGGGTTACAAATGACATGTCAGTAGCCAATGGCTCGAGGAGGACTTTGACGGCGTATGGCTTGCCTGTGTTACGGTGAAG
>JBKQTH010000018.1:0-3962 GCA_052143275.1 Ktedonobacterales bacterium | reverse complement strand
CCTGTCTGCCGCGCAGGTCCTCCAGTGGTCGGCCTGGCGTCGACGCCACCAGGCACGCGCCAAACAGGCCCATATCAAGCGCCGACAGCGGAGTGTACAAGTGCGACTGTAGTATTAAGTCCACCTTCCTGACGCCGACCGTTAGATGTAGCTGGATAAGGTTAGACGTCTATCATACTAAGGGGCTAGGATTGAAGTCCTGGAACCGGCTGCCTCTTATCGATGGGTTACTGGTCCTAGAGCGAAGCGTTTCAACCTACGAGACGAGCCGGTGAGCTTTGCTGCAGGCCCCCACCTGGAACCATCGACCACTGACGGGTGCTCGTCGTGCGATTGTGTAAATTTCGTGCTTGTAGCGCATCCAATGTAGGTAGTCACCACAGTGTGAGTCGCGTCTGTGGCCCTCCCAACCGTTGCCATAGGTCGCGGCTCACTTGTATCTGCTGTCGTGCCTATTTGAGCCAGCAGTCCCGGCAGTGCTCTGCTTCGTCCACTTCCCCCAAACCGCCCAGTGCCTGGATGCCGGATTGGCTTGGTGACCGAGTTGCTATGCCACACAGTATAGGCAACACAGGCAATATAAGCAACCTATGTACCGATGAACCCATGCGGCAGAGCTCTCAATCTGGTTAGGGGTGATCAAAACGGCAACATGCCCAAACTGCGGACGGGAACTAGGTGAGGCGCAGGTTACTTTTTGCCCTCACTGTTACATGCCGCTGACGACTGTGCGGACTGTGCCGGTGCTAACCCGGCCGAACACTAGACCTGCTCTCACTCCACCCTGGCCCCTTGAAATTCTAGAGTCGCCGCCGACTGCGACCACTGATGTCACGGTAGCGTCACCTGCTTCTAATCCTCCCACGCCTCCGGAAGAGCTGGAGCCGCCGCAGCCCCCCAAGACTGATGTCCCGGTAGAATCAGAGGTAACCGCTCCAGTATCGACTTCAGATGAGCTGAGCGTTGCCAAGGGACCAGCTCCAGCCAAGCGGCGTAATGTGGCCAAAGTGCTGGTGGCAATCCTGCTCTTGCTCGCGGTAATCGCCGGCGCCACCGGCTATTATATCGCACGCCAGAGTCCGATCATCTACCAGAGTTCTCTTAAAGGTAGCGTGGATAACTGGGAAAATGACGCCGCTTGCGCCCCTAAAGCTGGTGGCTACTATATCACGAGAGGTTCCATCTGCTATGCCCCAATAGGCAATCAGGCAAATGCGGATATCAAAGTAACAGTCGTGCAGCAGAGCGGGCCAAGCGACCTCTTCTATGGCATTGCGCTACGCAGCATGCCTGGTGAGCATTATTATCTCTTTGCTATAGATGGAGATGGCAAGTGGTTGTTTGTCAATGTACCTGGGATGAGCCGCCCCCTAGTCGATCTTATTGACCCAACGCTCGATAATGCCGTGCGTGCCGGTCTCGATCAGGCTAACACACTGGAAGTGAAGATGAAGGGCACGCACTTCCAATTCTCCATCAATGGCATCAAGGTCGGCGAAATCGACGATTCTCACTATGCAGCAGGCCAAATTGGCCTCTCTGGGGAAGATGGTGTAGCGGTGGTCTATACTGACCTGAGTATAGTGAAGATCAATTAGGAGAGTCGATCAGGAGAGTCGATCAGGAGAGTCGATGAGGTGCCCAACCTGTGGCCTGAAGGTGGCAGGTGCGCCGGCGCATGCGCCGGTGCATGTCTGTCCTCGTTGTGGCCAGCCTCTGGAGCAGAGGACCGATAGTTACCCTACGCCTGTGGTTGGACCACCCGGTCAGCCGCGTTTCACGTTACCGACTCTTACCGCGGTCCAGGTACAGCCAGGCCGCCGCGCTGCGCAGAGCCGGGAGTATGTACATGGCGATCTTCACCGCAAACCGCCATATCCAGCGGTTTCTGCAGTGCCCAGCAGCCGAGCGCCACTCATTGTTGGGGCTCTCTCGCTAGTAGTCATCGCAGCGTTGCTTTTGGGAGCGGGTCTGTTGTGGCGAGGAAGTCTCCGGGCTGACCGAGAACAGGTATCGACTGCGCCTACACCATCAGGTAAGGCTCACACAGGGGGTGTAGCGGTGACAACTCCAACTCCCACACCTTTTCCGGGAACCGTGCTATACCACAGCTCCCTTGAGGGCACAGCCGGAGGGTGGGTAAACGACAGCCATTGCAGCTACAAGGCCGATGGTTACCACATTAGCGGAGCCTATCTCTGCTACGCACCAGTTACCCAGCAGAGCGACGTGGATATCACGGTAACTGTGAAGCAACTGAGCGGACCCTACAGCCTTCTCTATGGCATCGTGTTCCGTGCCAGCGGCAACGGCAACTACTATCTCTTTGGCATCGATGGAAACGGCAAATGGACCTTTGCCAAATTAAGCAACAGTAGGAGCAGTTACCTTATTCAACCGAAGACAAGCACCGCCATCAAAGGAACTCTCAACCAGTCCAATACCTTGCAGGTCAAAGCGGCAGGTTCCCATTTTGAGTTCTTTGTCAACGGTGTACAGATCGGCCAGGCAGAAGATAGCGCCTACTCGTCCGGACTTATTGGTCTGACCAGCGAAGGCGGAGTTGAGGTAGTCTATGCCAATATCTCGGTCGTGAAGCCGTAGACCAGATAGGACCAAGCAGACACGTTGCACCTACTACTCTCATCGCCTGCCGGCAGGCGATTGCATACTCGTTCGCGAAAGGCCATGGGAGACATATGACGGAGCAACCGGAAGCCGCAAATACTTCGTCACGCTCTTTTTCCCTACTGCCGTTTGTGCTCTTTGGTGCATTTACGCTGGACACACTGCTCTATGGCGTAGTCATTCCTTTCCTGCCTGGCCGAGTGCTTGCTCTGGGTGCAACCCAAGCAGTCGTTGGTATACTGTTCGCCTCGTATGCTGTAGGATTCTTGCTGGCTACTCCTTTTTCGGGGTGGCTCACCGACCGGTTTGGCGGGCAGCGAATCCTAGGGCTGGGATTGCTACTCCTGCTCATATCGACGTTAGTGTTTGCCTTTTCCTCCACCTTGCCGATGCTATTTCTGGCCCGTACATTACAAGGAGTAGCCGGAGCGCTACCGTGGACCGCTGGACTAGCCATCATTGCAACTGAATATACCGGCGCCGAGCGGTACCGCCGTTTCACTCAGGTTTTCTCTGCTACCGGAATTGGTACACTCATTGGGCCGTCGCTTGGAGGAGTACTCTATACCTGGCGAGGATTCCAGGCGCCTTTTCTGGCCATAGCTCTCGCGATCATCCTGGAATCCATCACGGTTTTCGTTATTTTTTTGCGCCAGCATGCTGCCCGTGCCTCACGGATGCCCGAGCCAACATCCCAGGAAGGGTCTTCTAGCACAGCATTGGAGAAGAATCCCAGGAATACCGAGAGGCTGCTCAGGAACGGCCGATTTGTCGAGGCGCTAGTCCTGACCAGCGCTGGGGCTCTGTTGCTGGCGTTGCTTGAACCTACGCTACCGGTATTGCTGGCAGAGCGCTACCGGCTGGTGCCACTTACTATCGGACTGGTCTTTGGAGGAATGACGATATTGTTCATACTCGTACAGGGACTGGTGGCGGCGCTGCTAAAGAGGTACAACTCCGCCATGGCCATGTTCTTTGGTCTGACGATAGGCCCATTGGCCTTGTTACTGGTTGCTGTCAGCACTACCCTGGTGCATGCTCTGGTTGCTCTTGCTCTACTGGGGTTCGGCTTTGCCTTCCTGCTTACACCGGCCCTGGAATACCTAACGCAGATTGCTCAGCAAGCAACAGCTAAAAGGATGGGGGGCGACGCCTCTGCCGCCTCTCTACAGATGGTGTCTTATGGTACTGTCTACGCCAGCTACAATGTGGCCTATTCGGCGGGAATGCTGATAGGGCCCGTGCTGGCAGGGATCGCCATTACAATGTTGGGCCTCAACTACGGGCTGATTCTGACCGGCAGCCTGCTGTTGGTGGCATATTCGCCACTCGCC
>JBKQTH010000017.1:0-23029 GCA_052143275.1 Ktedonobacterales bacterium | reverse complement strand
TGGGCAGAACTAACCATCTGTGTAAGCCTTAAGGCCGCTATACTCCTGCCAGTATATGAATGAAGTTCATTCATATACTGGCATAAACCTACAATTCAGTCGCCCCTACGAATTACGCTTTTTCTTGGTCCACCCTGGTTGGCTCTTCGGGTTGCAGAGGTGGCCCGAAGAAGAGTCGATCGATCAGTTCAATCAGCCGCTCGCGGTAGAGTTCTTCATGTTCGCCATGCTCAACGCCAAAGCACTGCTTCATGACCGCGCCTACCAGCACCGTCAGCATCTGCGCATACGTGGTTGTATCAAAGGGTTTGAGTAATCCACGTGAGATAGCCTGGCAAAAGAAGCTGTCTAGGGCATCCGCAATCTTTTGATCAGCGACCATGAGTTGTGACATCTCCTCAGGAGATGGCACATTCACCTGAAACAGCGACATGACGCTGACGTTCTCACGGCATTTCCGGAACGATTCCGATATGAGCAGTCGCGGAATCTGTCGAATCGGTACACCCAACAATTCCGGCGCCTGCATCACTGTCGCCAGCGATGCATTCACCGAGACGGATACCTCTACCAGAATCTGACGTTTATTCTGAAAATAGAGATAGACCGTCCCCACTCCAACTCCGGCAGCGCGTGCGATCTCGGCGATGGTCGTCTCTTCGTATCCCTGTTTCGCAAACAGCGTACGCGCCGCCTCAATAATGGCCTCGCGCTTATCACGTATGTCTCCCGGTGCCGGTACTATCATGCTGCCTTCGATCTCGCTGAGTGGCTATGAATGAACTTCATTCATAGTGTAGCGGAAAATGAGATGAATGTCAACCCATTGATTCACATCGCCTTGTGCCTCGCTGAGGTCCCCGAGTTCAGCTGAAAATATCGCGGGAAAACATCTTGTGGTACAACCACTGCAGAGATAGCGATTTCTACGAGCTGCCTGTGGTGAACTTTCGAATCTCGGTGAAAGGAGACTTTGCATGAATGACAACCCGTATGAAAACTTGCCGAAGGTTGCCTCATTTTCGGTGACCAGCGACGATGTGCGAGACGGTGAGCAGATGGCCCTGCCCTATGCCAGCGGTCTCTTCGACGCCGGCGGTGGGGATGTTTCCCCTCACCTGTCCTGGCGCGGTTTTCCGGAAAGTACGAGAAGTTTTGCGGTGACCATGTACGACCCGGACGCCCCCACGGCGAGCGGCTTCTGGCACTGGGCAGTCGTCGACATACCGGCCACCGTCACTGAGCTTGCTCACGGAGCCGGCGACGAGGACGGCTCAGGCATTCCCAATGGGGCATTTCAGCTGCGAAATGATGCTGGGCTGGCGCAGTATGTGGGTGCCTCACCTCTTGCTGGGACGGGGAAACATCACTACTACATTGTCGTGCATGCGGTGGACATGGCATCGGTGGGTCTCGACAAGGACGTGACGCCCGCATACCTGGGGCTCACTCTCTTCAGCCACACGCTCGGCCGGGGCATCATCGTCCCCTGGTTCGAGTTATAGCATACGTAGGTCGCAACAGTTCGGCCGGGCCTCCACGCCTCACGGCAAAAGCCCTTGACAACGATGAGCTGAAGCGGCATATTTAGTAATGAAAGAAATTTTCATCCATTGAAAGGGCTGGGCAATGCCGCGCACGCCAGCAGCGAACCAACAGCTCCGCGAAGCCCAGCGGGCCAAGATCCTGGAGAGTGCCAGGCGCGTCTTTGCTCGCAAGGGGATGGCGGCGACGATCACGGATATCGCCGCGGAAGCGCAGATCAGTCTTGGACTGGCCTACCGCTACTTTGCTGACAAGGAGGCGATCCTCTCTGAACTGCTCAAGCAGACCATCCCAGACGATGCTGCCGGGATCCAGACGCTGGTGGAGACGCCTGGAACACCAGGGGAACGTCTAGCGGAGCTGATTTCGCGTATCCTGGGCGCACGTGGGCAACGCGAGCCACTGGAGGCCCATCAACTGCTTGTGCACGCGCTGGATGCGGGGATGATGCCCGAGGAGATCCGCAACTTGCTCAGCCAACGCTATCACCGGCTGTTGGCGACGATGCGCTACCTGATTGTCGAGGGCCAAGCCACCGGCGAGGTTGCGCCGGGCGATCCGGATCACCTAGTCGCGGTCTTGAGCGCCTGCCTTGATGGCCTCACCCGCTGGGCGCTCCGCGATCCACAGCAATTCCGTACCGCTGTTCCTGATGCCCAGATCGTTCTGCGCCTTGTTCAGCCCTCACCCCGAGAGAAGAAACCCGCCGCCCCATCGAGAGAGCGACCCAAGCGGTCTCTGCGCGCCAAGGGCATCAGCTACGACACCGGCTTCGTCTACCACGGAGCGATTGCTCCTGAGCGCTACGACGCGGAGGTCATCAAGCGCGAGCTGCGGATCATCCGCGACGACCTGCACTGCAACGCTGTCCGGGTCATCGGTGGTGATCCAGAGCGGCTGGAGCTTGCCGCGACCTACGCCGCTCAGCTCGGCCTGGAGGTGTGGTTCTCCCCCTACCCTCTCGAGCTGGCTACCGAGGAGATGCTGTCGCTGTTCTCCGACTGCGCGGAGCGCGCCGAACGGCTCCGGGAGCAGGGAGCCGAGGTCGTGTTAGTGACCGGTGCCGAGCTGAGCCTCATGAACCAGGGATTCGTGCCCGGCGGCACTTTCGACGAGCGGATTGGGATGCTGCTCGGCGAGCCAGGTCGCCGGCGTGAGCGGGTCGCCCGGGCCAGCGCCCGGGTCAACGACTTTCTTGGCCGGGCCGTGGCGCTCGTACAAGAACGATTCAGCGGCAGGATCACGTATGCCGCCGTGCCGTTCGAGCGGGTCGACTGGACGCCTTTTGACATCGTGTCAGTTGATCTCTACCGCTCCGCCGTGGTCGCCGACCAATTCCGGGAAGGCGTCCGCACCCTCGTCGCGCAGGGGAAGCCGGTCGCCATCACCGAGTTCGGCGCGGCGACGTACCGCGGCGCCGGTGACCGCGGCGCTCAAGGCCTGGAGATCGTCGAGTACCACAAGGATACCCGCACGCCAGTTCGGTTGAACGGCGAGTACGTCCGCGACGAGGCCGGCCAGGCCACCTACCTGCGCGAGCTGCTGGAGATCTTCGACGCCGAGGGCGTCGACAGCGCCTTCGTCTTCGCCTTCGCGCTCCACGGCTACCCGCACCGCCCTGATGGCGACCCGCGCAACGATTTGGACCTGGCCAGCTACAGCATCGTCAAGATGCTCGAAGGTCGTCGCGGCGACACCTACCCTGACGTGCCCTGGGAACCGAAAGCCGCATTCGCTGCGCTCGCTGACTTCTACCACGACTGATCGAAGGAGAGCTGGATATCGCTGAATTTCGGCCTTTTCCTGCTGCAGGGCTGGACCATGGAACTGGCGAACAGGAAAGATCCGGTCGAAGCGTAGGAAACCGTTTGCTGTAGCTGGTTGACCATATTCTTAACGATCGGCGCGAGAAGTCCCATCTCGTTTAGGGGATTGGGATGAAAGCGCCTCAACCCGCGGTCGTCGGCGGCGTGCTCTATGTTATCGGGCAGGTCGTGGCTACTGCGCCAGGGACACCAGGATCGGGGAGCATCGCCGTCGGACTCAATACGCATGATGCCAGCCTCGTGTGGCAGCACGAGATTGCTGGCAACGTCGAGCAGGTCGTCTTTGGCGCGGCGTAGCGCCGACGATCACCAGTCTGGCGCTGACGCTAGGCCCGATCGCCTTTATCCATGAGGGGCGAGAAGACCCATCCCGTTCACGGGATCGGGATGAGAGCCCCTGCCGCTAGGCGCGTACGTTCCCCAGCACTCCATGATAGAGCGCCGGATGGCTCCTGCCGACTGCTCCGCTAGAGCCGAGGCCGCCCCCGCACGTTTTTCCGCTTTGCCTCCTCTCCCCGGTACTACATGTACAGAGAGCAGACGAACAAATGGGGGAGGGTGTGCCATGGAAACGGTGCGGATCTATCGGCTGACCGGCGTGCGCCCGCGCTACCGGGCCCGGCTGCGGGCGGCCCAACGGGAAGCGGCCCAGGTCTGGACGTTGTGTCGGGATCTGCACCTCGCCGCCCGGCAGCAGCATACCCCCTGGCCCGGGCAAGACGCCTTTCACCAGGCGACCAAAGGCCGCTTTGCCTTGCACAGCCAGACCGTCCAGGCAATATGCCCGTGCCTTTGTGGGCAATATCGAGACGACAACAGAACGGCGCAAGACGAATCGCCAGATCCGTTACCCCTATAAAGACAAACGCTTCTATCCGCTGCTCTGGCCGGCTCAAGCGGTGAGCTGGGAGCGTGGCCGGATCGTGTTGCCCATGGGACGGGGGCGGCCCTCGCTCGTCTTTCGCATTGACGTGCCCGAGCAGATGGGTGCGTGCAAACTGGTGTGGAAGGACGGGTACGAGTTACATGTTTCAGTGACAGCTTCTGCTGCGCAAGCTCCTCCCGGCTCCGCCCAGGCTACGGTGGACCTGGGGGAAATCCACCAGGCGGCGGTGACCACCACCACCGGTGCAGCCCTGGTGGTGTCTGGCCGAGGGATACGGTCGCTCAAGCGGCGGCACAATAAGGCGCTGGGCCAGATCGCCAAGAAACGCCACCGGTGCCAGAAAGGATCCCATCGCTATTGGCGCTTGCAGGCCGCCCGACAGAAAGCCAGCGCCCGGGAGCGCCGACAGATCCGCGACCTGCGGCACAAGGGGACGCGGGCGGTGATCACCTTTTGTCAGCAACACGGGGTTGGTCGTCTGTTCATCGGGAATCCGCATGGGGTAAGGACCCATCGCTGCGGACGCCATCATAACCAGCGGATGAGCCAGTGGGAGTACGGCAAAGACACTGCCTATCTCACCTACAAAGCGCAATTGGCCCACATCGAGAGCTTCACCGGCTCTGAGCGGGGAACATCGAGCCGGTGTCCGGTCTGTGGGTGGAAGCAGAAAGTACGCGGGCGTGTCTGGCGCTGTCATCGTCCAGGATGCGCCTTCGTGGGACACCGGGACGTGGTGGGCGCCGTGAACATGCATCCGCTGGCCTTTGGCCGCACCATCGACGTTCCCGCTCACATCACGTATCAACGGCCCGGTCCCCTACGGGTCCATCCCCGGAATAAACAGCCGGGGACGGTGCAGCCAGGCAGCCGGAACGTTGTAGTCGCCCGGACACGGGCCACCAGCAGCTAGCTGCTGGCGTTGTCTTGGTGAGTCGCACTCTCACCCACCGCTCTGTTGAGCGGGTCTCCCCGGAGGCAGGCTACTGGTGCGATGCTGCCAAGAAGCTCATCCCCTTTACGGGATTGAGAGTGTCATAGCCTTCGTCAAGATGTCTGTCTTGTCAAGATTCGAGAGACCAGTGCTGCTATCCGCCACTCATAATGAGCTACCCACCCATAAGTGGAAGGAGGTGCACCAACCACGTGGCGCCGGAATCCAGGATCAGCGCGGCAATTACCACGATGACCAATGCAAGGAATCGGCTCTGCCTCGGTGCCGGAGAAGAGCTCACCTTCTGCGCCTCTTCGATCTTACCCTGATAAAACTGGAGTAGCACCAGATCATATTGCATCGATCGCAGGTTATCTTCACTAGTATCCTGCATTCCGGTCCGTGGATCAGTAATCGAAAGACGGCGAATATGCGACTCAATATCCGCCCGCCTGGAAGTCAGGTCAGCCAACCAGGCTCGTTGCCAGTTGCGCAGACCAATTCGATAGGGCAGATCAAGCAGCACGAGGTAAGGCAGGACCAGTGCGATGAACAGGGCAATGCTCCGCAGACTGATGCTGAGTGTGTCGCTATGCGGGCCGCCAAAAGGAAGCGCGATGGTGAATAGCACGAAATTCCGCAGTCCCAGGATGGTCGTTGTGACCCAGACGGCAATCACCAGAGCACCGGTCAGAATGGCATCTACCACTAGCGCCGGTTGCACGGCATAATAACGCGCCACAGGCACCACGCCAGGACTTCCAGCCAGATCGGCGGCGGCCCGTAGGCTAGTCAGCACCAGCGCTGGAATCGCCAGCAGCAATAGCAACGCAACGCAAACCACCACTAGCGAGGCTGTACCCAGAGCCAGTGCTGTGCCGGCGAGTACCAGCACGTGGTGGACAGAACCCAGAGATGAAACCACTACGGAGCCGCGAACCGCCAAGACGCCGAGTACCAGCGCGCCAAGCAACGCCGGCGCTGCGACCACTCCCACCGCCACCCACCATACGTGCAGTGCGATAGCAATCACTCGCGAGCCAGTGCCACTATTGCGCGTAGTGCGCGTGGGGGAAAAAACTGAGGCGCCTAGCAAGAGCCCTAGCTTCAGCGGACCGTTAACTGCCATGAGCAGGACAAATACCCATACCAGCACAGTTGCCAGAACGGCCACTGAGAATCTCGTCAGGTCTAAGATTGAACCTGAGATGACGGCAGCCGCAAGCAGGGCTACCAGCCCCACGCCGAAGAGCGACAGCATTGTCAATGTGGCGCCAACCAGGAAATCCAGGAATCCTAGGCAGAAAGATCCAGCTGCCGCGAGCCCCAGAAAACCCCGTAACAAAAACAGCCCGTGCCCCAAATCCGTGGAGTTGGGTGGCGACGACAGTCCATCCTGCCAGACCCGAAGCCCATCTCGAATAAGTCTGGTGCGCCGGCGCCAGTAAAAGGGTGTCCTTCGCGACAGTGTGAACGAGCTATTCGCCGAGGCCGCGCGTGCTTCCTGCTGAAGATGTGTGATGCGGCGCGCAACACTGATTGCTCGCTGTCGATACTCCGGCTCCGCACCGGTTTGCTCGAGTCGCTCCTCAGCTACGGCCTCCCATGCCTTCTGTGCCAGGCCAAGGTACGAGTTGGCCGCCTCGAAATACGCATTCTGGTGGGTGCGCGCCAGACCAGCAGCCTCTAGAAGTTCCGATAGGTTACTGAGTTCGTGCGCCAGCACACCCAGTTCGCTCAGCGCCTGGCGCGCGACATCTGGGGGCTGCAGAGCACGTATTCTTTGGGATAGGGTAGGCGAGCGCTGATCTGGCGTCTCACTACCTGGCTCTATCAAAGATCCTCCGCCTGATCTAGTTGGTGTCACGGAAGGGACCACCGGCCTGGGAATCGGCATCGCCGGTTCTTTTTCGCCAACCGCGTAGTCGGCTCTTGGACCGTGCTCTGGTTGCCCTGACCGTCCGGGTTCCATTGCCCCCCACCTTCCGCTTTCACCAGGAAATCCACACTACCTGCACTGGTAAACGAACGACTTCCGCTCCCAGGGCGTACGTCCGGTGTTGCCATTGTACCAGTCAGCGCACGAAGGAGCAAGATTGGTCCGGCGTATTTGCCTAGTTGCCGTTTTCTCGGTCTCGTGAGCGGGGCACGCCGGCGCCGGCAGGAGTAGAACCGGCAGGAGTAGAACGGGAGTAGAATGAGATGATGCGTGAGGCGCAGTCCATGATGCTCTCGCGCAACTCCGGCGGCTCGACCACTTCCAGCAGAGTGCCCACCGAAAGCAATCGACTTCGCGCATGTTCCAGTGAATCATAGGTCAAAGAAACGTAGATCGCGCCATCTTTCTCCTTGGTTGCCCCTTCGATACGCCTCGCCATTCCGTCACCGAGAATAGAGACCACGACGGGTACTGCAGGCGGCTCTATGCGAACTCTTACCTCGTACTGCGGTAACATGGCTGAGAATTCTCTGCTCCAGCTCTGCCAGTACTCTGCCAGATCAAAGTCAATGGGTCGCTCGCTAGCTTCGCCCTGGAACATGACCTCCAGCACACGTGATACACGGAAGACTCGTAGCTGGCCGGCGGGATCGATATAGCGGCAGACCAGGTACCAGACCGTTGCCTTGGCCACCAGCCCAAGTGGGTCAACGATCCGTTCCACTACCTCTCCGTTTCCTTTCCGGTAGAGGAGACGCAGCCGCTTTTCCTCTAGCACAGCTTGCTGTAGCGCCGCGAGATTAGGGACAGCCTCATCGTAGGGTGACCAGCTCACTGGATCCACATGGATGCGCTGGCGAGCTTGCTGCACCCGTTGACGGTAGGCTGCCGGCAACGCGGCTATCAGCTTGAGCGCGGCCACCTCAAGTGCGGTACTGAGTCCGAGATCGTTTAGCAGGCCAGGTGCACCCGATAGGAAAAGCGTCCGCACTTCTTCCTCGGTGAACCCAGTGAGATCGGTATGGTAGCCCTCGACTAGCCGGCATCCCCCACCGGGTCCACGCTCGGCGTACACTGGTATGCCGGCCGTCCCAAGCGCGGTAATGTCTCGATATATGGTGCGCTCAGAGACTTCGAGGCGTTGGGCTAGCTCGCTTGCCGTCATACGCCCTCGGTTCTCTAACAGCAGTAACAGTGAAAGCAATCGGTCAGCGCGCATCTCATGATACCCTATACTACTTCTGAACCACTCTGCCGGATGAATCCGGCAGGTTCTGGTCTGCATCACCGCCCCCGCTGTCCGGCGCTCACGGGGCTTTCCCCGCTTCCCTCCGGACCCTTGGGTTTGGCTGGCAGCCTGTCGCGGGCGACCAGCTCTGCCGCACGGACAGCACCGCGCCGCCGTACGGAGCCGAGACGACGAGGACGAGTCGTCGCCCTAGCACTCGCTGGTTGTTTTGTGGATTGGGCCCGGCACGCCACGCCGCCCGCCCGATGGGTTCCCAACGGGGCCACGCCTCGACAGCGTGGTCTGCGTGGAGCAGGAATGATTCTAGATCAAGAAAGCGAATCAGATAGGCGGAGTACAGATCCCGCTGCATCTCGACCCCGCACACCTCACAGGAGTGCGTGCGGAGCGACAGCGGTTTCTTTGTCACCTGGCCACACTGACACGTCTGGGACAATTTGGTCAGCCGCGTAGGTACTTGGATCATCTGCGCGCCAGCACTTTCAGCCAGACGCGTCAGACGAGTCACAAACAACCCAGGGGCATGACGCTGGACACTTCGCCCAAAGCGGCGCTGCCAGGCGTAGTACGACACTTTCTCCAAGAGGACGACATTGCCCTGGCCAAGCACACGATGCGCGAGCCGGCCATGCAAACTCTTGCGATGCGCGGCGAGACGACGTTGCCGATCTGCCAGGTGCGCCTGAGTCTTGCGTTGTCGCACCGACTCCCGCCAATGCTTCCGGCCTTTGCGTCCCAGTTTGACCTGTCCATTGGGGAGGTAGTTGTCCGCGTTGTTCGCGCGCCGCTGCCGATCCAGATGGTGCTCTTGACGCCGCACAACGCGATCATCACGCGCCAACTCCGGGCAGAATTGTTGCAACACGGCCTCAGTGGGCGTCGTCAGGGCAACGGTCGAGGGGCCAAGATCGAGCCCAATGATGCCTTCACCCAGTGTGTTCTTGGACTTCTGATAGGGCACCCCTTCACAGATGAGCTGGGCGAAGAAGCGGTTGTGGCCGCGGATCTTGCGGCGCACCAACCGCACGTACTTCACTCGCGAGGCCAATCCATGCGCCAGCACCGGATCACGCTGCTCCAGCTTCTGCCCCTTCCGCAGCCGTGGGAGATGCGCGAGCAGGGTCAGTCCTTTCCACACGAGCCGGTCACTGCGCCACGCCAGTCCCGTCTTGTTGCTCTTCCCCTCGACCGTATCGAGTTGGTGTTTCCCCTTGAACCGGACCCGTTTGGCTTTGCGCAATGCCACCCGCTGCACGGAGTTGAACGCGCGGCTGGCCAGCTTTTGGCACACCGGCGCATCGAGATGATCTTCGATCCAGTGCGATTTATGCCGGCAGTCCTTGGCATAGGCTTGCAAGGCTGCATCGGAGAAGGCATAAGCAGCCCGCGCCGATTGAAACGCATCACGGCGTTCCTGGCTCTTCTTCGGCAGGCGGCGCGCCTGCTGATACGCCCGGGACTCCTGGACCAACCGCAAACGTTTCCGCGCTTCGCCGAGACAGGCGTTATACAGCGCTCGGCCTGCCTCCAGTCGAGCCAACAATACGCGCTCGTCGACAGGGGTGGCTCGCATCGGCACCTCGCATACGAACGAGGGCGTGCGATGAGGTTTGCTGGGCTGCAGGCCATCTGCCTGAGCGTCGGTGGCAGGGGGATACTCCAGGTCCCGGCTCGCCTCCCGCATGACCGCCTCCGTGCGCTCTGCGGGTTCGTCTGACTCGTCCACCGCATCGGGAGCCCTGTCCCATGCCGTGTCCCACAGGGTCGGCTGTACAGAGGGGACGCGGGCACGACCGCGGCGGAGTCTGGCCATACAGCAACCTCCTCCAAGACACGGGGTGAGGGGACTACTAGGCGGAGGTAGGGTCCGGGTGAGGGGATCCAGACCACCTGTCATAGAACGTTCGTTCAGTTCGCAGCATACCGCAGACAAAGCGCCCTGTCAAGGACCGATTGGGGGTTGGGAGGTGCTCGAAAGCGGGAGCCATCCTCCCCTCCCCTCGTGACAAGCCACTCGGCAACCACACCCGAGACGCTCGTGGCGCACGGTGCCTATGGAAACCAGGCCATTCATCCCCTGCTGAAGCAAGGGAGCTTTCTGGCCCGTCTTTTGTAACCGGTCCTATGCACTCTGGTCAGCATTTTAGCATGAGCGTCAGCTTGGCGGAGAAGTTCACCTAGCCGCTGAAAAATAAGAGCCACAGTTGACGTCCTGATAGTATGTCGCCTCTTTGAGATCGCCATCATGAATGCTTCGCACCAGCAAACATGATCAAGCGCCATGCCGAAGCCAATGGCACGGTCGGTCTCAAAGAGACGCTCTTATTTGGAGCATCGTGCCACTTCAGGAGCATCGTGCCTCTCGCGATGAATACTGTACCGCGTATCCCCGCTCGAGTTGCCGTCCAGTCAAAAGGCCCATGTGGCGAACAAGAGCATGAGCCGGTGTCAGGCCGCATGGCAACTGGCTTTGTGCCACCTCTATGGTTTGACAGTGTTCCGCAGGCGTGTTACATTATCCTGTGGCGCGGTATGCAATGCAATGATGCGTGCACCGGTTCCTGCTACACAAAAACAGGGTTTATCTGCTCCAGGGAGATGCGCCGATGGCCGACTATGTTCCAGTGCTCATTATGATGGGATTGGCGTTTGCCTTTGTCCTCGCCGTGACTCTGGTGACTCTTGTCTTAGGACCTAAGAGGCCTACGCCGGAAAAGCTGGCTCCATATGAGTGCGGTATCGAAGAAATTGAAGCTCCAAAGCAGCGATTTCCGGTAAAATACCTCGTCACTGGTATGCTCTTCATTGTTTTTGACGTTGAGGCGGCTAGCGTCATTCCACTGGCGATCCTCATGCGACAACTCAAAGTGCTTGGGCTGCTGGAGTTGATCGTCTTTACCGTGGTATTGGCGGTACCGTTCGTTTACATCTGGCGCAAAGGGGCCTTCACGTGGGAATAGACGAATTTCAAAACATTGGTATCCCAAATCCGTGGGCACCTGTCCAGTACTTCTCCAATGCTCAGACACCCAGGAGTCCACGCGCTACTCAGCCACCAGACGGCTTCGGCATAGTTCTCACCCAGGTGCAGAAGGTTCTGGACTGGGGTCGCAGTAATTCACTTTGGCCGGCAACCTTTGGCCTTGCCTGCTGTGCAATTGAGATGATGTCTGCCAGCGCCTCACGCTGGGACATCGCGCGCTTCGGGGCTGAGGTCTTTCGCGCCAGCCCGCGCCAAGCCGACCTTATGATCGTCGCCGGGCGCCTCTCGGTAAAGATGGCACCGGTACTGCGCCGTATCTACGATCAGATGCCTGATCCCAAGTGGGTGATTTCGATGGGTGCCTGCGCATCCTGCGGAGGCGTCTTTAATAACTATGCCATCGTTCAGGGTGTCGACAAAGTTGTGCCGGTAGATATCTATGTACCCGGGTGTCCACCCACTCCAGATATGCTACTAAACGGCCTCAATCTGCTGCAAGACAAGATTCGCAAACACATTCCAAACCCACCCGATCCGCTTCAGGTTTCCGGCCAGAGGTATCTCGGCAGCGAGAATTAATGGCGAGGAGACGGAATATGAGCGGAGTTCCAGGAACGGAAACTGAGCAGGAGGAACAACCTTTTCTGCCCGCCGACCCGCAGGCGGCGGCGACTGTGCTATTCCTGCGCGAATACTTTGGGGAATACTTGGAACAAGTGACGGAGCATCGCGGCGAAGCGACGGTTGTGGTGCAGCCCCAGGCCATCGAGACGATCTGCCGCGCTCTCGCTGATGAGGCGACGGCACGGTATGACTTTTTGGCTGACCTCACAGCGGTGGACTGGGGAGAGCGTGAACCACGCTATGACGTAGTGTATCACTTGCTCTCTCTACAGACGCGCGCCGTGCTGCGGCTCAAAGTAGGTGTAGGCGGCGAAGATGCGCCTGACCCTGAAGTCCCGACGGTGACGACGGTTTGGCCTGCGGCTAACTTCTTCGAGCGTGAAGTTTTCGATTTGTTTGGCATTCGTTTTACCGGCCATCCCAACATGACGCGCATTCTCATGCCGTCCGACTGGGTCGGCTATCCTTTACGCAAAGATTACCCGTTGACCGGTATCCACCTGCCTGATCCGCATTGGGGCGGTCAGGTACCGCTGGACCAGGCGTTACCTATGGGTACTGGACAGCAGACCCTGCGTACCGCTGACCGGACGGAGGCGCCGCCTGTAGCCGGTGGGCCTGGTAGTCTCTTGGGTGAAGACCAGGCGTAGGCTGCAATAGAGGCGAAATATGCAACTAGACGACCGAAAGATCCAGATAGACGAGGCTGTAGACCTGGGTCAAGGAATTCGTCGCGATACTATGACAATCAACATGGGGCCTCAGCACCCTTCTACCCATGGTGTGCTGCGCCTCATTCTGACCCTGGACGGCGAGACCATCGTCAAAGCGGAGCCGGAGATCGGCTATCTACATACCGGTATAGAGAAGACCGCGGAAAGCAAAAGCTACTTCAAGACCCTGGTCCTCACCGATCGCATGGATTATCTGGCTCCCCTCTGCAACAACCTCGGGTATTCGCTGGCGGTGGAGAAACTGCTTGGCATCGAAGTTCCAGAGCGAGCTCGGTATGCTCGGGTCATCTTGGCTGAGCTTCAGCGTATCGCCAGCCACCTGGTTTGGCTAGGCAGCAGCGCTCTTGACTTGGGAGCGCAGAGCGTTTTTCTGTATTGTTTCCGAGAGCGTGAAATCATACTCGATATATTCGAGCTGTGCTCCGGCGTGCGCATGATGACCAGCTATATCATGCCCGGCGGACTGCAGGCCGACCTTCCCCCCGGCTTTACCGACCGAGTTCGCGATTTTCTTCATCTGTTTCCTACCCGTCTGCGTGAGTACCATGATCTCTTGACCAACAATCGGCTCTGGCTCGATCGGACCAAAGGCGTCGCAGTTCTATCGGCGGCAGATGCCGTCAAATTTGGCTGCACCGGAGCCACTCTACGTGGCAGCGGCATCGCCTATGACGTACGTAAGTTCTTTCCCTACTCCGGCTACGAACGCTTCGAGTTTGAGATTCCGGTCGGCACCAATGGAGATGTCTATGACCGCTATCTGGTGCGAATGCTGGAAATGGAACAGAGTCTACGCATCATTGAGCAGGCTACTAACGACCTTCCGAATGGTCCATGGCAGATAGATGATCACAAGATAGTGCCTCCGCCCAAGTATGAGATCTCCTCCAATATGGAGGCCTTGATCCATCACTTCAAGCTCTATACCGAGGGCTACCGTCCACCTGCCGGTGAGGTCTACCTGCGTACTGAGTCCCCCAAGGGGGAGCTTGGATACTATCTGGTCAGCGACGGCGGAGCTCGCCCGTACCGCATGCATGTGCGTGCGCCGTCGTTTGCCAACCTGCAGGCGTTGCCATCCATGATTGCCGGCATGCTGATCGCCGACGTGGTGGCAGCCATTGGCAGTATTGATATCGTATTAGGAGAGGTAGACCGCTGATGATTTCAGAGGATGTCAAAGCGCAAATGCGCGAGATCTGTGCGCGCTATCCTACCCTCCGTTCCGGTATGCTGCCGTGCCTGCACCTTGCGCAGGCGATCGAAGGCTACATCACCAGCGAGGGCATTGCAGCGGTCGCTGAAGCTACCGGCACGAGGCCTGACGAGGTCGACTCGGTGGTCTCTTTCTATTCGATGTATCACCGTGAGCCACAGAGCCAACATGTGATCAAGGTGTGCACCAGTATCTCCTGTTACCTAATGGGCTGCGATGATATTCTTGCGCACCTGGAGAATCGCCTGGGTATACGCCAGGGTGAATCCACTCCCGATCGCCAGTTTACGCTCAAAGGCGTTGAATGTCTGGCCGCCTGTGGTATGGCTCCGGCGCTTCAGGTTGATGAGGACTTTGTCGAGAACGTCACACCACAAGTCGCGGATACGATGCTGGAGCGACTCCGGCACGGAGAGAGCGTATCGGGAATGACTGCTAATTGGGACGTGGCCGGCATCGGGACCAGTGAAAGCCAAAAGGACTTCGCCGGGAAACCGCAGCCCGCGTCAAGAGAAGAGAAGGCCTGGTAGTATGGCTGACACACTGGACACGGTTACCGCAGAGAAAGCTTTGCCGCTCGGTCCGCACCCGCACATCGTGATGAAGAATATCTTTGTGCCGGGAATCGACAGAATCGAGATCTACCGCCAGCATGGCGGCTATCAGGCATTGGCCAAAGGGCTCGGCCAGTTCCAGCCGGATGAGCTGCTGGAGGAGGTCAAGAAATCCGGTTTACGTGGACGGGGCGGCGCCGGTTTTGCCACTGGGGTAAAGTGGAGTTTCCTACCCCCTGAGTCGCCGAAGCCGAGATATCTATGCGTCAACTGCGACGAGAGCGAACCAGGTACCTTCAAGGATCGCATGCTGATGGAACTCAATCCCCACCAGCTGGTCGAGGGAGTGATACTGACCGCCTATGCTACCAAGGTCCACCAAGCCTTTATCTATATTCGCGGCGAGCTGGCGCTGGCCGGACGCCAGGTAGCGCGCGCAGTGCAGGAGGCCTACAGCGCTGGCTTCATCGGAAGCAACATCCTGGACAGTGGTTTTGATCTGGAGGTGATTATCTCCAACGGCGCCGGCGCCTACATCTGCGGCGAGGAGAGCGCCCTGATGGAGTCGCTTGAAGGTAAGCGCGGCTATCCACGTCTCAAGCCGCCGTTTCCCGCGGTGGTTGGACTCTATGGCGGTCCGACCGTCATAAACAATTGCGAGACGGTTGCCACCATACCGGCTATCGTGTCACTGGGCGCCGAGATCTATAATGCCTACGGAACAGCGAAGAGTAGCGGTACGCGTATCTTCTGCCTTAGTGGCCATGTGAATCGACCTGGTAACTACGAGCTGCCGCTGGGAACGCCTTTACGTACTTTGATTGAGGAGTACGGTGGCGGTGTGCGTAACGGAAAGACACTTAAGGCCATTATTCCAGGCGGCTCGTCCACCTTCATACTGGCAGCGGACAAGATCGACGTACCACTCGATTTCGAGTCGGTGGCGGCGGCAGGTTCATTGCTCGGCTCCGGTGGCGTAATCGTCATGGACGAAGACACCTGCATCGTTGGCGCGGTGTTGCGCATGACCCAGTTCTACTCCGATGAGTCGTGCGGGAAGTGCACGCCGTGCCGCGAAGGCACATTCTGGCTGGTTCAATTACTCGAACGGCTGGAGCGGGGCGAGGGTAAAGACACCGATGTCGACTTGCTTGTTGACATCTGTGACAACATCGGCGGCAAATCCTTCTGCCCGCTGGGAGATGCCGCAATCGCCAGCATCACTAGCAGCATCAAGCTGTTCCGAGATGAATACCTCCACCATGTGTATGCTCACGGCTGCCTGGTGGGGCCGCGAGCCGTGGCAAGAAGAGAAGATAAATCGTGATGTCGGAAGAAGAACTGGTACAGCTTACTATTGACGGGCAGCCGGTGAGCGTGCCCAAGGGCTCGGTGATCTGGGCGGCGGCAACCAAGCTTGGTATCGAGATACCGATCTATTGTTACCACCCCAAAATGGAGCCGCTGGGTGCGTGCCGCATGTGCTTTGTGGCGGTAGAGAACATGCCCAAGCTGACTACCGCCTGTACCACGACCGTTGCCCCTGGTATGGTTGTCCACACCAATACCCCGGCGGTGAATAAAGCGCGGCGCGGCACCCTGGAGTTCCTGCTCATCAACCATCCTCTCGACTGCCCCATCTGTGATAAGGGCGGCGAATGCGATTTGCAGGATTTTACACTGCGTTACGGTCCAGGGGCCAGTCGCTTCGACGTCAGCAAGCGCCACTTCGAGAAGCCGGTGCCGGTTAGCGAGAACATCTTGCTGGATCGCGAGCGCTGTATCTCCTGCCAGCGCTGTGTCCGATTCTGCCAGTCGGTGGCTATGGAAGCCGGGCTTATCATGGAGGAGAGAGGCTTCCGCACCCAGGTCGGTGTGGATCCAGATGCGCCTTTTGATTCTATCTTCTCCGGCAATGTCGTAGAAATGTGCCCAGTTGGCGCACTGACCGCAAAGAGCTATCGTTTTGTTAGCCGGCCGTGGGAGCTACAGAGTACCGGCAGTATCTGCGGCAACTGCTCGGTGGGCTGCAATGTAAGAGTAGATGTGCGCGTAGACAAGGTGCTGCGCCAGTATTCACGTACCAATGATCGTATAGACGATGGCTGGCTTTGCGATCGCGGTCGCTGGGACCTCGATTCCATCAATAGCCTCGAGCGCCTGCGTACTCCGCTCATTCGCCAAAGGGGCGGTGGGTTGCAGCCGGCCACCTGGGAGGAGGCGCTAACCTTTGTCGCGTCTCGCCTCGGGGAGATCAAAAGCCGGCGTGGTGCCGCAGCCATCGGCGGCATAGGCTCGACTCATACCACCAATGAGGAGGCTTATCTCTTTCAGAAGTTGCTGCGAGCTGGCCTTGGCACCAATAACATCGATCACAAGCATGGACGCTTTCCCGCCTCGCCCATCAGCGGTCTGCCCTGGGTCTGGAGCGATTCTATAGCTGGCCTAGAAAAGGCTTCGCATATCGTACTGCTTGGCGCTGATCCCTATTATCGCCAGCCTCTCATCGATCTCCGCATACGCAAGGCAATTCGGCGTGGCGCCCGCGTCTATCTGGTAACGTCTGCCCCGAATAGGCTGGACCCGCTCGCTGCCGGCATCATACGCTATGCTAACGGCCAGGCAGGCGCAATCGCGCGCTTGCTGCTGCAGATCGTCACTACGTCAGGACTGACTCGCGGGGAATACGCCGCCAAGCATGGTGCGGGTAGGCTGCCGGTAGCCGAAATCTCACCTGCAGAGGAATCTACCACGGCAGCCGCCCAACTCGCCGGCGTGGATGCGGCTGCGCTGCGGGACCTAGCCGGCGAGATCGCCGGGGCGATGGGCGCGGTTCTTCTCTACGATGAGATGGTCACTCTAGAGCCAGGTGCCGACAACCTAGCTGCTGATCTGCTTCATCTGGCGCTTTTGACCGATAACTTTGGACGGCCTGGAGCCGGTGTTGGGCCTCTCTTAAAAGACAGCAACTCGCTTGGGGCGCGTGATATGGGCATACTGCCGGATATGCTACCAGGATATCGTCCGGTTACTGACGCGGCGGCTCGGGAACTCCTGGGAAATGTCTGGCGTGCATCTCTACCAGCCGGCCCCGGCTATAGCTATGACGAAATGCTATCGGCAGACCTTGGCGCGTTATATGTGATGGGAGCGGATCCAGCAGCGAACGCGACTTCCGAGCAGATGGAGGCCCTCCGGAGACTTGAGCTTCTGGTGGTACAGGACATGTTCCTGACCGAGACGGCAAGGCGGGCTTCAGTCGTGTTACCGGCAGTGGCCTACGTAGAAAAAGATGGAACGTTCACCAATACCGAGCGCTGCGTTCAGGTGGTGCGAAAAGCCATGCAGCCTTTACCCGGCGCGAAAGCCGACTGGGAGATTCTACGGGGAGTAGCCCGAGCGCTTGGCCTACACTGGTCCTACTTCGGGGCCGCCGAGATCCTAAAAGAGATCGGGCGGTCTACACCCATATATTCCGGAGTGTCACGTCAGGCACTAGGGGAGTCGGGAGTTCGTTGGCCGATGGAACAAGAGACCGCCGCCGAAGGAGGAACCCCCCGACTGCGAGAAAGTGCCTGCTTGAGCTGGCAGATGCTGGAGCAGGGTATGGCGCCCGGTAGCTTAGCCGGCGATGTCGCTCATCAGGTGGCTGCTCAGCCTGCGCCAGGAGAAAGCGAATGAGTGGAGCACAATGAGTGACGTTGAGATACAGGTGCTGGGGGCCTTCATCAAGTGTTTCGTGGTTATTGGGGCGCTCATGACTATTTTCGCCTATATGACGCTAATCGAGCGGCGAGTGCTAGCCCGTTTCCAGCGGCGGGTCGGACCCAATCGAACCGGACCCTTTGGATTACTGCAGCCTCTGGCCGATGGTATCAAGATGGCCTTCAAGGAGCAGATCATTCCCACCAAGGCCCGACGACTGGTCTTTCTGATTGCGCCCAGTCTCAGCGTCTTCATTGCTCTCTCGGCCTTTGCGGTAGTTCCGCTGGGAGCCAAGTACGCCTTCGGCAATTCGATCTGGGGACAGGCGCTCTCGCCTTATATCGCTGACATCAATGTGGGCGTGCTCTACATCCTTGCCATATCTTCTCTGGCTGTGTATGGTATTGTGCTTGGCGGCTGGTCTTCAGGCAACCACTACTCCCTACTTGGCGCATTGCGCTCGGCGGCTCAGATGGTCTCCTACGAGGTTAGCATTGCGCTTAGCCTGGCTGGCGTCCTCATGTTTTCGCAGACTCTCAGCATGACCGGCATTGTTCGGGCGCAGGTCAACAATGGCATCTGGTTCATTCTGGTGCAACCGCTGGCTTTTCTTCTCTATGGCGTCGCCGCGACCGCTGAGGTCAATCGTGCCCCCTTTGATCTGCCTGAAGCTGAGCAAGAGCTAGTTGCCGGTTATCTCACCGAGTTCAGTGGTTTGCGCTGGAGTCTGTACCAGATGGCCGAGTACATAAACATGATCATCGTTAGCTCGATAGCTGCCACGCTCTTCTTTGGCGGCTGGACACTGGGCGGTCTCTCCGGTGTTCTTGGTTTACCTCTCATCTGGTATGTCGTGAAGGTAGCAGTATTTCTGTTTATCTTCATGTGGCTGCGGGCGACGCTGCCCCGCATCCGTTACGACCAGTTAATGAAGCTCGGCTGGCAAGTGCTCTTGCCGCTCTCAGTGCTTAACCTCCTGGCTACCGGAACGATTGTTGCCCTGGGCTGGCCCTGGTGGATAAGCGGAGCATTCGGACTGCTGGTGCTGATCATAGTCGCTGCCGTCTATTACGTTCGCCTGCACCGCACGGTCCCACGCACCCACAGGCCACAGACGCAAGGGGGTCTTCCTCTGCCCGATTCGGTGCATCTGATCCATGTCGGGACGGCATTAATCGATACACAGTACGACTCCTCCAGTGACGGCGCGACCCAAAACGCCCTGACGGCAAGCCAGTGAGAGCTGGCAGCTATACGAAAGAGTGTCCAAAATGGCGATGGAGATGCTAAAGGGGCTCCGGACGACTCTAAAGGAGTTCGGCCAGAAGCCAACCACTGTGTTATACCCTGAGGAGCGACGACCATTGCCGGCGCGTTTTCGGGGCAGGCACGTGTTACACCGCTACGAGAATGGGATGGAGCGCTGTGTCGGCTGTTTCCTCTGCGCCGGAGCCTGCCCCGCTGATGCGATCTATATCGAAGCCGAGGAGAACGGTGAGACCAATCGCGTTTCTCCCGGTGAACGCTACGCCCGTATCTTTGACGTCAACCTCTTGCGCTGCATCTTCTGCGGCTACTGCGAGCAAGCCTGTCCAACCGGAGCCATTACTCTCGAAAACATCTACGAGCTGTCCAGCATGCAGGCTGATGACCTGGTTTATCACAAGGAGCAGTTGCTGGAGGCGCCTGGAAGCGCGACCCTTGGCTCCATAGAAGCGTGGACGTCGCCGGCGCCGGAAGAAACGGCAACACCGTTGCCGGCGAGACAGGGATTCTTTGACGGCCAAAGCGCCTCCGCGGCTGCTGTAGGTCAGGGTGATCTGCGGTCGCAGACCGAGATTCTGCTCGCGGCTGATGAGCCGGCCAGAGAGGAAGGTTAGGAGACATGCCTCTAGCGCAGATCTCATTTTTTGTGCTGGCGACCGTATCGGTGGCCTCAGCTCTCGGCGTGATCCTCTTCCGCAACGCGGTGTACTGTATGCTAAGCCTCATTGTTAACCTGCTGAGCCTAGCATTTTTCTTTCTGCTGCTGGATGCGATGTTTGTGGCGACCATCCAGGTACTGATTTATGCTGGAGCCGTCATGATCCTTTTTCTCTTTGTCGTAACTATGCTATCACCGGAGAGCAGCGACACCGCTGGAAGCGACCGGTTGCGCTGGCAGTGGGTAGCCGGAGCCGGCTTCGGCCTCATTTTGGCCGCTGCGCTTAGTATTGCGCTCATCAGTGGCTCGATCTCCCATGATGCGAAGGTCGCCGGCATGAACGGTCTGGCGGAAGTGGTGGCGAAGTTCGGCAATACCGAGGCGTTTGGGCTGGCATTGTTCCATGGCTTCTCCTTTCCATTTGAGGTGACCAGTGTGCTATTGGTGGTTGCCGTACTCGGAGCCGTAGTCCTTGGTCGCCGGCTCACGGCGCGCTAGCTACTTGGCCAGGAGACGAATGTGATGCCTATTTCTTCATATCTGATCGTAAGCGCGCTGCTCTTTACCATTGGCACCGTAGGCGTGTTGGTGAGGCGTAATCCGCTGGTGATGTTCATGTCCATTGAGTTGATGCTGAATGGTGTGAACCTCTCATTTATAGCGTTTGCGCATTTTCTCAACTCGGTAGATGGCTGGATGTTCGTCTTTCTGGTGCTTTCGGTTGCGGCCGCCGAAGTAGTGGTAGGTCTGGCTATCATCGTCTCGATTTTTCGCGCCAGGCGCAGTATCGACATTGATGATCTGAGTTCGCTCAAAGGCTAGACCGGTGGGTGTAGGAGGGCCAATGCTGAATCTGACGCCACTTATCCTGGTTTTTCCGCTCCTCGGCTTTATCACCATAGGGCTCTTCGGCAAGGGCTGGCCAAAGGCGCTCATTGCCTGGGTAGCCTGCGCGATGATCTTTCTAGCGTTTGGCGCCGCCCTCATCGATTTTGTGTCCATGCTCGGGCAAAGCACGGCGGGCCGCTACAGCGACATCGTCATCTTCACCTGGGTGAACTCGGGATCTCTCTCTATCAACTTTGGGCTACTCTCCGATCCACTCTCCGCGGTCATGTTGCTTATCGTGACCGGCGTCGGCTTCCTAATACACGTCTATTCTACTTCGTACATGGCGGATGATGAGGGCTACTGGCGTTTTTTTGCCTTCCTCAATCTTTTCATTCTGGCGATGACGCTGCTGGTGGCGGCTGATAACTTCCTGTTTCTGCTCGTCGGCTGGGCCGGAGTTGGTCTGGTGTCCTTTCTCTTGATTGGCTTCTGGTACACCCGGCCGCGAGCGGTCGCCGCCGCCCAGAAGGCCTTTGTCGTCAATGTCATTGGTGATTTTGGCATGATGGTCGCAATTTTTCTGCTCTTTAAGTTCTTCGGCACGCTAAATTACCGTGAGATACTGACGAGCCCGACAAGCATGGTGGGGATGACACTGCAGTCGCTCGTGGCGCGAAACGTCGCTGCCGTCACGATCATCGCGTTGCTTCTGCTGGTCGCGGCGGCGGCCAAGTCGGCACAGTTGCCGTTGTACGTGTGGCTACCGGACGCTATGGAGGGCCCCACCCCGGTAAGCGCCTTAATCCATGCGGCAACTATGGTGACCGCGGGTGTGTATCTCGTAGCACGAGCCTCCTCGATTTTTGCCGCGGTACCAAATACGCTGATAGTTGTCGGCATTATGGGAGGCGCATCTGCTCTCTTTGCCGCAACCGTCGCCTGTGCGCAGACCGACATCAAGAGGGTGCTGGCCTACTCGACTATGAGCCAGCTTGCTTATATGTTCATGGGCGAAGCTGCCGGCGGATTCAGCACTGGTATCTTTCACTTGACCACTCACGCCTACTTTAAGGCGTTGCTTTTTCTGTGCGCCGGCGCCGTCATCCATGCGGTGGGTGGCGAACAGGATCTGCGCAAGCTGGGCGGTCTGCGCGCAAGGCTTCCCTACACGTTCTGGATGTTCGTCATCGGCGGCCTCTCTCTCTGCGCCATTGTGCCGTTCGCCGGATTCTGGAGCAAGGATTCGATTCTGGGCGCAGTACTTGCCACCGCTGAAAAGAGCGCCGATCCGGTCTGGTGGGTGCTCTATGGAGTTGGCATCCTGACCGCTGGCTTGACCGGATTCTACACTTTCAGGCTGATCTTTACGGTTTTCCTCGGAGACTACCGCGGCACCGCAGTGGAGTCACCCGGACGAGGCGATCCATTGGCCAATGTGCATGAAGTAGGGCCCGTGATGCTGGTGCCGATGGTTATTCTCGCTGTCCTTTCCACCGTGGGAGGTTTCTATGGACTGCCGTTTGCGAACAGCATCGGCACCTTCCTGGCGCCAGTGCTGGGCACGTCGCCGGCGCTTTCCGGCTCCGCGGCCTGGTTCTCAGCACTACTAGGCCTGGCCTCTGCCGGAGTAGGCATTGGTATAGCTTGGGTCCTCTATGGGCAGCGCCAGCCGGTGTTTGCTACAACCAGGAGCGTCGTCACTCGCGTGGTGGAGCACGGGTACTATCTCGAAAATCTCTTGAACTTCCTGTTGGTTGTGCCAACCATTTTTCTTGGCGATGCGCTGCGCGGTATATTCGAGGATACCCTCTTCGAGGGTGGAACCCGTGGCATCGCCGGCACCGTTGCGGCGACCAGTCGAGGGCTCCGCCGGCTTCAGACAGGTTACGTACGCAACTACGCGTTGGCGATCCTGGTCGGGGCAGTGTTGATTCTGTTGTTCTACGTCATACGTCCTTAGGGGCATTGATCGCATGATTGATAGATTGATAGATTGATAGATTGATAGATTGATAGATTGATAGATTGATAGATTGATAGATTGATAGATTGATAGTTGAGTAGGTGAGATAGAGAAGC
>JBKQTH010000016.1:0-8880 GCA_052143275.1 Ktedonobacterales bacterium | reverse complement strand
TCCGCGCTCGACTCGCCAAAGAGAAGGAGGCGGCCCAGATTGCGGCAAAGGTGGGAGCGGTGCACTGTCCTGATTGGCTGGACGCGCGGGTGCTGCCGAACGGTGGGCGTGGCGCCAGCTTTCTCCTCGAGACAGAAGACTTTACGGTCAAGATCATGGGCGAGCACATGGAAACCTGGCCCGGGCTGTGTGTCGAGCTGCGCAGCTTCTTCCTTCATACCCACGAGGAGGGGGCAAAGGGTGCAGTCGAAGCTTCCCTTGCCTGGATCCGTGAGCATCTGCTCGCCGATCAGGATGCCAAGCTGGTGCAGGCGCTGTGCAGCTGGAAGACCGTGACCCCCTCCCGGTTTGATCTTCACATCGATTGGCAAGGCGGGTTTACTCCCAGCTTCAATGCCGGCGAGGTCGAACGCTTCGTCAAGCCGCGGCGCCTGAAGTGGCATCCCTTCTTCGAGGGTACCCACTGCACCGGCTACCGCTTCGGCTCAGGCGATCCGATCCTGGCGCGGCTCTACAACAAGAGTACCGAGCGCCGAGCTCGGCACGACGAGGGGTATTTCGCCCTGCTCGCGGCCCGTGACCCAGCCACCTTCGACCCGCATCGCGAGGTGTGGCGACTGGAGTTCCAGATTCGTAGGGAGGGCTTGACCAGCTTCCGCCTGGCTCCCAGTACCACCGCTGATGAGAAGAGAGACGAGCAGGAGGACGACCTGGAGGCGCAGATCGAGGCGGAGCTCTCAGCAGAGGAGGTGCCACATCTGGCGACCTTCCCCAAGCTCTTTGAGCACTGCGAGTCCCTCTTCCAGCACCTGACCACCTACTGGCTCCGGCTCACCACCCCAGGTGGCGGCACCATCCCCTCCCGCTGGCCGACGGATCCCACCTGGGAGGCGCTGCGGCGTGACTTTGGTCGGCTCGCCGGGGCGCCACCATTGGATGAGGGGGACCGCGAGCTCGTGCGGGCCCATCGCTACGAGGGGAGGCAGCGCCTGCTGCGACGGATGGTGCTCGGGGTCATCAAGGCCCTCGAAGTCCAGGATACGTCAGTGGCTTCAGCCTCACTCCGGCAATTGGCGGAGCTGGTGGCCACAAAGGAAGCGCAGCGCCTTGAGGCACGCAAAGAGGTTGTCCTCAAGCGTGAGGGGACGGTGCCACGTGGGTAGTGGCGGGGATGGGAGCAGGTATGGAGCGTCCTGAGAAAGTGCGGCACCTGATCCAGATGCTGCTGGGTGTTTTCGCGGCGCACGGAGTGCTGGCTCTCGGTGACAAGCCAATCCATAGTGTGGGAGATCTGCTGACCCAACATCTCGATCTGTTAGAAGCGATAGCTGAGGACAATGGTGGTGTTAGCCAGGTGCTGCGGGGGCACTTCGCCAAGGTGTATAAGATTGCTGCTCCGCGCGATCTGTTCGGCGCTCAGCCTGAGTGAGAAAGGAAACACGGGATGATACAGGAATCAACGCCAGTCAAGGTGCTGCTGACCATAGACGAGGCGGCGCAAGCGCTCAGTATCGGGCGCACGCTGCTCTATGACTTGCTGATGCGCAAGCAGATTGCCAGCATCAAAGTGGGTCGGGTGCGGCGGGTGCCGCTCACCGCAATAGACGCCTACGTCCATCGGCAATTGATGCTTGCAGACGCAGAGTGATGTGCTGGGCTTTCGCTGTTCGGCCACTGATCGAGACGCAACGTTCTCGACAGTGGCCTTTTTCGTCGCTCACGAGGTGAATGTATGCCAGGCAAACGCGGGAACAACGAGGGCAGCATCTCGCATCGCTCAGATGGGCGCTGGATGGCGCGTATGACGTTAGAGGATGGCACACGCAAGACGTTCTACGGCAAAACGCGTCAAGAAGTCTCGCGCTTGCTCGCCGCAGCGTTGCGAGATCGTGACGCCGGCTTGCCCATCGTCGGGGAGAAGCAGACAGTAGAGAACTACCTGACGCAATGGCTCAGCGACCTCAAACCCACGATTAGGCCGCGTTCTTGGGTAGGCCATGAGGAAGCCGTCAGGCTCCATGTGCTGCCAACCTTGGGGCGCGTACCGTTGGCTCGCCTGTCTCCTCAGCAAGTACAGGCGCTCTACACAGCTAAGCTCGCTGATGGCCTGGCTCCGGGGACGGTGGCGCGTATTCATGCCGTTTTGAGTCGCGCATTTAGTGAGGCGGCGCGTATAGGTATCGTTCAGCGCAATGTTGTTGCGCTGGTCAAGCCGCCGCGTCCGACGCACCAAGAGATGCAAGTCTTGACCTCTGAGCAGGCGCGTATCTTGCTGGCGGCGGTGGTAGATGACCCACTTGAAGCGCTGTATGTTTTGGCGCTGACAACGGGCATGCGACGGGGTGAACTGCTGGCGCTCCACTGGGCGGATGTCAACCTGGATGCGGGATTTGTTCAAGTGCGCTTCACGCTCCAGCATCTTGCGGGCGCTCAGGTGGTCTATAGTCCGCCTAAGACGGCGCGCAGTCGGCGGAAGGTCGCACTCAGCGCGCTAGCAATCGCCGCGCTCCTGAAGCACCGTGAGCGCCAAGAGCAACAGCGGGCGCTCGTCGGCGCAGACTGGGTAGAACACGATCTCGTATTTCCCAGTGTTCGTGGCGGGCCGATGGAGGGCAGCTACTTCCTGCGGCGCAAATTTGCCCCGACGCTCAAGCGCGCTGGCCTACCAGGGATCCGCTTCCATGATCTGCGTCACACGGCGGCGACACTGCTGCTCCTGCAAGGCATTCACCCCAAGATCGTCTCCGAGATGTTGGGACACTCCGCAGTGAGCATGACGCTGGATACCTACAGCCATGTGCTGCCTGACATGCAGCGCGACGCGACAGCGGCGTTTGATCGGCTGTTCGGCCCAGAGTGATGGCGCACGCTTCTAGTGTCAATCGGTGTCAATTTCGCGGTCGGCTCACGTGGTGCGCAACGAGATACAAGGAAGGACAAAACGGTGACTACTCCCCTGCATGAATTTAGCTGGCAGGAGCGCCTGGCTCTGAGCGCCGGTCCTCGAGCAGGTCCATCCTTCATAGTCCCTCTTACTTTATCTCGTTGCGTATCCTGAGGTGGCACCCGATTTGACAGGCAACTGGACTTATCATACAGTGCCACTGGCCCCAACGCGTGGGAGATCATATTTCGCAGAGTGAAAGGGTGATCCCATGGCAAGCCTCGAGAAGAAGAACTTTAACACGCCTGATGAGCGGAGCACGTTCCCCAACAGGACGACTGATGAGGTGCGGTTTGGCGATCGGACGGTAGTAAGTGTCACCTGTCATCCCGGCTGGCGTTGGTCAAAAGACAACAAGCCAGCGGCAGGCACTGATCTGTGCCAAGTCAACCATTTCTTCTATGTGATCTCCGGCCGGGCACGCACGGCTATGGCTGACGGGACGGAGATGGAAGTCGGGCCGGGCGATGTCGCCACTATACCGCCGGGCCACGACAGCTGGGTAGTTGGCGACGAACCCTGGGTCTTTCTCGACCTCAGCTAAGCTATGCGCCCACAGTAGGTGTGGTTTCGATCGTAGAGGATCGGGCGCTCCTCTACGATCACAGCAATTCCTCGACCTGAATCGGTGAGTGACCACCGGCGACGTACGCAGTGCGCCGGGGCAAACAATTGTCTCGATCACTGCCGCCGCCTTGCTGTTTGGCACAGATATGCCTGAGTGGATGACTGATGGCGCGGCGATCGTCCAGCTGTTCGATGCCCAGCGCTAGGCAATGGGCCAGGGCGTATGGCAGCGTGCGCCGGCCTCTGCGGAGTGCAGGACGAGTCTGCATCGGGATGAGAACGCTGCACGAAGTATCAGAGTGGCACGAGGCCGCGCCTCCGTGGGAGTCCAGCGGCATTGGGGGCGGTGAACCGAGAACCCATCGGGGTTTAGCCCTGCGGAGTGCCAGCTCTGCGCGTTCCTGCAAGGATCCCGACTCAATAGCGAAGCGCAAGAAAATGTCGAAGCCTCCTGTCCTCCAGGAAGCATGTCTTTGGCCCTTTCTTCTCTCCTTTGCCAACCTCGTTGCGCATACCGTGGGTTGGTGTCAAAGTTGGTGTCAGGTCGCTTGGTATGGGTTGGGGTGACATGTCACGAATCGGGAAAACAAGAGGCGCGCCCGAAGGGACTCGAACCCCCAACCCTCGCATCCGAAGTGCGATGCTCTATCCGTTGAGCTACGGGCGCAGACGGTGTGACGGATACCCCAGTATAGCACATGAGTTAGCGAATGCAAGCGCCGTCAAAAAGACCGGATCGGCATATAGGTAGATAGCTGAATGGTCAATATATGCGGTATAACCTGACTCATAACCGGTAGTCGAAAAAGTGCGAAATGTGAGTCTATTATGCGTCTCGGTACAGGGGACCCGGCTCCCTCATTTAGCGTCACTGATGTCTATCAGCGCCAGGTAGAGCTCGAGGCTTATGCTGGGAGGCGGTTGATGCTTGGTTTCTACCGATCAGCGGTATGTCCGCTCTGCAACATACGCTTCTTGCAGTTGATGGCGCAGGAATCGGTATACCATCGCTCTAAGCTCTTTCTGGTCGCCTTCTTTGACTCGCCGCCTGAGCGAGTACGGCAGTACTTTGACCGCTACGACTCTACTATTCCCCTCGTCGCCGACCCTGGACGCCACATTTATGACCAATACGGACTAGAAATGTCCTGGCAAGGCGTTATCCGAGGTCGTTTGCTGCGGGGAAGAATGTATCGACTGGCGAGGCGGTGGCACGTAGGGGGTAACACAGCTGAGAGCCTCTTCCAGGCTGACGGCAGTCTAATGAGAATGCCGGGTGAATTCCTTATCGCTCCTGACCTTCGCATTCACACCGCTCATTATGCGCGGGACTCTGGTGACTTCATGGGTGAGCATACCATTCAGAAATTCCTTATGGAGCAGAAGTGAGAGAAGTGAGCACTCGGTAACCCGCTCATACAGTATACACCACGGAGCGCCGTGAAAGTAATGTACTAACGTCCGATGTTTGGCCCGACGCCCCGAGGCATTTAATGGAGTAACGTAGGTATACCTTGCGGTGAACTATTCTGGAGAGAAAGGGAAGAGCCTGCATGGCAGAGACCGGTCTCCGGATTCTCATGTTCAAGGCTGTCTCCGATGGTTATCTTCTCGCCTTCGCAGCTGAAGGTCCGAGGAGTGAGGCGTCGGTGGTAGAGAAGGAGGCGGCACAGGCTATTGCTGCGCTGAACCCCTGGCATCGTCGCTGGCTTCTCCAGGAGCATGCCTGGTGGATTGCCGATGAGGCCATCACGCTGCTGGCCAGAAGGCTACCAGTGCTCTCTGAGCTTCTTGACCAATGGCTGCGCCGGCCTCCTGACGCAGCCAATTTCTCCTTGGGTGGTGGCTCGGGAAGCGGCACGTACCGCGCATGGTGGGTACCTCCACGAGTCGCCGAGGCCTACAACCAACTGGGTTTGCCGTCGGGAACTCCAGAGAAGCAAGTTCTGGCTGCGCGGAGAGAGCTGGCACGGAAGCATCACCCTGACACCGGAGGAGAGCTTGCCTCTATGAGAGCCATTAATAGCGCTACTGACACCGTACTGGAATGGCTGCGCGGCGCTCGTGAAGCGACCGGAACCAGATAAGGTGCCGGAAAATCGGGCAATCAGGCCTGCGGTGCAACTGCGACTGCTGGCTCGAAGACCTCGGCATCGATTTGAATATTGATCTTATCACTCACCACCACGCCGCCGGTTTCAAGAGCCACGTTCCAGTTGAGATCCCAGTCTTTTCGGTTCAGACTGCCCCGTACGGAGTAGCCAAGCAGGCGTTCGCCGCGCCTATTCTTGGACTCGCCCTCGCGAGTTACCTCCAGTACTAAGGGTTTCGTGACATCACGAATCGTGAGGTCTCCGGTGACGCGTGCATGGTCGTCGTCTAGTTTTTCTACCTGTGTGCTCTTGAAGGCAATGGTAGGAAACTCGGCAACATTCAAAAAATCCGGCGATCGCAGGTGATTGTCCCGATTCTCATCGCCAGTCGTCAGGCTGGCGGCCTCGATGGTGAATTCCACCTGTGAATCGGCATGGTTCGGCTCGTCGAGCTCCAGCTTGCCGGAGAACTTGTTGAAGTGGCCTCGTACGGTACTTACCATCATGTGCTTGGCGGAAAATTCAATGCTGGTATGCGCTGGATCGAAGTCCCAGGCCATAGCTTACTCTTCCTTATAAACTATCTAGAACGCGGCTAACTAAGCTCTACTACGGGATTTCGTATCTTTAGCATCTCATAATGAAGCTACTTTCTGTCATATAGCATATTCCCCACGTACTGTCAAGTCCTAAACTATCCACTGGCGCTACCACGCGAGCCCTAGATTCCAAAGGAACGGCGTACATGTCTCTTGGATTCGCCGACATGCTACAATGGCCTTATAACCCTGCGAACGGCCAAACCTACCTAGGCGGAGATACCGCGTTTGCGAAACCTATGCACACACATATTCATGTGAGCTCCAAGAGGCGACGAACATTGCAGAAAGGAGAGCTGGAACCTCCGCCCCGGGGGCGTTCCACACATGGTAATGGTACAGCAGCAGATTGACCGGGTCGCGCGACGTAACTGCACCTCCAACGCACCAGTAGGGGTTTTTGATTCGGGCGTTGGCGGCCTGACCATTCTTGCGGAGTTGTTACGCGAACTGCCTGGCGAGCGCTATGTATATTTTGGCGACACTGGTAACAGCCCATATGGCGTGCGACCTCAGGAGGAAATTCAGCAGTTGGCGAGGAGCGCTACCCAGCTACTTCTCAGGCACGGCGCCAAGCTTATCGTGGTGGCCTGCAACGCGGCTTCAGTCTCGGCGATAACCGCACTTCGCGATAGTTTCCCAGAAGTCGATTTCGTTGGGGTTGTGCCAGCGGTCAAGCCTGCTGCCCTGCACTCGCGCAGCGGTAAGATAGGAGTCGCTGCCACTGAGGCTTCCGCACGAAGCGATTTTCTGCGCCAGTTGATCAGGCAGCACGCTACTGGAGTCGAGGTCCTAGCCGTAGGGTGTCCAATGCTGGTAACGCTTGCTGAGGCCGGACGCCTCGACGGTCCGGAGGTCGAGGGGGTAATACGAGAATACATTCAGCCAATGCTGGACGCTGGCATAGATACCCTGGTACTGGGTTGCACCCATTTCCCAGCGATGCGCCACGCCTTCGAGAAGGTAGCTGGGCCCGAGGTCGAAGTCATCGACTCGGGTGAGGCTATCGCTCGACGTACCCGTTACCTCCTGACGAAGCTTCAGCTCCTGGCTGCGCCCGAAATGGCGCCGAGTCAGGCGCCGCGCGCTCCGGGGAGCCAGGATGAGTTCTGGTGCAGTGGCGAACCCGATCCGTTCTCGCAGGTTGCCGGAATGATTCTCCATCGGCCGGTGCGAGCGAACCAGGCGCCGGGAATGCGGATCTAGACTGGAGAACGTCTCGAGGCGTGAGGTGGTTACGGCTGCCAGGAAACTGTCCAGGTGGTTGAAAGTGAGCACAGGAGAAAAACATTATGCCCGCACGTCATGCAATCGGCGTCGATATCGGTGGGACCAAGATCTATGCCGGCATCATTGACCTTGAGACCGGGAAGGCTATAGCCACTGCGCGCAAACCGACACGTCCGGATAAAGGGGTTACCTTCTTTGTGCAGCGACTAGGCGATGTTATTGAAGAAGCGTTGGTCCAGGGGAAGACATCTAGATCCAGTCTCGTGCCCGCCATTGGTATCGGTCTAGCTGGACAAGTGGATCGCGAGCGGGGAATCGTGCTAGGCGCACCCAATTTGGCAACTGGTCTGGTCAATCTCGATCTTAGCACGTTGCTGGAGCATCGCTTTTCGTTGCCGGTGGTGCTCGGCAACGATGTCGAGGTGGCAGCTTATGGCGAGCAGATGTTTGGCTCTGGGCGTGGCTGCGCGGATTTTGTCTACATTAGCGTTGGCACCGGCATTGGCGGCGCCATCGTAAGGAACGGTGAGATATGCCGTGGTGCGACCGGCACGGCGGGTGAGATCGGCCACACGGTGGTGCAGTACGACGGCCGGTTCTGCGGCTGTGGCGGTCGCGGTCATCTGGAAGCCTATGCCTCCCGAACAGCCATCACCCGTGTCATCCAGGCAGAAATGGAGCGTGGCCGTCCATCCAAGCTCAGCGATTTACTGAGAGTAGATGCTCCGGAGATCCGTTCGAAGATGCTGGCGAAGTGTGTCGAAGAGAAAGATGAGCTGGTACTCGAGGCAATGAATGAAGGAGCGGATTATTTAGGTGCCGGTATTGGATCGGTTGTCAGCTTTGCCAATCCCGAGCGTATCATACTGGGCGGAGGACTGATCGAGGCTGTCCCGCAATTCTTTGAGCGGGCCGTGATGCGGTCACGCGAGGTTGCCCTCGCCATTCCCGGCCGTCAGGCAGACATCACCCACACAGAACTGGGCGACGATTCCGGTATTGTGGGTGCGGCGTGCATGGCCGGCTCGAAATACCAGCGAGACGGAACGGCTGAAAATGGGCCCTGATGCTTGACAGAAGCATCACCAGCGTGGTATAAACATACAGGCGCCTCGGCTCCCCTGGCGCGTGCGCACACGCAGCAAACAGTTGCTTTGTGCTGTTTTGCGCGGCTCCATAGCTGTTATGCGCACTCTCTCCCGTTTGGCCGCAGGCCGGTGTTTTTCCTCATTTAGCATTCTCATGTACCATTGTTCCCGGCAGCATATAACCGGCAACCACTGATAAAATGAGTTTCGACTCCATAAAAGGTGTAGTGTCGCGCTGTGTCACATCAGCTCATCAGCTCATCAGCTCATCAGCTTCTCTACTACCCTGCCAATCATGCAACCCAATACTGAAAGGAGACTAGACGCCATAAGGCTCCAGCTCAACATGCGACGGAAGA
>JBKQTH010000015.1:0-11254 GCA_052143275.1 Ktedonobacterales bacterium | reverse complement strand
TTCTTCCTTCATCCAGACGACTTGCTGCTTGACCATTCCTGGTCAGGCAGTAGCGGTCCCCTGTCCAGAAGCGTGTGGCACACACGCTGGTGTACCGCCCATTTCTACCCAAAGGCACCGAGGAATCCGTGGAAATGCTAGAGGAGAGACTCCACCAGTGATTTGGTCTGCGCCGATGGGTGAGTTCCAAGTTCCTGGCGTAGGTATTGGCACAGCCGTAGGTACTGGATCTTGGCTGCAGCTGGCTCCTGCAGCACAAGATAGCAGCGTATAGCTCCGCGATAGGCCGACTCGCAATATTTCTCGCATCCGGCAGCGTCAAGGTAGGCAGCCAGCGCACGCCGCGGCTGTCGGGTAGATAGGTAGAGTCCTCCGAGCGCCAGGAGGGCTTCCAGGTGCAAGCGGCGCAGTGACTCTTGCTGCTCGATCATCCAATCGCTGAGTGCTAACCCTTCCCCAAAGTCTCCCCGATAGAGCTTGCGCGCCGCCTCCAGTGAGGCAATAGCCTGCTCCGGGTTCTGGCTGCGATGCTCTATGGCCACTTGTACCAGCGTCGCAAACGATTCCGCGTCATACCAGTAGTTCAGTCTTCGATTGAACACGTATGACTGCTGTTCTCGTTCAATCCACTCGGGCCCTCCCAACGCTCTCCGCAGATGGTACAGAATGACACGAAACGTCGTCCGCACATGCTCGTCTGTGGCATCCGGCCAAAGCGCAAGTGCGATTTGGGCCTTGGTAGGTCTTGGATAGGCAAGCAAGTAGAAGAGCAGTTCTTGAGCTTTTGTGTAGATCAGATCTCTAGTGGTTATGAGCTTCTCGCCAACGTATATCTGCGCTGGTCCTAAGCCAGAGATTCGCAATAGCGCAGTTTCAGCTTTCTCACCAGCAGCCGGAACTGCGACAATACCACTTGATTCCAAGGGTTTTAAGGATTTTGACGGTTGTACAGCTGCCAGTGCGCTAAAAGCGGACGCAACGAGAGCCGTATGCGGCATGCAGCGACCCTCTGACCAGGCCTCTTGGAACGCCTGGCTACCCACTCTGGCGCGCGCAGCGGCTACCTCCAGCTCATACGTTCGACGCTCGAGCGTACGATAGCTGAGTCCATAGGTGGTCCTGAGGCAGTCCATCGATCCCCATAATTGGGCAGCCGGTAGAACGAGTCCACATCTTGCCACAGTCACCCCGATTCCGTCTACCAGGCGAAACTGCAGTTCTGGATCCACCAATCGGCCCTCGGGATCAAGTGCTTCGACTACTGTAAGTGCCTCTTGGTGCCAGTGAACAGCCTTCTGGCCGTCTATGGCGGCTCTGCCGAGGTAAACCAGCGAATATGCGGTCGCCAGGTGATCTCGCAACTGCCGATTAAGCGCAAGACTCTCCTCAAGGTAGGCAGTTCCTTTCACGAAGTCTCCTTGCTCGGTCGCCAGTGCTCCGAGATTTAGCAGTGTGGCAGCGCAGCCCCCGAGATGGCCATAGCCTTGCTGCACCCGCAAACTCTCTTGTAAGAGAGCGTTTGCCTTCCGATATTGGCGCTTATTCCAGGCAGTTATTCCCAGCCTGCTCCTCACCATAGCCGCACCTTGACCATCACCTTCCTCGGCAAAAAGACGCTCGCTCCGCTCAAAATGAGCAGTAGCCATGGTGAAATTGCCATGTCGGTCGGCTAGAAACCCGAGCCGAAACCAAGTAGCTGCCATACCGCGTCTATTATCGAGCTGGCGCCAAATCAGCAGGGCTTGTTCGTGCAAAGCTTGGGATTTTGAATAGTGACCTTGCCACATCTGCAGAACGCCTAGGGCATTGAGCGCCTCGGCATACATCACGGTCGTGCCCGTATGCGAACGATCAGCGTCATGGGACGAATATGCTGCCACCGCTGACTCCAACCAGCGCTGCCCCTCGCGCATATGGCCGCGCTGTCGCCAGAAGGCCAGGAGTGAGGTGGACACAGTTAGAGCTGGTTCGATCTCGTCGTGATCTAGCATCCAACGCAGCGCAGCCCGAATATGGCCCAGTTCCGTCTCCAGCCGGTCAAACCAGCAGGCCTGCTTACCACTTTCAAGACTGGCCAACGCGTCTGCCGTCAACTTTGCCACCCAAGCAGAGTAGCGCTGGTACGTCTTCGCTTCTTCACCACACCGCATAAGCTGAGCGCGTCCATAGTGCCGGAGCATTTCAAGGATACGATAGCGTGTTGACCGGTCACGTTTCACCACCGTGACCAGCGACTTATCGATAAGGGCACGCAGATTTGCGTGTGAGGATTCACCGATTTGACCATCTAGCGCCTGAGCCAGCTCTGCGTCGAAGGTATCAGCTACCACTGACAAAGCGCGGAAGAGCCTTTGCTCACACGGCTGCAGCAGCTGGTAGCTCCATGCCATGGTGGCCTCTAGCGTCTGCTGCCGGGCTGCTGCTGTCCGGTACCCTTGTGCCAAAACTGCAAATCCCTGTTTTAGCTGCTGGGCAATCTGTTGCGGTGACAGGAAACTGACGCAGGCTGCCGCCAGCTCAATAGCAAGCGGAAGGCCATCCAGGCACCGGCAAATCTGGATGACTGCCAGCGCGTTATGTGTATCCATCTCGAAGGTTGGCAAGGCCAGGGAAGCCCGGCGAACAAACAGCTGAATCGCAGTATATTCTCTGGCCTGCTCTAGGGTAGGAGATGCCGCCGAGTCAGGAATGCTAAGAGGACCTACTGGCCAAATCTGCTCATAGGAACTCCTTAGCGCTTCACGGCTGGTAGCCAGAATAACGAGGTGTGGGCACGACTGCAGCAACAGTTCAATCCACCTAGTGCAGGCAGGTAGAAGGTGTTCACAGTTATCGAGGAGGAGCAGGAGATGTTTATCCCGCAGAAACGCCAGCACTGCATCAGTAAGTGACGTGCTGGAGTAGCAAGAATCCGGCACACCAAGTTCCGTAAGCAGGATATGCGGCACTAGCTCCGGGTCGGTGACCAGTGTCAAGTCAATCCCCCACAAACCATCTCCATATGGCATGCGGGCGGCGTGAGTCTCCAGTAACAGCCGGTTGGCAATCGCTATAGCCAGACAGGTCTTGCCGGTTCCTCCTGGTCCAATCAGGGTCAAGAGACGGGTATGTGTAAGCTCGGCAACGCCCTCAGCAATCGCCTGTTCTCTGCCAATCAACGGTGGGAACCATTTGGGTAGGTTAGTAGCCTGACTCATGTTGCCTCTGTGGATATAACCGAACTGTAGCCACTTATATAACGTCCGATCCCTATACTTTTTTCTGAGTAGCCGCCGAACGACTGCTACCAGGATCGCCCCGGCCGGCCAGCTACCTGACTAGAACTATCGCGGAGGCATCGCTAGCGCTTGGCTAGCCCACAGACAAGAGGTACGCACATGGGACATTGGTTACGGTCATCTGGAAGACGCGCTCTGCTAGTAGTGCTGGCGGCAGCGCTACTAGCGGTGGTTGCCGGGGCTCTCGTGGCAAGACAGATAGTATTTGGGGGAACACCGGCTCTACACGGTGGACGAACCACGGCCAATGGTAGTCGCCCGTGCGCCATCAGCCACCTGCCGGCTGGTTCTGAGGCGTTCGCGCTGGATAGCCAGGATTCCAGCGCTTCGTATACCGCACATTTTTTGGCTGCCGGCCAGTCGGTTCCAGGTACGGTGACGGGAGAGACCAGCGCAATCACTGGTGAGTTTCTGCTGGACATGACTCCCGCACCAACTCTCCAGTCGCTTAAATTAAGCGTGGATTTACGCACCCTCGATAGCGGTTCCGCCGACCGGGATCAACATGTGCGCAACGACACGTTTGATTCTTCCAGATTTCCGTTTGCTGTCTTTGCGGTTGCGCAGGCGCGCATTCTCTCTGGAAGCTATAGCGAGGGAGAAAGCATACGTTTCTCACTGCCAGGCCAGCTGACACTGCATGGAGTCACTCGTCCAGCAACCTTCGCTATGCAAGGTAAGAGACAGGCAGACGCTGTTACTGGATCGGGTACCACAGTGATCCAGCTGCAGGACTTTGGCATGAAAGATCCGCAGCTTACCTCCATCGTCCCCATCACTATAGACAAAGATATTACTCTTATGATCCAGCTAACTGCAGTGAAAGAAGCGTGCCTTCACCAAGACTAGACGCCCGGAGATTTCGTGCCCGTGGCTACCCATCCAGACTATCTACGACACTAGCTGACACCGGCCCACTCTTCTTTCTCGGCAAGCCGCTCACGGCTCCAGCATTCTTAGCTGGCGGCGCTCCGCTCTGCCGTCAGAGGTAAAAGCGGAGCGTATAGTGACCCCTTCTTTCCTTCCTCGCTGCTTTCGTTGATACATCACTCTTGTTCGTTGAGATCAATAGGTCAAGCAAGTGACTTGCCTGCGATCCACAGCTACAGTACCGCGCCAAGCCAACAAGAGCCTAACGGCCCATGCATACCTAACTCATAGGTGGTGGTCACCCAGATCCGTAAACCCACTACATGGCTCTCTCCTTGTGATTCAGACCATCCTTGCCCGGCCTGCCACCAGGCTGTCCTTTCCTCCGCCTTTCCAGCGCCGGCAGCGGCCCGGTGTCGCACGACCGCCGGCTGCGGCTGCCGGCCCGCTCCCCAAGAGACCGGCGATTTCGTCAGTGCCGCCTGCCGGGCGGCAAGTTCAGTCATGATACGCACGATCCGCTGCTCCTGTCGCTCCTCCGGCGTCACAATGAGCAACGCCGGCAAGATACGCTCCGGAGCCACGCACTCCTGGGAGCGGGCATAGCCCTGGTAGGTAGCGAGCTTGTCCCACAGATCGCGGGTATTCTCCGTACCGGCATCCCATTCGAGCCAAAAGCGTCGGAGAAAGATGCTCTGCATTAGCCTTGCTACCGTTGGGGTCTTCTCTGGGCTCGTTGCCCGAAACTGGAGCTCGCCGGCGGCATCAGGCAAAAGCGTCACCATTTCGCCTTCCCCCGGAAAGCGCAGCCTCACTGCTGGAGCGCTGCTCCACCATACCAGCTGCCTGCCCCACTCGGTCAACATTGCTGACGGCGCCGCCGACACGGGCACGCTGGCATACTCTCGCGTCTGCCGGATTAGCAGACCCAGGAAACGGCGAATACCGGTATCGTGACTCGTTGGTCTCTGCACCGTACGCTCGTGGAAGGGAACCGAGCTCACGGGACGATTGTAGACTGAAGCAAGCAAGTGTGAACCCAGGTCTAGTAGGCGAAGGCACCGCAATGGCGTATACGAGACGGGAGGGGCGAGCGCGATTGCTGGGCCATGGTGCTGCCATCCCACTCCGGGGAACCCGGTACGGGGGGCTGGAAGCACCACCGCCTCTATGAGGCCAAGGTGGCGCAGGAGACGCAAGCCGTCCGCGAGGCTCCGTAGCGGCATCTGCGTAAGACTGGCGAGATCCTCATGGGAAATCAGGGGTTGGGCGGCTATGAGAGCCAGGAGCGCCAGCTGCCGGCGCTCAAGTCGGAGACACAGGTCGGCGAGAAGTCGCTGCCTGTCGCGAGGCGTGAGGGTGTTCCAGTACTCTGCGGTACCCTGCCGGCGCGGGATCTGAGTGCCCGTCTGGGGAGACATTGACTCGGCCACGTGTAGTGGACCTGGGGACTCCGAGATATTACTCAAGATGGGAGGCGCCTGTTGTCTAGTTCGCTGGAAGGCTAGGCAGTTAGAGAGCAGGAGCTTCCGCGCCCGTGGTGGCGATATCCTAAGGTGCCCGTCCTGGTAGGTGAGCGGCTGGGCACGAGCAGGAAGCTGAAGCGCCCGACAGCAAGTCTGGAGGATCTCCGGATCTTGTGGTTTGAACAACACAAAGGCGAGCCGGGTCAACGGCGCAACGTTTCGATAGGGCTCTATCATGGATGGCTGCCAGCAGAGAGCACGTGCCGAGAGCATCTTTGCCTCCGGACCGGCGGGCAGGCCATCCACGATAAAGGGCCAGGCAGGCTCGAATGCCGCCGCCGGCGGAGAATCCAAATGGGTGTGTTGGTGGGCAGGGGGAACAGCGGGAAAGAGGAGCAGACCTTGTAAGGGCTCCACGCCGAGGCGGTCGGCGCTGTGCGCAGCCGCCCGAGCCCACTGCCACGCACGGTGGCGAGAGGCCGTCCTGATGAGGACCCGCGGGAAATCCTCGGCGGCTATGCCGTGCTCATGGCGAAAGCGCAGGAGCTGTCTGAGCCGGCGGCTGAGCTGGCAGAGTGAGGCCGCGCCATCGTCGAGATAGACGCAGAGCAGCGCGGTAGTCGCGTGCCGCTCCTGGCCCCGGCGGTCCCGGATGGCGATTGCCAGCGCATCCAGGGGACAGGTAGTCTGCCGGCCATGGTACGCCAGACCCAGACGCGCGTCCCGAAGCCAGCGCCACGAGATCGTAGTGGTGGGAATCTCGCCGGGTGTGGGGTCAGTGCCGGGGCTCTGATGCTCCCGCCAGATGGTGGAGAGCCAGTCACCCAACTCCTGCAGCTGCACGTAATGGGGAAGACGTGGCACCATACGGAGCAGTTGGCGGTGGTACTGCGGTCGCGGAAAGGTCCGGCAGGCTAGCGGTCCCGCTGTGCCGGTAGCGTCGGCGGGCGACTGCTTTCGTCGCTGGAGCCGGTAAAGCAACGCGAGTCCTCCACGACTCAGATAGAAGAGGTGCGTGTTGCCGGCGCCGCAACCCCTGGGTAAGTAAGATTCGACGAAGCCATGCTGCATGAGCCACGACAGATCCCGCCACATCGTCCGCAGCGAGACCTGGAAGTGGAGCGCCAGGTTTGCGGCGCTCTGCAACGGGGTCGCAGCCAGCGTAGCCAGTACATCGAGCTTGCGCAGCTCATGGGTAGCCGAAAGAACATCGGGCCTGTATGCGGGTGGCAGCACTGTCGGCTGCTGCTCCTTCATGCTGACTCCTCCCCGTTCTGCGGGCCTCAGCCACTCTACTTAGACGCGCCCAGTAGATCCGCTGGCCAGGAGCTGCTGAATCTCGGCGATGAGGTGTCGTACCGACCGCCCTCGCGCGTAGACCAGGTAGTCGCACGTTCTACCGGTGCACCAGAGGCCCCGGAGGTATTGGGGGAGATCACGGGGTACCAGCACGAGGTTACGCTTGCTGGTAAGTTGGACGACTGCGTGCCCCGCCAAGATACCGGCGGCATTCGCGCTTTGGGCGCAACTACTGCCCCGTATAGCTTGACTACCAGTGCTGCCCCGGGTCAGGAGTAACAGGATCAGCTGGTCCCCTATTCCGTCGTCTTCCTGACCGGTGGTGGTCGGATCAGCTGAAGGAGCTCTGGTTGCCGAGGCCGGTGTCACGAAGACGAAGGTATGAGCTTTCTCCCGATCATCGTCTGCCGCCGAAGGCCTCTTTCCCTTTGTCATTGGCGGATTCTCTCTATAAAAGATTATGGGTGGTGTATCGCCTCTGGCACAACGATGTTGGTGTAATTCGGGGGTATTCTCGGCCTATCTTATCACAAACATGCCCGCATGTCAATAATTATTTATTCTACCGGTGCACCGGTCCGTATAAGACTGTGTAGGTACATTACTCTATAAATGAGAGATTAGCACGGAACACTGACCAGGGGCGCTCCATATTTTTTGAATGAAACCGCACTGGAGCAGGTGGCCCGGACCAATCGCGGAAAATGGGAAGTGGCTCAGCGCGAGACCCGGCCGCGCATCCCAATCTCGTAGAAGCTTTGTAGTCGCTTCTCCACTCGGTTGTGCAGCTCCGGCGCTTCGAGACCGGTGAGAATGGTCATGGCTTCGTCGACGGTGCTGACAGGCCAGACGTGAAACCAGCCCTCAGCAGCGATCGCCTGGGCAACGTCGGAGCGTAGCATGAGATCCCGACCATTGACCGCTGGAATGATGACGCCATATCCACCTTCGGGTTGCTCTCCCTGAGCGCGGCGTAGGCGGCAAAGTTCCCAGAACCCCTCGATTTTAGTATTGACTCCGCCGATAGGCTGCAACTCGCCATACTGGCCAACGGCACCGGTAACCGCGTATGAATACCGTATGGGTACTTCAGCGAGCGCGGAGAGCAAGGCAAACAGCAACGCGCCGGAAGCGCTATCGCCCCCTAACGTGCCGTGCTCCTGTTCAAAACGTATCCGGGCAACGAGGTCGATGGGATGATTCTGACCGTACCGTGCGGCAAGATAGCCCTCGACGGTCATCTCGCCCCGAACATGATCAGCGTCGGCCTGATCCGCTTCCTGTTCGATATCCAGGACCCGCTCGTCGCCGCCTGGGCTTACGGTGGCGCTGATGCGTATGGGGACCGCAAAATTGCCCTCGGGCAGGTGATACTCGAAGATGCCTAGCCCGTTGACCTGTCCCACGGCGGATCCAGACGTGGGAGTGATCTCCTGACCGGACAGAATAGCGTCACGAACCCGCTCCGCGGTCACACCCTGCAAGACACGGCGGCGCCCGAGCACGGCCTCCACATCTTCTCCAGCGGTTGATGCTGCACCACGACTCTCGGCCTCATGGCCGGCCTCGAGTGCCAGATCATGGAGCAGCAGAAGGTCGGTAGACAGGTGCGTGCGGTTCAGGCCGTCAGCTCGGCGGCTGCCTTCCTCGATCAGCCTGGCGACCCCTGAAGCGTCGAGTGGAGGGACACCATGGCGGCGCGCCACTCCATCCGCCAGGGCGGCATATGCCGCTTCGCTCGTTCTGTTCCAAGCGGCATCGGAGTTGCACCAGGCTTCACAGCGAAATATACGCGCAAATTCTCCTGGAGCGGCGGCAAGCGCGTTGTAGGCGGCGCTATCGCCTACCAGAGCCACCCGAAGCGATAATGGCACGGTAGGCCATTCAGGTTTGACCTGGTATCGGCCAGTGGTCAAGGCCGCGTTCATGCTCGCCCAGGAGTTGTCGACTACCAAGAGATCAGTGGCTGGGAGTATGAGCACTCCACCGTTGGCGCGTATGAGCAGATCAGCCAGCTTGTCCTGGAACAGAGTGCCGCTCACTACCGGCGCTCCAGCCGAGCCGGGTCTACCCGAATCAGAGCCTGATGGAGCGCGCACCAGCCAGGTAGCCATATCATCGTAGCTTGCCGGTAAATCGGCATTGGCAGCGGCCAGCGCATCGAATGCGGCTCGCAAACTCACAATATAGGTACGGACGCTCTCCGGAGAGCCCGCTTCGAGGGCAGCGAAGGCCTGTGTTATCACCTGCGCCAGCGGCGGACGCTCTTGCTTCGCCGGCGAATCACCATTGGCATCTTCAGCAGGCCAGGCCGCGGTAACTGCCCGCAAAGTCAGGTCGATTGCTTTGGCGAAGGCCTTTCCGCTGCCCTTTGGTAGAACCAGAAGATAGGCCTGATCCAATGCGGCGGGGTCGGGAACATAACAGTACTCCGGGGGTACTGAGCGATTGGCCATAGCCTGCCTCGACAGGGCAGCGACCAGGCTGCGCCTACCCTGGCCAATATTACCGCCAACATAGAGATGCACATCCGGGGCCGAATCTTCCAGCCAGGACCGGATGATCTGGGCGGGTTCGGACTGGAAGCTCTGCCCAACCAGGCCAGCAATCCAGTCCTGCAAGTCGCTGTTTTGGATATCGGCAGGGCCATTGGAAGCGGTAGAGGCGGTGGGAGATGGGAAAGATTTAAAGGCGCCCATGAGAGCAGCTCGCTCAGCCTCCGTTAGACCTTCCCAGTCGGCGCGGAGCAACAACTCTTCGGTAGTGCTAAGCGCACGTGGTCCCGTGGCTGTCTTAGCCTCCTGGCCCTTGGGCAAGTGTTCGGTCGCACCTGATCCCTTAGGTCGTCTCCACATGTGTCCCCTCGTTTCCTGCGATCCGTAACTGGGAATCGGTCAAGCAGCAGAGCCAAAATTGGTTGCCTGCCGATACAATATATCACTGGATCGGCGCCCTAACCTATGGCGCCTCTACCATATCGCGTCTTTAGTAGTCGGGCTGTGGCATGCTTCACAAAAATCCGTTGCCGGGCATCAACTCGGCCGGGCAACTCATGCGCTGGCGGTAGTCCCTCGGGTTGGACGTGTCCGCTTCCATTTCCTGAACAAACTGGTGGCCCCCGCGACGATAACCACCAGCAGCAGTGCCGCCGTGAGATAGACGACCCAGTGAGGACCTATGGCAAGCAAGGCGATGAAGAAGACTCGGATGAGGGGTAACTCATGCCCAAGGAGAGCACCCAAGCAAAAATACACGGTTGACCAGACGACGGCGGCGATGATGGCCGCCGGCACGTAATCGGCGAAGCTCATGCCGCTTATCCCGGCAATCACGGTAGCGACGATTCGCAGGCCGGGAATCAAGCGTGCCACGATAATGGTCCAGCGCCCGTACCGAACGAACCAGCCTTCCATGCTCTGCAGGTGAGACTCTTGGAGATGCAGAACGTGTCCATAACGGACCAGCAGCGGCCGTCCGCCCTTATGCATTATGTAAAACAGAAGCGACGAGCCCAGAAAGACGGCAAGACTGCTAACTCCAATGACTAGCATCGCATGCCCAACGTTGCCGGAGTACTGACTTCCAGCCAGTATCAGTAGTGTGTCCGCGGGAATCGGGATTGGAACGCCGGATTCCTCAATGAGAGTTGCCACGAAGAGGGTGGGCACCTCATAGGTGTGAAAGAGGGCGAGCAATGAGAGGGCCAGGTCGCGAATCACGTGCAGCACGGCGGGTCTTACCTACAGGGTATATTTGAACGAACGTAACGCTGATCCTCCTGCACATCCCGTACCGTTCTCCCAAACTTACCCAAGTATGGACAGGACAGGCTTGGCGTTGGGTTCCTGCTTCACGGCCGCCAGTTTCACGCGAGGCGTGTGCTTCGCGCCAGAGCTAGCAGCTCCACAGGCGTTTAGACTGTCCGGCGAACTGCCGGCCAGTTGGCTCAGATTGATGGCGGCATTCAGATCCCGGTCCAGCACCCGACCACACTGCTCGCAGTGAAAGGTCCGATCTGAAAGGGTGAGATCCTCGTCTACCCACCCGCAGCTACTGCACCGCTTGCTGGAGGGCTCCCACCGATCCGCCAGGATGACTCGGGCTCCATACCAGCTGGCTTTATAGAGCAGCTGCCGCTTGAACTCGGAGAACCCCACATCGCCAATCGCTTGCGCCAGATGGTGGTTCTTCAGCATCCCGCTGACATTCAGATCTTCGATCACCAGCACTGACTTGGTTCTCGCCAGCCTGGTCGTGACCTGATGCAGCGTATTTTGCCGCTGGTTCGTGATCTGCCGGTGCAACTTGGCGAGCTCGCGGACGGCTTTCTTGCGGTTCTTG
>JBKQTH010000014.1:0-8242 GCA_052143275.1 Ktedonobacterales bacterium | reverse complement strand
GCGCCTAGACACCTAGACACAGGCCGAATATAAACCTGGTGCGGTGGAGGCTGTTAGTGGCAATCAGTAGGGGAAGTGGTACCGGATCGTTCCATGATACAGGTAATCCTGGCATCGAGCTGCCGAGGCGACAGATACTGCGCTTCGGCGCCAAAATCAAGGGCGATGACGTGCCCAGCGTGCCACTGCGTTACCGCGGTCTCGATGGCCCAAATGGCAAGTTAGCGGGCGTTCGCCTGTTACCTGCCACAGGAGATCTCTGGCTGCGCCTGGTCCGGATGGATCGCCGTCCACCATTCGAGCGGAGTGCCCGTACTATTCCCTTAAATGCCAGGCAATCCCCAGCGCCATCGTCGGATGCCATCGAATTGCGCGGCGGCATGCGAGCGTACTGCGATATGGGGTATATCGGCCGGATGGAAGGCGTCACGTTCGATACTAGCAGCGGCGTAGCTCTAGAGCTCATTCTCCACGTTCGTAGCGATGTCCTGGCCGACGTGGAGACCTCCACCAGATTGGTGGCTCTCCTACCGGTAGCCGGCCGGACGTTACTCATTTCCCCGGCCTGGGCCAGTAGCGTTAAGCCGGAGCCCAGTAGTGTACCCTTTCGCGGAGAGAAGCTGACACTGCGACTCGATGCCAGCCCGGAGCAGATCGCTTCCGGGACGGCATTGCGCCGTGACGAGGAGGTGGCCGGTGACATCTGGGATATCCTCGACGCTAATCCTGCGATCGCCCCCTATACGGCGCGGCTACAGGTAGAGGTTCACGACGGCGCGGTGCGGCTCTCGGGCACCCTGCCTACTCCACGCCATCGCGCCTCCGCCGAGCAGGATATCTGGCATGTGCCTGGAGTCTTTGGTCTCTACGACGAGACCACAATTGGGGACTGAGTAGCTCGTTGCCCAACTGTGGTGCCAGCGGACACACGCTCTTGACCGGTCACCAGCCGCAGATTTCGCCATTGCTGGTTTGCCTCTTGACGCCACAATCAGAAGTGAGTATTATTCGTATACCGACTGGATAGTATAGAAATTCACGGTGGTGCGCATGCCCAGGCCCAAGCAGACGGATCCGCTGGCGCGCCGGCAGATTCTGGCCGCGGCACTTGAAGTATTCAGTCGCCAGGGGTATGCCGGCACGACCCTTGACGATATCACCAGCGCGGCCGAGTTGAGCAAAGGGGCGATCTACTGGTATTTCACCAGCAAAGCAGATCTTTTTGCGACGCTTCTGGGCGAGCGGACCACTATCTTTACCGAGATACTCCAAGACGCCGCGGCACAGGGAGCCAGCCCATTACAGTCCCTCGAATTGATGTGGCTGCGCTGGATGGAGGCTCTCGAAGGGGACCCAAGCTACCAGTCGTACGTTAGGCTATCCCATCTGCGAGTTGAAGTCGCCGACGAGCCGGCGGAGGGGATGGAGGCTCGCCGGGCAGACGAGCGACGTACACAGGCTCTAGTTACCGAGTATCTACTGGCCGCCGTAGTCAAGCGGGAGTTGCCGGAGTACCTGGATGTCGAAGCCGCGGCGCTTACCTTTGTGGGAGCGGGCAATGGTCTGGCACGGGCCTGGCTTCTGGTACCGGACACATTCTTCCCACAGGCTGTCGCCCCCCGTATCTGGGCGCTCTTGGTGGCGGGCTGGCACTCGGCAACTTCATGACAGCGACCGAGCGAGACGTATTGCATAGTGCAACCAAAAGGGGCAACGCGAGTGACCACATCATCACAACATGGTACATGGGATATCAGGGAGATGGGAATGGATCAGGAGACGGCAATTGAAATTTTGCGCGAGCGCTATGCTCGAGGCGGACTAGCGCTCGAAGAATTCCGCCGGACGATGAGCCTGCTCATGGTTACGGCTGATCCAGTCGAATGCCAGGCCATTATCGATCAGCTTCCCAAGGAGACTGGACACGATGTTAGGGCAGACGTGCTGCGACCCCACCTCCCTAACCAATCCTCCAGCCGAAAGGCGCACCGCATCTCCGCGTTTTTTGGGGAGGTCAACCGCAGTGGTGCGCTCTGGGAGCTGGGCCCTGAGACTCAAGTCTCAGCCACCTTTGGCGAGGCCAACCTCGACGTGCGGATGGCCAGGCTATCTCCCGGCGAGAACATTCTCCGGTTGAATGCGCTCTTTGGCGAAATCTCAGTGACTGTTCCTGAGGGGTTGCACGTCCTGGTGGAAAGCTCGGCCCGTTTTGGCGAAGTCTCGATGCCGGGACGCGAAATCGGCGGTATCACCGTAAGCGACGAGTTTACCCTCGGAGGTTCCGATGCCGGCAGTTACCTGCGAATCGAAGCCCTAGCTACTTTTGGCGCGATCAAGATTCGCACCCATTGACCTTGGTTGATCTTGACCCATCCGCCGATCCAATCCGATCTTATCCAGCGAGGCCCAAGGCCACCTCCGGTTTTGTGAACCAATCACTATGCTGGAACGTCTCTCTCGCACGTATAATAGGGATGGATTTTGGTGAAGAGTCGGGAGAGACCATGTGACGGACGTAGTGGGACAGACCCTGGGCCAGTATCGCGTAATAGAACTCATCGGTCAGGGTGGTATGGCTCGCGTATACAAGGGGTACCAGCCTTCGCTAGCGCGTAACGTTGCTATCAAGGCTATTCCCACCCAGATCGACAATACCCGCGACAACGAATTTGCCCAGCGGTTTGTCTTCGAGGCGCGTATGATCGCCAGACTCACCCACCCCAATATCGTGCCCGTGCATGACTATGGTGAAGATAAGGGGTGGGCCTTTATCGTCATGGAATATATCAGCGGAGGTACACTCCGCAATCGTATCGCGGCTGCTGAGGCTCATCGTGTCAGGCTTGAACTCGCTCCAACGCTTGACTTGCTGGCGCAGGCTGCCTTGGCTCTTGAATTCGCCCATAGCAATGGCATCATTCATCGGGACGTCAAGCCCGCCAATATGCTGCTTCGCACCGAAGATCACCTGCTGCTCTCGGACTTTGGCATTGCCGCCCTACTTGAGGCTAATCGGGCCTTTACCCGCACCGGCGCCAATGTCGGTACTCCGCAGTACATGGCACCGGAGCAGGGCATTCCCGATGGTGTCATCGACGCCCGCACCGACATTTATGCTCTGGGGGTGGTGACGTACCAGTGCGTGACGGGAGCTTTGCCTTTCCCTGCTGAATCTCCCATGGCGATTGTCATGCGCCATATCAAGGATCCGGTGCCGCGTCCCTCTTTTCTGGTGGCCAATCTGCCGATCCGGGTGGAGCAGATCATTCTGCGAGCTATGGAGAAGAACCCCGCGAATCGATTCCAGCATGCGCGGGAAATGGCCGAGCAGCTCAGAGAGGCGGCCTACGAGGTGCGACGAGGGTATCGCCACCCCCAGTTAACGATGAAACACCAGAGCCTGCCCAACAGTGCCAGCCCTGTCGGCAATTCCAACGATGGTAACCATTTCATTCCTCTCCCCACTCTTGGCGTTCCCGGACAGCCAGGCACCTGCCTTCGCTGTGGGGCGGCGAACAGTCCGCGAAATCGATTCTGTACCAACTGCGCCTATGATTTATCGGGCGCGCGCGCCCGAGCCGACCATTACAAGACTCCCAACGGCCATCCACTGCGGTGCCGCATCATCATTCGTAACGGACCTATGACCAATCATGCCTTCGTACTGCACCAGGACATCACTACCTTGGGGCGTACCGCGGGAAACGACGTGGTCATCCAGGATGCCACGGTGTCGCGCTACCACGCTCGCCTGTTCTTCCACAGCGGGCAGTGGTGCATCGAGGATCTGCAGAGCGCTAACGGTACCTACGTCAATGGCAAGCGCGTGCAACGCCCCATCCCTCTGCAGCATGGCGACGAACTTCGACTGGGAGACGATATCGTTACCTTTGAGATGCTGGGCTAGGCGCCTCTTGGCGATGCCGGTTAGGACTGGTTCTCACGCGGCGCTCCACAGACAGAGAGAGAGAGACACTACGCGCATAAGAGTGAACGGAGCAGCCTCAGGTTCACAAAGCGACCGGAACCTGGAGCACTCTGGCTAGGAACTGTCCAGTGTAGGAACGAGGCTCAGCCGCTACCTGCTCTGGGGTTCCTACCGCAATGACCTCCCCGCCTAGATCTCCCCCTTCGGGACCCAGGTCGATCAACCAGTCAGCCGACTTGACGACATCCAGATTATGCTCGATAACCACAACCGTGTTACCGGCATCCACCAGCCGCTGCAATACCTGAAGCAGTCGTGAGACATCGGCAAAGTGCAGGCCGGTTGTGGGCTCGTCCAGTATATACATGGTTCGCCCAGTTGCCCGGCGTGAAAGCTCTGCCGCCAACTTGATCCGTTGAGCCTCACCTCCAGAAAGTGTGGTTGCCGGCTGGCCCAGACGTATATAACCCAAGCCCACCGCAGTGAGAGTGCCCAGCTTGTTGGCCAGAGAGGGAATGGCCTCGAAGACATGAGCCGCTTCCTCGACAGTCATATCCAGGACATCAGCAATGCTCTTGCCCTTGTAGTGGATTTCCAGTGCCTCGCGGTTGTACCGCTTACCCTTACAGGCCTCGCAGGGAACGTAGACATCGGGTAGGAAATTCATCTCGATGGTAAGCATCCCCTCGCCTTTGCAGACTTCGCAGCGACCGCCCTTGACGTTGAATGAGAAACGTCCCGGCTGGTAGCCACGTAGACGAGCCTCCGGGACCTGCGCAAACAGCTGGCGAATTGGTGTAAAGGCGCCGGTGTAGGTGGCAGGATTGGAGCGCGGCGTCCGGCCAATCGGCGACTGGTCGATATCAATTACTTTATCCAGGGCGTCTAGTCCCTCGATCGCATCAAAGTCACCAGGGTGGGTATGCGCCCGGTTCAGCTTACTCGCCAGCGCCTTATAGACAATCTCATTGATCAGGGAGCTCTTGCCTGAGCCGGAGACCCCGGTGACCACCACCAGTTTCCCCAGGGGTATCTCTACATCGATATTCTTGAGATTGTTCTCGCGCGCCCCTCGAATCACCAATGAGTGGCCGTTCCCCTCTCGCCGGTATGAAGGTACCGGGATCTGGTGCTGGCCGGATAGATATTGGCCAGTAAGAGACGCCGGATTGGCTATGATTTCATCGATTGTGCCCTCTGCGACCACGTGGCCGCCATGTTCACCTGCCCCAGGCCCGATATCGATGATATGGTCCGCGGCTCGCATGGTATCTTCGTCATGCTCGACCACGAGCAGGCTATTGCCCAAGTCTCTAAGATGCAATAAAGTCTGGATGAGACGGGCGTTATCTCGCTGGTGAAGACCGATGCTCGGCTCGTCCAGAATATACACCACACCCATGAGGCTGGAGCCAATCTGCGTAGCCAATCGGATGCGCTGTGCCTCACCACCGGAAAGGGTGGTTGCCGGGCGATTGATCGAAAGATAGTCCAGGCCGACATCCACCAAGAATCCAAGCCGCGCGCGTATCTCCTTCAGGACCTGCCGCGCAATCACCTGCTCTCGCTCGGTAAGCGAAACGATTCCGGCCATCGGCGGGCCTGACCTATCGGTGAGGTCCAGGCCCAGATCCAGCCTCGGGTCCAGTGGTACGCGAGCGATGGCCTCGAAGAAGCGAAGCGTGTTGACGATCGAGAGGCTGCCGACTTCTACGATGTTGCGATTGCCGACGGTCACCGCCAGACTCTCCTTGCGCAACCGGGTACCCCGGCAGAGCGGGCAGGGACGCGCCGACATATACTGCGCCAGATCTTCCCGGCTGGTCTCCGAGGCCTCTTGGTAGCGGCGCTCCAAGAAAGGCATCACACCTTCGAAAGCGATCCGGTGCTGGCGGCGGCTCCCTTGACGATTGCGATAGTAGAAGGTGATTTCATCAGGTGCGCCATGCAGCATGACCTCACGTGCCCGGTCGCCCAGATCCTTCCAAGGGGTATCCAGGCTAAAGTCGAAGTGGGTAGCGAGTGCATCCAGCACGGCCGCATACCACTGGCTGGAACTGGTAACACGGCTCCAGTGTGCGATTGCCCCTTCGTTGATGCTGAGATCCGGATTGGTAACTACCAGATCTTCATCTACCTCTAGCTTGGTTCCCAGACCGGTGCACTCGGGACACGCACCCTTGGGATTGTTAAAGCTAAAGCTGCGCGGCTCGATCTCCTCGAGACTGATTCCGCAGTAGACACAAGCGAAGTGCTCTGAATATAGCCGTTCCTCGCCACCAATGACACTGACAAGCACAATACCATTGCCCAGTTTGAGCGTGGTCTCGACCGAATCAGCTACTCGCGCACGCTGGTTTGCCTCGGGATCAAGATTCGCTTCACCGCTAGTTCGATACATGGCGGCATCCTCGGCAACCAATTTTAGCTCCGGTTTATCGGCGGGAGGGAAATCGGGATTGGAATGGCGTATAACCAACCGGTCGACTACCACCTCAATGGTATGCTGTTTGTACTTGTCGAGCTCAATGTCCTCGCTGAGGTCGCGTACCTCATGATCCACCCGCACCCGCACATAGCCGGCGCGACGCATATCCTCGAAGATGCTCTTATACTCGCCTTTGCGAGCTCGCACCAGCGGAGCGAGCAGCAGTAGCCGCGTACCATCCGGCAAGCTGGTGACGGCATCTACAATCTGCTCCACCGATTGCTGGCTTATCTCCCGCCCGCATTGTGGACAGTGCGGGTGACCGACTCGGGCGTAGAGCAGGCGCATATAGTCGTAGATTTCGGTAACCGTGCCGACCGTCGAGCGTGGGTTATGAGACGTGCTCTTTTGGTCGATCGAGATCGCGGGTGAAAGGCCATCGATATGATCCACGTCGGGCTTATCCATCTGCCCGAGAAACTGGCGTGCATAGGAAGAGAGCGACTCGACATAACGACGCTGCCCCTCGGCAAAAATGGTGTCAAATGCTAGGCTGCTCTTCCCGGAGCCGGAAAGCCCAGTGATGACTACCAGCTTATCTCGTGGAATGACGACATCGATATTCTTGAGGTTGTGCTCGCGTGCGCCACGAACGACAATCTGGTCCTGAGGCATATCCAACTCTATTGGTATATTCAAACAGGCCCGCCAGAAAACAGGCAGGCAGAATTATGGCTTGCTATTATATGGAGACGAAAGCGGCGGTGGTCTCGCCGCTTCACCCACCTGCTGTGTATACAGAGATACACTCCAGTATAGAACGCCTGTCCCACATATGTCAAGCTGAGCCGGACGATTGGGCTTCGTTATCTAGATCCAGATGAACACGGTTGCCAAGGCGATCCCAACCACGGAGAGTATGATACCGGCTATCGCCATGCCGCGGCGGTTCTGTGATTTGAGTCCCAATGCGCCGAGCACAATCCCGACTATGGCCGGCGCCAGCACTACTACTCCACAGAATGGGATCCAGCCAATGGCGGCGCTGATAATTCCCAGGATCATGCTGGTTAGCGCCATGCCGTCACCCGGACCTGACCCCGGAACCGCCACCGCATAGGGTACATAGACTGGTTGAACTCCCGGAGAGGCGTTGCTCTGGCCGGGAGCGGCAGCGGCGGTAGGCTGCCCATACGGAGGATAAGGAGGGGGAGGATACGGCGGATCTTGAGTATAGGGAGGCCTGAAATCATCGTCCCCTCGATGCGCAGTTGGATACTCCATCCCATACGGATCACTCATGGCTTTTGGCTCCTCGTCATCTTAGCTCTGGCACGACCGCAAACGAACTGCCTTTGGCTCCGGCGTCTGTGGCTCACTTTGGCCCACGCTCCAACCAGGCCGGCACTCCGGCAAGAGCCGGACACTCGGCGCTCGGTGCGAGCAAACCGCCGTTACAGGTTCATACGAAATCACAGCCGGGGAAGTTGTCTTACACGCATAAGGGTAGGAGCGCTGGACCCTCGCTCCGTTCTGGGAGCTTGGGAACCGACTTTCTGGGAGCTGCACACCGTTGCCTGGCTATGCGGCAGTGTGTCAATCTTCGCTATTCTCGTGCTCACGGAGACGCTTGTAGCGCATTTTGAGGCGGATTATACGGATCTGGGTAGCCAGAACTCTAAATGGGTTGCGGCTTCGCCGGGAATTCAGCCGCACGACCTTGCTCTCGGCGGCACCGGCGCTGCTCGCGGTGGTAGTGTTGGCGGTGGTAGTGTTGGCGGTGGTGGTGTTGGTGAAACTCGGGCCGCGCCAACTCGAGTTGCCGGCGCGGCCCGAGCTAAAACCATGTCGCCATCCGATCACCAATCCGACGACAAAGAGCGCAA
>JBKQTH010000013.1:0-4171 GCA_052143275.1 Ktedonobacterales bacterium | reverse complement strand
CTGGTATCTGGATCTTCAACGGCACTAAACCCAAGGGACCGGCCAAAACTATTACGCTCACCACAGCAGCCAGTTCCATCGTTGCCACCAACAATACGCTATACGCTATCCTTAAGGATGGTTCACTTGGGCAATTGGATTCGAGCCAAACGTACCAGGCAATTCAGGTAGAGGTCCAGGCTCCTATCATCCCCAGCGCGCCAGCCAACTATACCTCAGCCACCCCGGTTCCGACCGTAGCAAGCACGACCGCGGCAGGAAGTTCCAGCGGTAATACCACTTTTCCAGGAGGCGATGTCCTCTCAGCCGATGCCAATGATGCTACCGCGATCTATGTCGGCGATAGCGCCCAAAATCGAGTAGTGCGCTTCTCGGCAAGTGGAACAGGCCCTGGCCTTGGGTTGGCGGACCAATTTACCTACGGTGCGCCTGTCTCGAGTATTGAGCAGCTTGCCTTGGCAGCTAATGGCTCGGTTCTCAACGTCTATGGTTGGAGTGGTTCGCAGTTAGCCAGCTTTGCGATTGATGAGCCCGCAGCAGGCAGCTAGTGGAGCGACCGGAGACTCGGCTTTGTGGTGCCGCCTCTGCCTGAGGTATCATGCTCTGTGGCGGAAAATTGTGCAAGAGCCGGCACACTCTCACCACCACGCTTTCTGGTAGTTTCTGGAGGGGAATCCTGACTGTGTCTTCATCACGAACCTCACGCAAAGCAAACGCTGGTACTGGTGCCGCTAAAGGTGCCAAAGTAGCGGCTTCTTCTACTCTACTGGCCACGACTCTACGTACGGCATCCTGTGGCGACCTAAGGTCAGCCGATGTCGGTCACAAGGTTAGCTTAACCGGCTGGGTAGCCCACCGTCGCGACTACGGCAAACTCATCTTCCTTGACTTGCGTGACCGGTTCGGATTAACTCAGGTGGTTTTCGACCCGGAGCGAACTTCCGGCGCTGCCGGCGCCCACGAGGCAGCCACCGAGGTACGCCTGGAGTATGTGCTCCGGGTAGAAGGCACAGTTGTAAAGCGGTTGCCCGGAAAGGAGAATCCAACTCTGGCTACGGGCGAGATTGAAGTCGAGGCCCAGCAGGTCGAGATACTAAACACCGCTAAAGCCAGCCCCTTTCCCATAGACGATTATGTCACCGCCGATGAAGCGCTCCGCCTGCGCTACCGCTACCTCGATATGCGACGAGACAGCGTGCGTACAAGCATCGAGCTACGCTACCGTGTAGTCAAATTTATTCGTGACTATATGGATGAGCACGGCTTCATCGAAGTCGAAACGCCTATCCTGACGAAGAGCACGCCCGAAGGCGCGCGCGACTATCTGGTGCCCAGTCGTCTCTATCCAGGCGAGTTCTATGCTCTGCCTCAGGCACCACAGCAATTCAAACAACTGCTTATGGTTGCTGGAATGGACCGTTACTTCCAGATTGCCCGCTGTTTCCGCGATGAAGACCTGCGCGCCGACCGCCAGGCGGAATTTACGCAGCTAGACGTCGAAATGTCGTTCGTGACTGAGCCAGATGTCATGAGCCTTATTGAAACCTTGTTGACCGGGATGATCGAAGACACGACCACCAGGCAGATCAAGCAGAAGCCGTTCCCTCGTATTCGCTTCGAGGAGTCAATGGATCGATATGGCAACGATCGGCCCGACCTCCGCTTCGACCTGCCTCTCACCAACCTTGGTGAACTGGGGCATCTGGGAGCATTCAGGGTCTTTCACGACGCACTGGATAGAGGCGGCCTGGTCAAAGGGCTCCGGGTGCCGGGGTTGGCCCACATATCGCGTAAGGAGCTGGATGAGCTAACCGAATTCGCCAGGCTGCATGGCGCCAAAGGACTGGTCTCGCTGGCGCTCTTACCAGAAGGACCTCGCTCACCTCTCTCCAAGTTCCTGTCACAGGACGAACTGGAGCAGGTGATCAGCAAAATGGGCGGCGAGACCGGCGATCTGATCCTCTTCGTGGCCGACGAAGCGAGAATCGTTAACGACGTACTTTCACGACTGCGCGGCCGCATGGGCGAAAAGCTCAACCTCATCAATTCCAATGACATGGCCCTGTGCTGGGTGGTGGACTTTCCGCTCCTAGAGGTGATAGAAGAGGACGGTAAACGACGCTATCATGCCACTCACAACCCCTTTTCGGGCATGAAACCCGGGGAAGAATCACTCCTCGAGAGCGAGCCGCTCAAGGTAACTGCTAGGCAGTACGATATCGTATGCAATGGGTATGAGATCGGAGGAGGCAGCATACGTATCAATAAGGCCGAGCTTCAGCACCAAATCTTCCGGTTGCTGGGGCTATCCAATGAGCAGATTTCCGAGCAGTTCGGCCATATGCTCGAAGCCTTTGAGTTCGGCGCCCCGCCGCATGGGGGCATTGCCCTCGGTATTGATCGGCTAGTCATGCTGCTCGCAGGCAGCGAGACGATCCGCGATGTCATCGCATTTCCCAAGATGCAGAACGGCCAGGATGTCTTGATGCGCGCACCCTCCCCGGTGACCGAGGAACAGCTGAGAGAGTTGCACCTGCGGCTGCGCCAGCCGGAAAAGCGCTGATTACCAGCCGGCCAGTTAAGACCCGGTCTGCCTGGTCGTTGTCGCCAGAGCCCGAGAAGCCAGCTGCGGCTGTACGGTGGTAAGACTGCCAAGCTGGCGTACCTGTGGCCAGATCAGCGCTACCGCAATGACGACGAGTATCGTGCCGACACCGCCACCGACCACCGCGAGGGTAGGTCCCAGGAGCGCCGCCGCTACTCCCGATTCGAAACCACCCAGCTGATTTGAGCTGCCGACAAAGACACTGTTGATGGCGGAGATCCTTCCCCTCATCTCGTCGGGCGTGCGGAGCAATATCAGCGTGCTACGTACCACAACACTTACATTGTCGAGCGCTCCCAGAACCACCAACATGAGGAACGAGAGTGGAAACCAGCGTGAGACTCCGAAGACGATCGTCGCGACGCCAAAGCCGGCTACCGCCACCAGCAACGTCCAGCCCGCCCTTTTGAAGGGTGGTAGATGGGCCAGAGCAAGCGCCATAACCACGGCACCCATCGAGGGTGCGGCTCGAAGCCAGCCAAGCCCAGCCGGTCCAACATGCAGAATATTCTCGGCATAGATCGGCAAGAGGGTGGTCGCACCTCCCAGGAGCACGGCGAATAAATCCAAAGTAATGGTCGCTAAGATGATCTTGGTTCGCCAGACAAAGCGTACTCCAGCCGCAAGGGAGCTCCAAGACGTGGTTTCGTTAGTGCGCTCAACCGGCCTTTCAGTAAGAAAGAGTAGCAGACAAAAATAGACAGCGGAGGCCAGAGCATCAAGAATATATACGGCGGTAGCATGGCCGGTGACTGCGATAATAAAGCCGCCCAGCGCTGGACCGGTAACCGCGGCAAACTGCCAAGAACTGCTGCTCCAGGTGGCGGCGCTGGCAAAGACCTCTTCCGGAACGGTCTGTGAAAGTAGTGACGAACTCGCCGGATCATAGAAGGCGGTCGAGGTACCAAGTAAGGCCAACGCCGCATAGACCAGAGTGATGGGGCCCTGCTTGGCCGAAAGCAGCGCCAGTAGAACCGCTCCTAGTCCAATCACGATCTGGCTGACAAGTACGATATGCTTGCGACTATACCGATCAGCCGCCTGTCCGGCAAGCAGTGAGAACAACAGAACCGGCACTATCTGCACCAGCCCAACCAGGCCTAGAGCGAATGCTGAATGGGTCCGGTTGTACAATTCCCAACCAATAGCGACGGTTAACATCTGCTCGCCTAGCGTTACGATGAAGCGGCCAGCCGCGAAGAGGCGAAAGTCGCGTTGGCGTAGCGCACGATACGGATCGTGTTGTGGTGGGGACGACATAAAGCGCCGACATCTCCAAACAGGCAAAGAGCAGAAGAAACGTGCACCAACACTCTGCCGAACTCTTGATGGGTTTCACCTACCAGAGTGTATCACAGGATGCCGGCGCGTTTCGGTGAATGTCGCTATTCTTCAGGCGGCGCACTACGGTGTGATGAGTGGCAAGGAAAACCAGAAGGTAGATCCCTGACCAGGCGTGCTCTCCACCCCAATGTCACCGCCGTGTGCCTTCACAATCTCCTGGCTGATGTAGAGCCCGAAGCCCAGGCTGCCGCCGGTTCCGGGTCGGGCCTGGACACCCGCGAC
>JBKQTH010000012.1:0-9424 GCA_052143275.1 Ktedonobacterales bacterium | reverse complement strand
CGACAACGGTCTATGTCATGCTACAGGTTCTAAATGGACTTAAAGTGCTCCTCGCGCCGTATCTCCCATTTTCCTCGCAGAAGCTCCACCAACTCCTTGGCTACTCCGGAAACGTCAGCGACTGCCGATGGGAAACCGCTGTTCTACCTTACGGCCAGAAGCTTCCCGCTCCCACACCGCTCTTTATGAAGTTTGAAATGCCTGCCCCTTACACCGGTTAGTCGAGTGAAATCGTTCACCGGGAAGCAGGCTGGCCTGTGGCTACTCTAGCTTAGCTTGGGCTAGACAGGTGTCGTCAGACGATGAATCCACACCTGCACCACTTCTCCATCCGGAGGCCAGCTACGGAGAAAACTGCGCTCACTGTCTTGCCACCCTCGGTCTTGTGCGGCTTTCAAAAACTTTCGCGATACTCTACGTCCCGGCTCAGCCAGCCAGAAGGCCCCATCTGGAAGCAGCAGAGTCGGAACAAGCCCAAGCAGTGGTTCTACATCTTCCTCTTCGTAGAGCACATCGGCGGCAAGCACTATATCAAACGGTCCCAGCGCTCGGCAGGCTTCCCGCCCAAGAGGGCTGCGCCAATCCAGTAGTCGCGTCTGTGGAATACGTCCGGTCGTCTGTAGCCCGTTGAAGCTCGTGAAGAGCAGAGCCTCTGCAAAGCAGTCCACGGCCCACAGAGAGGCTCCAGCTGCCAATGCCGCCGCGGCTGTAAGTCCCAATCCGCAGCCCATTTCAAGCACTCGCCGGCCACAAAATAGCTTGCGTTCCGCCAGCACCGTTTCAGCTAACGCCTGACCGCTTGCCCACAGGAGTCCCCAGTAAGGCATGTGGATCCCAGCCGCCACCGCCACATGCGCCTGCTCAGCTGCGGCATCCCGTGGTAGAGCTCCTGGAACTTGGTCTACTACACTCCCCCGCTGTAGAGCGAATTGGTCTAGCGGCCCATCCGGATCAGCAGGCAAAGCCACCGTAAAGGGCTGGCCGCTCTGGGCCACGCCTAATGAAGGTATCGTAACGTCCCGGAGAGCATAAAGGGTCTCCATCTGGCCACGCAGCTCAGCCAGAATGGATATAGTACCTCGGTTGGCCCCGCCGATGGGCGGTGTTACATCTCCGCTACGGGGAGCCTGATCCACTGCATCCGTCATACGATTGATTCTCTAGTTGGTGACCGGTGGTGTAGGAGTCGGTACCGTGACCGCTCCTCCTGCTTCGCCGGTCACTACTCTCTCTCCCACCTCCAGGCCTGCGAGTACCTCGTACACATGTCCATCGGTCAATCCAAGCACTATCGGTTTGATGACCCACTTGCCGTGGCTATACTGCAGCACATAAGAAGGCGTTGGATTGTCAGCTGCCGTGACCGAATCTGAGTTCTGCAGCTCCACCAATAACTGGTCCGCCTGGCGCTCCACAGAGACTATCCGGCTATGCGGAAGGAATCCACCATAGTGGGGGTTGCCCGCAGCCTCAGCAAAGCTTACCGCGCTCACGGGTATCAGCAGTACGCCAGTACGCTGCTGGGTAATTACCAGCACATTCGCACTCATTCCTGGGAGTAAAGATGCTCCGTTGGTGGACTGCATATCCACCTCGATCAATACCTGGTAAGTCAGTACCCCATGTACCTGCTCGCCAATCGGCGAGATACCCCCAAGGGTACCACCAAACTCCTGTTTACCGACCGCGGGCACAACCAGCCTGAAAACGGTACGTGATGTAATACTGCCTACCTGTGCGACGTTTACATTGGCCCGAACCTGGATTGCTCCAAGATCGACCAGCGTGATAAATGTCGTACCTGGACCGCCAACGGTATCGCCAACAGCGCTGGAAATTGAGGCCACGGTTCCGGAGTGGCCGGCTCTGAGCGTGGCGCCGGCCTGCGCATCCTCCGCCTCCTGTAACTCCGATTCAGCCGTGGTTAAGCTCGACTGGGCCGCATCTACCGCCGACTGAGCTGCCTGATTCTCCGCAGCCGCCGTCGACTGGGCCGCGCTGTAGGCATCCTCGGCACTCTGAATGCACGTTGCACTGGAATTACAAGCGGCAATTGCCGCTTGTTCCTGATCTAGGGCTGCCGCCACGTTCGCGCTGGTCTGTTGTAAATCCGCGGACTGTGTTGCTTGAGCGTCGGAAAGCTGGGTCTGAGCAGCGTTAACTGTCGCCTGCGCCGAATTCGCCGCATCGTCGAGCAGCTTGGTATCGAGCTTTGCCAGCACCTGGCCCTGTGACACGGCCTGTCCAACAGTGGCATCGATTTCAGCAAGCGTGCCAGGCTCTACGAAGTTTGCGCCATAGACAGTGCCCTGTAACACTCCTGTCGTCGGAAAGCTGACAGTGAGATTTCCTGTACTGACCCGGGCATAGCTCAAGCTCGGGGGTAGACTGTGAAGTATGATAGCCACCAATATGGCCACCAACAATATCAGGATGGCCACTGCAACAACACGCCTGCTGTTTATAGAGGCCACAAATTTCCTCATTGAAAGGTTGGTCGAAGAGAAGCGCGGGAGATTCGTACGTGAACGAGTCAGGGTGGGTGTGAGATCTTCCCGTTCAACGCCGTCATCTCTCAGATTATCGAATTGGTTGTTCAATTCGTTGTCGCGACCTGAACCATCCGACACGTTGAGCGCCTTCCTATGATACCCTTGCGGAGCAGCTCCTACCTGTGTAAGCAACAACCTCTATTTTCTCAGCTTTAGACGTGCCAGATGGACACATGGTCAATGTGAGTAGCACCTCTAGGCTGTCTCCTTACGAAACGTATGATCCGGCGCTATTCTAACATAGCCAGGTTGGATATGCTGAAGAATGCTCATTCATCGCTTGACTGGCAAGGCTATCAGGCAATACACTGGCAAAACCGTCGCTGCACCAAGAAGGAGCCAATAGTGAAAACCACGACCCGGCCGTCAAATGCGCATGCCGAGCCCACCACTCCGCCTGGTTGTTTTCTCTGCTTCTCCAGGCCGCATCACTGTGAAATCCCCAGACTGGACGGATGGGTCAGCCAGGCTTTTCCAGGTAACTCTAAAACTGGAGTACCGCCAAGTGTCTTGCTGCGGATAAGCGACGGCAGTCTGGTAATGGTACATCTTCCCGAACATGCTGAGCCGCTCATGTCTCTACTCGCTACTATGCCGGCCCCGATTCTCCCTACGCTGCAACTGCGAATACACCACCTGCTGCCGGAGACTAGTAATCAAACGGACAACGATGATCCGGCTCTGCGGCGACTTCGCACCGCCCCGATCAGTGCGCTGGTGCTTGAGCCGGACCACCTGCTCAATATCACCGACATCAACAGTGCCGAGTACTGTGTGCGGCAGTATCCGTTAAGGCACCTGGCGCCAAGTCCACCGAGTGAAGCAGCTCTCCTTGGCAACGTCATTCATGCTGCATTCAGGTCTCTTCTTAAGGGGACGCCTGGTAGTCGAAAGAGTCTAGCGGAGCATTTCACCGAGGTGGTGCGCCCCTATCTGGTGGATCTGGCTCTACGCCAAATTCAGCCGCATGACCTTGAACAACTGGCGGCACCGCACCTTGATGCGCTGGAACAATGGTTCGCACGCGAACGGAGCCGAATCTGGGGAGAAGGTTTACGGGTACGTGCCGAAACCTTTCTGCTCGCGCCGGAGGTGGGGCTGAAAGGCCGCCTAGACTTCCTTCTGTACGATGAGCATGGCAGCTCACTTCTCGAACTAAAAACTGGCCGAACCCATGCTGATCTTCCCAAGCGTGAACACCGCTGGCAGGTACACGGCTACCAGTCCTTGCTAGCCGTGAGATCTTCCAATGACCCCACGCGACCTAGTGCGACGCTTCTCTACAGCGGCTCACCCGGCCAGGCGAAAGGATTTCGCATTCCATTCTTGCTGCGCGACCTGCACCATGTACTTGACCTGCGAAATCGACTCATGTTGGTACAAGTAACTGGAGTCGTACCCCCGCCGCCTGGCCCACACAAATGTACACACTGCATGCTGCAGTCGAGTTGCCGGCTTGCCTCACAGATATTGGCCTGGGAAGCTCCACCGGGCGACAAACCACTTATGGCCTTACCGCCCGCAGATAGCAGCTGGTTCGCGCGCATGTACCACCTGCTCCAGTTAGAGTCGCTGGAGCGCGACATCTCGACCAGTAGCCTCTGGCGCAAGACCGTCGCCGAGCGCCGCCTCGCGGGTCAGGCGCTGGCAAACCTGGAGCTGGCGGCGCCGCCACACCAGACGGAGACCGGTGACTGGGAATATTCGTTCTTGGGCCAAAATCACTCTGAGCTACGCGAGGGTGACGAAGTGCTTCTCAGCGAGGGAGACCCCGTCACCAGCGCCGTTGTCTCCGCCATGATCCTCGGAGTCTTCGACGGCGGTATTACCGTGTGGGCGCGTGAATACCTGGCTCGCCCCACACTGCTTGATAGCTACTCTAGCGACACAGTACATTCACATACCCTGTACAACCTCTGGCGCTGGCTCAAGGCCGATGCCGGCTGGCGCTCACTGGTGACTGGAGCACGCGAACCAACCTTTAGTTCACGTAAGCTGGCCCGCGATATACCACCTCATTTCAATTCTCTGCAGCGCCAGGCGGTGGAGCGGGCTCTGGCCGCCAGTGAATTCTTCTTGATACAGGGACCACCAGGAACCGGAAAGACGAGAGTCGTAGCTGAAATTGCCAGTCAGGCGATACTCCGGGGTGAGCGAGTGCTGGTGGCCGCCTTCACCAATCAGGCAGTTGATAACGTCTTGTTGCGACTGATAGACAGTGGAGTACACGATTTCGTACGGCTAGGGAACGACCACAACATGCATCCTATTCTCCGCCAGCACCGGCTTGTAGACCGTGCACAAGCTGATGGGGGTGGCCCACCGGCTCCTGAGCGTCTACGGATGGTCTTAGCCCGCACACCTCTAGTGGCTAGTACGACGGCCACCTGGTCCGCCGAACGTTACGACAACGCCGGACCGCCGCTCGACTTCGATCTAGCGATTGTGGATGAGGCCAGCCAGATCACTGCACCGGCAATGCTGGGAGCACTCCGTTTCGCGCCGCGATTTATTTTGGTTGGCGACGAGCACCAGTTGCCGCCGTTGGTTATTAGCAAGGAAGCTGCGAATCTAGGCCTCAAGCGCTCGCTCTTCAGCGAATTGCTGGACAAATGGGGAGAGGCAGCCAGCGTATCACTCCGCAGCCAATATCGAATGCATCCGGTGATATGTGGATTCCCAAGCGTTGCATTCTATGACGGCAAGCTGACGACTGCTAGCACGGCACAGGAGGCAATCATGCCTATCACCTTACCACCAGACGACCCGCTTGCCCTGGTTCTGGCACCGGACAAGCCTGTAATCTTCGTCGACGTGCAGGCGTCTAGTGAGCCACTGGGAAAGACCAGTCCTTCTCAAGCCTATTTAGCTGGCAAGCTGGCCATTGCTCTGTGTGCTCGTGGTACCGCTGCGCGCGACATAGGTATTATCGCCCCATACCGGGCCCAGGTTGCCGCGATCCGTCAGCGCCTCGCTACCAAGGGAGAGGCCGAAATCACTATAGATACTATAGATCGTTTTCAGGGATCAGAGCGCAAAGTTGTGCTCCTCTCGTTTGGAAGGCTGCTGTCAGGGGAGTCGGGCGAACATGACACTGACTTTTTGGCTGACCCAAACCGGCTAAATGTCGCGCTTACCCGGGCCCAGCAGAAACTAGTTCTCATTGGTGACCGTTCTCAACTAGAGACGATACCCCTCACTCGGCGCCTCATCGCCTATTGCGCGACTTTGTACCAGGGGCGCGGAGGCATTGTCACCGCACGGATGAGATCGTAGCTGTAGCCAGAGACTGCGAAGGCAACGACCGAGAAGTGGTATACTCGGTTACAGAGTAAGTCAAGCGGATTGCTTTAACCTTCGTTGCCTAGCTACTTTGGATGGTCAGGGTGGAGAGAATAAAGGAACCGGCAACGCTGCCCCCACCACCAGTTAAAGTGACCTATTCGGACCCATATAACGTGCGTTCCCTGCTACTACAAGCGGCAAAAGGAGCGCCCTCCCCTGTTCCCACTGCCCATCGCTGGTATGCGCTTAATGTGCGCGCACACGCGCTGCGTACGCCGCCGTCCTTTGATACTCTGCTGGCGCCTACCGTGTTGTATGACCGGATCCGTCCTCACGCTTACCAACTCCGAGTAGTCGGGCAGGTCTTGCGTGACAAGGCGCCGGCTGCAGTACTAGCTGATGAGGTTGGGCTAGGTAAGACTATTGAGGCTGGACTCATCTACAAGGAGCTGGCTTTACGCGGAATGGTTCGCTCGGCCCTTATTCTCACACCCAAAGCATTACTCAGCCAATGGCAGACAGAAATGCTGGAGCATTTCGACGAAGATTTTGTGCTGACCGATGAAAAGCGCTTCGAGAGCTTTGCTGCCCAGGAACGTATCATCTGCTCGCTGCCGCAATTCGTTCGCTCATTTGAGAAGATCGCTTCCCGAAACTGGGACATGGTAATTGTAGATGAGGCTCACTTATTGGCCAATCCAACTTCAAAGCGGCGGCGTAGCGTTGCTCTGCTGCGCGCTCGTTGGAGACTTCTACTGACCGCCACACCAATTTCCAACAAACTTATCGATCTCTACAGCCTGATAGACCTGGTTCGCCCTGGAATGCTAGGCACGCAAAAGGAATTTGAAAACGAGTATGTCGCCGACCCCGGTACCGCGCGCATGCTGAAGCCGCACAAAGCTGAGCAGTTACGCTCGGCGGTTCGCCAGGTGATCTGCCGAACACGACGCTCCGAGACCGATATAGTGTTCTCTGGCCGCAGCGTTCATACCCGTTCCATTGCCGCAACTCCAACTGAGGACGCGCTCATAAACGATATCACCGAATACCTGCGACAGCTTTACCGTCGCCTCCCCCCCCCAGTCTGGCGAGCCGGAGAAATCAAAAAACCCACTCATCCACTCTCGCATGGAGGTAAAGATGCCTCTGCTGCAGGGATTCGGCTGAATCGCGGCGCAGTGATACGCGAGATTGTGGCGCTACAGCAATCGCTGTGCAGCAGCCCGCATGCCACCCTTCAATCATTAAAAAACCGCGCAAAGCGCCATCCCGATGAACAGGCTATATTGCTGGCTCTTGCCGATCGCTGCGAGCGTGTTGAAAGTGCCAAGGAACGTTTGCTGCTGGAAGTGCTGGACGAGGTCGGGCCTGAGCCGGCACTCATTTTCACACTGCGTTTGGAAACCGCTGCCCATCTTCGTGCTGTCATCAGCACGCGGAGGCGTAGCGCCGAGTGCTACATTGGATCACTAAGTCGTGATGAACGTGAGGCTATAGTGGAAAAATTCACCACCGGCGCAATTGATACGCTGATTGCCACCGACGCAGGTGCCGAGGGGCTTAATCTCCAGCAGCGCTGCCACGTGGTCTTCAACTATGACCTGCACTGGAATCCCATGCGAATAGAGCAACGCATAGGGCGCATACACCGGCTAGGCCAGCAGCAGGATGTGGCCGTATATAATTTCGCGTTACGCGATACCATAGACGATTACGTCTTACGCTTGCTATACCAGAAGATCAATCTTTTTACCATGACGATCGGTGCGTTGGAGACCGTTCTTAGCGAGGTGCAGGAGGGCGAACTCGATATCGAGGAGCGCATACTGGACGCCTTGCTGCATAGCGACACCCCAGGGCAAGTCGCCGAAGAGATCGGGACCCTCGGCGAGGCGCTGGGCGATGGTCTGCAACGCCAGCGATATGCGGAAACGCTGACCGCGGGAGTGCTGGGATGAAGTGGTTCAAATGGCTACGCAGGCCAAAGCAACCGGAGCAGTATACGCGAGCGCAGGACTCCACTATTCTCACTATCTCCAGTGCAACCGGAGCTGCCCACAGGGCTACGCCTCGTAGCGAGGTGGTAACTCATCCGCTCACTACGCTGGTAGAGCCACGAGATGCATTGCTTCGTTTTGCCCGAGACTATCTGGTTGCCAGTGGCGCCAGGGTGCGGGTCGAAGATACCGACGTTCTTACCGCGACCCTAGACGATGGTCGCCATCTCCGCTATACTACTTCACCAGTACGGGCACGCAACGAGGAGTACAGCGAATTACTGGTTCAAGGCGGATCTACGCTGGCTGAACTTCTGGATGAATGCGCTAGCCGGTCTCGCGTCGTTGCACTACGCCTCTGGGAAACTGGTGATCCGCTGTCGATAGCCCGCTCAGCCCTCTCTGCCCCACTTCCCACCTGCTCAGGGTGTACCGCGGCACCCACCGGTAAAATTAGTGAGACCCATGAGACTGAATTTCTTCGGCAACATTGTGAGCGGTGCCCGTGGCGTGAAGGCAAAACTGTTCTAGAAGGATTCGGCCCTATCACCGCAGGTCAGATACAGCGACGCTTCACAAGCCGCACCATAGAACTGACCTTCCACATGGTGAGTACCGATCGAAGCGGGCGGCACGATGAATGGAAGCGGGTCGCATTCGACCTGGCTAGTAGACATGAGGTCGCCTTGCTGTCACTCGAATCAGTGCTGCGCATGGAGACCGACAACGACTTGATAGGCGATAAGTCCGGAACGACCGCGCTCGAAGAGGCTCTCAGCCATGGACAGGCACTCCTTTCGCCTGCGGCCAATGCCCTGGCCGGATTTTTGCGATTGCGAGATGCGGATGACTATCAGCGCCGCGCTCACGACATAAGCACTACCTATGACCGGCTGCTTCGTGAAGGCAGTGAGGAGAGAGACATCATTCGTGAAGCCTTCCAGCGTGAGCTGATGAGGCTTGCTGACACGTATGGCGTCGGTGTAGACGTGCAAGTCGATAGCATTGCGATCATTACCAGTCTGGTTGCGGAAGTTGCGCTGCGGGATAAGGCTGGTAAGGCGCTAACCGTGGATGTCGATCTTGGTCGCGCTTGCATGCTACCACTGTGTTGCGACGCCTGTGGCCGAGTTCTCGAAATCGGAAGATGCTGTAGCCAGAGCCATGTGATCTGCGTCGTATGTGCGCTCTCGCAATCAGCTGCCAAGCCTCCGGAAGAGTGTCCGGTCTGCGCCGCAGTGAGCTCGGGAGGACCAGCACCAGCGCACGGCCAATCTATTCCTCTGCAGGCAGCGAAGAAGAGCGGTACGTTGTCTCACGGTGGGCGGCTAGAAATTAATGATGTCGATGCTATGACGCCGGAGACCTGGCATCTCTTTATTACATGGTTACTCGAGCGCATGGGATATGCCAGCCAGCGCAGCGAGCTGGGGGAAACGTCCTCACGCTTCTTTGGAGAATTTGATGGCCGGCAGTTTGCTGCGACCGCGATTCGGCTACCTCGAGGAGTTGCCGCCGGATCAATTGAGGTGCAGAATGCGGCCGCAATTCGGGCAGGAGATCCACAGCTGGCAGCTCTGTTACTGA
>JBKQTH010000011.1:0-6837 GCA_052143275.1 Ktedonobacterales bacterium | reverse complement strand
CGCTTGAGCCGGCCACAGCAGCGGGTAGTAGCGTTGGTCCTTGTAGGGGTAGCGGATCTTGGGATTGGTCGTGCGCCGTTCCCGCGTGGTGTCCACGTTACCCACAAAGGCGCGGGCATATTGCCTGCACGGTCTGGCTGTGCAGGGCGAACCGGCCTCTGGTGGCCTGCTGGAAGTCATGCTCTCCTGGCCAGGTGGTACGCTGCTGCCGGGCGGACAGGTGCAGGTCCCGGCAGAGCGTCCAGACCTGTGCCGCTTCCCTCTGGGCCGCACGCAGTCGGGCCTGGTATCGCGGGCGTACGCCGGTCAGTCGATAGATCCGCACCGTTTCCATGAGCTCTCCCCTTCGTTCGTTTGCTCTCTATATAGTACATACCGGAGGTAGGAGACAAAGGGGAAAAACGCGATGGGTAGCCTTGGCTCTGGCGGAGCAGTCGGCAGGAACCATCCGGCGCTCTCGCATGGAGTGCTCGGGAACGTACGCGCACAGTGATGCAGGCTCTCATCCAGGGTCCCGTGAACGGGCTGGGTCTTCTCGCCCCTAATGTATAATAGCGGGGACCCCGGGCAGCAGCATCCTGATCTACTCGATGTGGTGCTCTTTATTCCCAATCTACCCCTGCGTGCACCGTCTGGTTCAAGCTCAGTTTCCGGAGGTAGCAGTGTGAGACGAACGATCTGTGAACACCCTGGCGACCATGTTCCACAATTCTGGATCAGTACCCTGGAGCCCGAGAACACTGCTTCGTCGGCACCGGAGATCGCCATTGCGACCTATGCCATGAGTGGGACTGATGGGCAGGCTGATCGGATCGTATGTCCCAACCTCGGTGAAGCGAGCGTCCTCTTTGATGCCATGGTCCAGGAAAAGATCCAAAAGGGCTATCGAGTCACCCGCGCCTTTGAAATTGTGCGGGAATCGGAGGCGTTACTGCGCTTCCCCCTTCTGCGCCAAAAGATTCGGGGCAGACTTGGGAAAGATGCTGATGTCCTCATTTTCGATGCTGAGACGACTCTCCACGAAGATCTCTCGCTCGATTTTCATAAGCTGGACATCCTGGTCCAGGGGCATCTGCCTAAGGAAGACTATCGGTGGAATGTCAGCGGTATCTTGGTCGTCGGCAGTCTCACCGTTGATGGAACGATTCACAATCTCGAAGGAGATTATGGGCCATTCTTGCTGGTCCACGGGAATCTTCGGGCAACCAATATTGATAAAGGTGGCGGTGAATTCTACGTCACCGGGGATTGTACGGTCGAACATGCGCTCTATGGCTATTATAACGACGGGAGCATGGCCGTCGATGGAGAGACTAGAGCCCGCTTTCTGATAAACCACGACCACTCCTTCGCACTGAGCCATATTCATCCAGACACGATCACAGTAAATGACTATAGTGACGATGGAGATTTTGACTACTACGCCGAGGACATTCCCCGCGTGTTTGTCCCAGAAACGTTGAATGAACGGGGAGATGAAATTGACATCAGTGCGCTGATGCAGCGGCTTGCCGCTGGGCAAGCGGTTCTGAAGCCGGGAGCCAAGCCGTCGCGGGTGATGGTCGAGGAACACGTCGCGTCCCTGGTACAACATGGCCAGGAAGTCACGGAACTGCTCCTGGAAGGTAAAAAACTGCGGCAATTTCCCCAGTCAATTCTCCAACTCAAGGCCTTGAAGAGTCTCGATCTGAGCGATAACCCGATTCGGCATATACCCGACGAGATCACAGGATTGGAGCATCTAGAAGAGCTGTATGTCAAAGGGTGCCAGTTGCGCGAGCTGCCCAACGACATCGGTGCACTCACCGCGTTGCGCGTCCTGGACATCAGTGAGAATCACTTTGATGAAGCAGGGGGAAGCGTACCCGAAAGTATAGGAAGTCTCGCCTCATTGCAAATCCTGCGCATGAGCTACAACCAGGGGTTTGAGCACCTACCAGCGACGCTTGCCAACCTCACGGGGCTGGAAGAGCTGGCGGTGTATCAGTGTAGTGACGCCGCTCCCATTCCTTTCCCCACAGTCATCTGTCAACTCACCGGACTCAAACGTCTCGATATTGGGAGCAACTCCATCACCACAATCCCCGAGAGCTTTCTGAACCTGCGACAGCTCGAAGAGTTGCGCTTGGACTCCAGCCTGTGCTATCTGGACACATTGCCCGAGCTCTCCCAATTGCGACATCTCCGGGTGCTGCACGCTGATGGGCGCAGATCCTACAGCACTCGTCCCTGTCCGCCACAGCATCTGCTGAAATCCTTCTTTACCATATCGAGTCTCGAAGAGCTGTATATCGACCGGCACGGCGAAGCGATTGATACGCTCACCCACGCCCAAGTGGCCCAGGCGCGCCAGCAGGCGCAGCACGATCCGGGGCGGCTCCAGGAGCTTGACCAGCGGCTACGTGAGGGTCCGTCCGGACGGCAGTGGAAGTACGTCGCGCGCGAGCCACTGACGGAAGTCCAGCTTGCCGGTATTGGTAATTTGCAGCATCTGCGAGTGCTGGATCTCTCCTTCAATGATCTGACTGCGTTGCCACGTGAGATCTACACTCTGACGCAGCTGCAAACTATTGACGTACACTACAACCGTTTACCCAAATCGGAACGGCAGCGGCTCATACAAGCGTTTCCTGAGGCCAGGATCGATCTCCGGAACCAGGACACCGAAGAGACGGAATCGGGACACGATGATCTGAGAGACGTGGTTGAACTGATCAAGAAAGGGAAAGGCTCCCTGACATACCCCTATACCGAAGCTCTCCAGTATTTCGACGAGGCTCTCACCTATTTCAGCCGGGGCCTCACCACCAATGAATACAATCTTATCTACATTCACTATATCAAGATGTGGATATATGCCCAGCTGCAATACCATTCACTAGATGCCGCACCAGCAGACATCCCGCGGTATGAGGAATTGGGGAGGGAAGAAGCCCGGACTTGCTTGGATCTGGTGCCGGAGAATCTGCGAGTTTGGCATTTTACCGAGGACGGCCAATTTCATGAAGAGGTCATCCGCTTTGCCTGCAACTATCTTGCCTGGTCGATATACCAGCGGTATGACGATGCCGCCCACCTGGAAACCGCGCTTCAGTTTGCTGAACGGGGGGCGGAGTTTGCCACGGAGCCGCAATACTATTCTATCTTGGACACGCAGGTACGCATTCTGTATAAGCTCAACCGAGTGCAAGAAGCAGATACCATCGTACAACGAGTGCTCCGGGAAGTCCCAGATTTCCCCGATTTTCAAGATTTCAGAACTCGTCCACCGTCTTGATTGCCGCGGGCGTGACTGACTGACCGGCTCCCTGAAGCAACTTCTAGCAGAAATGAGACGAGCTCGAGCACCGCATGGCAGCAGTGCTCGAGCACTGTAGTATGCCCCAGTTCTGCCCCCAGCACCGACGACTCACAACAGAAACATCAGCATGCGCTGATTCGCAACAGCGACACCCAGCGGCAGTCGCCAAACAGCGGTGCAATACTCCGATTGGATCTCCAAAACCGCAGGTTGCAGTATCATACGGCCGTGGTCTCGGTGATGGTAGTTTGGCATGGCAGTCTCCTCACCTTCTACGGCCGGCTTTCAGTCGGTTTGTACGGTAGGCGCGCACGCCTCCTCCCACTCAGGACGGAAGCAATGTTCCTGACCACCAGCTGGGCACCGGCATCCCGGTCAGTTGATGCAGCGTGGCCATAAAGTTGTATCCGTCCAGCGTGGTGCTGTCAGGGTCGTCCACCGGAACGGAGACCCCACCCGTCGTCACGGTCCACGTCTCGCAGTCTAAGTTTCCGCTATAGTCTTGCGTCGCTGCGCCGCTGGTGGCGAAGCGAAAGTCATATCTGTCCGTGGGAGATGCGGTGGAACAGTCACCAGTCACACCGCGCTGCAAGGCATTCAGCCGCGCCTGCACAGCACGCACCAGCGCCTGATTTGTAATGATCTTATCAAATGTTTTCACATCGGGCGGACGCTGCTGACCCGACGGCCATTGCATAACGGTCGTCCAGGCAATGAGCTCCATCGTCGTTGGTGGGCCCAGTGTCGATGTGGGATAGACGACCCGTGTCTGCTGTGCGGCACCGGCGCAGCTGCTGACGACCAGCATACTCAGCAACATCAGCGCTGCCGACCGGCGGCGCCATCCTCCCAGCAGCGCCGTTTCCTCTTCGTACGCCATATGCTCGCCTCCCGGTTTGTCCTTTGCCAGGCCTCACCCATCCCAGCAAGTATCCGCAAAAAGACTGCCAATTCGCCTGTGGCCACGTTCATAAGGAAATAGGAATAGGAATCGAGCCATTGCCCGCCCACATCTCAGGAAATTTAGGGCGTGGATGCCCAGCACTTTGAAGTGGGGGAGGAAACGCCTCTCCCTCCCTTTCCGATTCTGAGAAGCCGCCACATAACGGTGCTCTATGCCGACCGCGGTGACAGCCAAACTCAAGTTGACGACCACCCGAGACCAGTTTGCCGCATTGCGGGACACCCGGCTCGCCTACCGCGACGCCCTCAATCTTTTGAGTGCCTATGCTTTTGTCCACGGCAAGACCAGCAGCCGACGACGGTTGCAGCGGGCATTGTACACTGAGGTGCGCAGTTAGTCTACACTGCCCGCCCAGATGACTTGTAGCGTCTTCCGGCAGGTCGGTCCACACGGGTGTACGTAGGGGCAGGGGGATCCTGTAGGTATTTCTACTGACTTGACCGATAGGCTAGAATAACAAAGGTATTAGTACTGTCTTGCTATACAAGATGCAAAACTATAGTGAACGCTTAGTAACGTCCTGTTTTTCTATTACTCAAGATGACTGCTATATCATAGTTTACACACTGGCGGCACTCAACTTGCCTACGTCGTAGCCGCAGCTGACAGTGTTCCGTTACATTGGGGAGATGCAGCATGCGCAGACAACATAGGTACTTCTTGACTGCACAAATCGCCCGACTCCGTAAGAAGTTTCGCGAAGATCAGCATTTCCTGGCGGGACTTCTGGGCATTCTACTCTTGCTCAGCACCGGTTTTGTGTTCGTCGTGACAACGCAACCGAAAGTTGCGCAGGCAGCGAGCTCAAATCCTATCGTCATTGAGAACCAGCAGCCCGGTACGACCAGCTGGGAATTCGATAACTATAACAAGGCGAATAACCACGAGATCGAAGGCTATGCCTCACTGACCAGTGTCGATCAGGGCGGTCAGATCAGCTTTATGGTCTCGCTCTCGGCCAATGCGCAATACATGATGGACTTTTACCGCATGGGCTACTATTTCCATGGCACCAATCCTGATGGTTCTCCATGCAGCCCCTGCGGCGGACGGCTTATGTTGACGGTTGGACCACTCACTGGAGGGCCTCAGCCGGCCTGCCCTACCACCACGTCAGGTGCTGATTTCGGCATGATCGAGTGCCAGTGGACTCCAAGCTATACCCTTACCGTCCCCACCAGCTGGACCAGCGGCAGCTATATTGTCAAGTTGATACGCCTAGATGATGGACTTGAGAACTACATGACCTTCGTCGTCCGAGACGACGCGAGCACGGCCGCCATAGTCTACTCGTTGGATGTCACGACCTGGCAGGCATACAACTACTGGGGCGGTGCGGGGAACAACGATATCGGGTATGACCTCTACGGCAAATTCAATGACGTGACCCAAGAGTGTATCTGCAATACACGCGCCTATACCGTCTCATTTGACCGCCCCTATCTGGACCAGGGATCGCTGGACGGTACCGGCAATTTTATGGTATGGGACTACCCGATGATTCGCTGGATGGAGGAACAGGGATATGACATTACCTATGTCACCGACGTCGACCTGGAAGACAATCCGAATCTGCTCAATGGGCATAACGTGTTGGTCAACACCGGCCACGACGAATACTATTCGGACAACATGCGGGCCAATGTCCAGAATTTCATTAATTCCGGCGGGAACGTCGCCTTTTTCAGCGCCGACGATATCAGTCGCCGAATGACCTGGGCTAATTCGATCTCGGGACAACCGTACCGGCGCGAGCACTGCGACAAAGGTGGTCTTCCCAACTCGACCACGATCGATTGGCGCGCCCTGACGCCACCGCAGCCTGAAAACCAGATTACCGGCTCGCTCTCCAACGGCGCCGCCAGCGGAAGGCCATTTCTGGTCTCGGACGCGGCCAGTTGGATCTACGCCGGAACCAGTCTGGTGAATTACAACGGCACCGTCGTTACCAGTGGACCGGGACAGAATGCCATCGCCGGTCTGATCGGCTACGAATTCAACACCATGGCCGACAATGATCCGACCCTCGCGGCGTTTGTTCCCTATGATCCGCCCGGCTTGCAAGATGTTGGCCACTCGTTTGTGCCTGCCTCCGACAATGGGGTTAACGCCTGGTCTGATGCCACACTATATACGTCTGCAGGCGGTGGAACCGTCTTCACAGCCGGCACCATTCAATGGTCATGGGGAGTGGATAACGGCGTCAATGACGGGTTCTGCGATTGCAACCTGGGCTATGCCAATACCGACAGTCAGATCATCACCGCCAATATCCTGAACCGCTTTATCGCTGGATCGGCTCCCATAGCCTCGATTACTCCTACCAGTCTCAGTTTTGGTAATCAGAACATAGGCACGACCAGCACGGCCCAGACGCTCACCCTGAGTAATACCGGCACCACGGCGCTCAGCATCGCCAGCATCAGTCTAGGAGGGGCCAATGCCGGCGATTTCACTGAGTCGAGCACCTGTCCCATCAGCCCCAGTACCGTGGCCGCCGGCGCCTCCTGCTCGCTCAGCGTGACGTTCACACCGTCCGCCAATGGGACGCGCAGCGCCACGGTGACGATTA
>JBKQTH010000010.1:0-21202 GCA_052143275.1 Ktedonobacterales bacterium | reverse complement strand
ATTTGACAGAGGGTCTGACAACGACCAGCGACCGTCTCAGCAACAGGACCGAGACCGGTATGAGGGAGCCGGAGAGGCGAACCTGATAGCCGGAACTGCGGTAGCGGGGCGTTCACTCATTGAAAAGGCTGCAACCTGGCAGTCCAATTCAGTAAGGGAGCGCACGTCTGTGGCTGAGGGAAGGGCGGCGGAGCGGGCGTGGTCCTTTGAACGGATCTACGACGAATACAAGACCCCTATTTACAACTACATCTATCACCTGGTCGGCAGTCGCGAGCAGGCGGATGATCTCACGCAGGATACCTTTCTGAAGGCCTTCAAAGCGCTTCCGAAAATGGACGCCAACCTAAAGCTTTCAGCGTGGCTCTATCGTATCGCCACCAACACATCGTATGATGCCCTGCGTAGACGCAAGTTGATCGCGTGGCTTCCCTGGCAGGATCTCGACCATGAGCCTGCTGATGTCGAAAGCGCTGACCCACAAGAAACCATTGGGACGTCGGAGTTAGTGCATGCCGCGCTACAGCGCATGCCGCGCCACTACCGTACGGCCCTGCTGCTCTACACGCAGGAAGGCTTCTCCTATGCCGAGATTGCCTCAACACTGAATATCGCGGAGAGCGGCGTAAAGATGTACCTGTCCCGCGCGCGTCACTCGTTTCGCGAGCACTATCGGGCGCTGGAGCAGGGGGGAGGCGTTGGCAAATGAACTGCGAGAAGGCCGAGAATAATCTCAGTGCCTATCTCGACGATATGCTAGACCCGCAACTCCGTGAGGAGATCGCGGCGCACCTGGAAAGTTGTGCCCTCTGCAGCGAGGTCGTTGCCGAATATCGTCGTTTCGACATGCTGCTACGCGACACTCCAAGGGTTTCCCCTCCGCCGGAGTTGCGTGACCGGATTTTTGGCTCTCCTCGATTTGCCGCTATTCTGCAACAGCAAGCTCAGGCCAGCGCGATGCCGGCAAACGTCTCATTATCCAGGCCGCACCAGTCTCCGACTCGTGGGTCTCCACCAAGGTGGAGCCGCATAGTGCTGCAAAGTGCAGCGGTTTTAGCCATCATCATTGGGTCGGCCCTGCTGCTCAAGCAGGGTTTCTTCCATTCTAGCCCCACAACGACCAACCGCACACCCACTCCAGTTATCGGCAATATCAATCCGAATAGTGAGCCACTGGCCGCTGGCAGCCGGGTCATCTATGAGCACAATGGCGCACTCTGGAGCGCGCCAGAGAATGGCCCTGGGATTGGAGAGCAACTGACTCCTACCAATGTTACGGTGAGTAGCATCTGGAGCGTCTCACCTGACGGCAGCCTGGTGGCCTACGTTGAGTCCGGCAGCGGGCGTATCCATGTCATTCGCTCTGACCGGCAGAACGATGTGGCATTCTCCAGTTTCAGCGCTCTCTGTACCGGTACCACCACCTGCGAAGTGCATCCAGTCCTGAGCTGGTCACCGGATGGCAAGCACATTGCCTACCAGTCAGTGGATGGCTCGCTACACCTGGTCAATGTGGATGGGACGCATGACCAGACGATAGCCACAAACGAGCACGGAATCGCCTCCTCGCTACTGTGGAGCAGTGATAGCCTGAGGCTGGCATTTGTAGAGTTCAACGGCTCGGTAGAGAGCATTTGGAACTATGACCTGGCCGGAAATGTCGCCAGGCAGGTTGCGGCAAGTGTGGACCCGGCTGATAGCAATGCCAGTGTCCAGCAAATGTACTGGCTAGAGGGCAATAGCCAGCCCACACTCACCTGGACCGCCTGGGAGGCAGCCACCGGTTCGCTCACCGGCATCTTTAGCTGTGCCGTCCAACAAAACTCGGCTGTAGAGAGACTGGCTCCACCAAATGTAGAGCTAACTGCGGCTGGATTTACCTCAGCGGAGAACAATGGCACATGGCTGTTCGGCTTCACTGATCAGAATGGTAATCCAGAGCTTGCAACTGTTGCCGGCTCAGGTTCCGGACCAGTTATCGCTAGCGCACAACTAGACAACCCCATCATTGGTGTCTACTGGTCGCCTCTTGGAGATACCGTAGCGCTCGTCGACAGTACCGGTGACATGTTTGTGGCCACTGACAATGGCGTATCATTGCAAGCTCCTCAGGAGGTGCTCAGCGACGTCACCGGATCGCCCGTCTGGTCCCCAGACAGCACACATCTGGCCACACCTCTGGCCCCTGACGCCACACCTCTGGCCACACCTCTGGCCACACCTCTGGCCACAGCTGTGAGCATCGACATCATTAGCCTCAACATTGACCAAGGGATTCCAACCGGGGTATACCACCTTTTGCCAGCTGTCTCTAGCGTAACCGCAGCCACTATGCTCTGGTCGCCCGATAGCCAGTACATCGCCATCACTAGCCCATCGGGAACGTATCTTACCAGCTCTGATGGCAAAAGCGTAAAGCAGGTGGATACAGAAACTGCCGATGGGCTCTTTTCCTGGAGCCATTCCGGATAGCTTGTGGTCGTCCTTTCGTAAAGCACCACTTCCGGCCCAAAATCACAGTTGGTGCTCGCTCGACTGGCCAACCAAGGCTTCAAAGGCTTCAGCAGCCAAGCGAGATGGCTCGACGAGGTTGATAATGGAGGAATCTCCCCAAATCACCGCCGACTCGATCCGCCCGGTCGTAAACGGATTCGGCTCCAACGTAATCCCACGATGCCACAGCGAAGAAGCCCATACCTCTTTTGAGTAGACGCCTCCGGGCAGGAAAGGCGTGATGGTTGGAACTGACAGGGCGCCTGCCAGATGTCCTGGGCCGGTGTCGTTGGAGAGAACCAATGATGCTCTCGATAGCAGCACGGCCAGGTCGCTAAGAGATGGAATCTGCTCCACCCGCACCCTGGTATTCCGCAGAGTACCGGTAAAGCCGGCAAACGTGGCCGCCAGGTCCTCCTTTTGAAAGCCGCGCGGCTGCTGGTCTGCAGGACCACAGGCTACTAGCAACTGGATTGGCTTATCGGGCCAGCGCCGCGCAACCAGGGTGGCAAGCTCCTCGAGGACCTCATCCCAGCGTTCATAACACTTCGCCACTACCACCGACTGGAAGAAGCCTACGACATGAAACGCCTCCTCTTGCCAATCTACCTCCTGCGCCAGAGCGGTATAACGGGCCTGATCCAATTTCCCGAGACGGATCTTTGGCTGAGCCAGCCGCGGATCGATGGCAACCAATTCACTGGCCAAGAGATCTTCGACATAATCACAGTAACGCCGGAGTGGACCATGCCGCGCATAGTAACGTATACCGGCACGGTACAGGTGCATCAGGGCCAGGTCGCTGCCTATCTCCTGCAGATACGGTATTCCATCATGAGCGCCGTGAAGATCAACGAAGAGAGCTGGAGCCGAGGGAAGGGCATACCGGCGCCAGTCTTCAGCCTCCAGCAATTCACCAGTTGGAGCTGTTAGGGTTTGGATGGCTGGCCAGTAAGCATCTTGATAGTTCAGGGAATTGAAGAGTTCTCCGGCAGCGTCGTCCACTATGATGGTCACCGGCGTTCCCGCTTTGCCGGCATGCGACAGCTCCTGCAGCAATCCTTCGAGCAGCGCCGTCGCCACGATACACTCTCCCAGGCGCCCAGACTTGCCCCCCAGACGCAGAACCAGCGCGGCGGCGTTGTCGAAAGCCAGGTGCGTGCGCTGTAAAAGCAGCGCTTCGTCCCGACTAAAGGCGCGTGTGGGATCGCGCCCACGCTCATAAAGAAACGCGAGTGTCTTACTTGGATACTCCGCCATCTGCAGGATTTCTGCCTATTCCCCGAGCGAGCACACATCCCGGCACCAGGAAACGCCACTGGGGTAGCTTCCGGCTACCCCAGCGATTTGTATGACTAGGTATATATTATCCGCGACTTTGGAGCCAGTCTCTCCGTTAGCCCTCGGTGCCCTCATACTGCTCTTTGATCTGCGCCACTACCCCTGGATCAAGCAGCGTGGTGGTGTCTCCCAGGACGCGTCCCTCAGCTACGTCGCGCAGCAGCCGACGCATGATCTTAGCGCTACGAGTCTTGGGCAATTCCACCGTGAAGTAGATGCGCTTCGGGCGGGCGAGCGCCCCAATGGCCTGCACTACATGCTCTTTCAGCTCGGCAGCCAGAGCTTCACTGGGCTGCTGTCCACTGCGCGGCGTGACAAACGCCACGATGGCCTGGCCGGTGATTGGATCCGAGACGCCGATGACTGCGGCCTCGGCAACCGCCGGATGGCTGACCAGCGCGCTCTCGACCTCCATGGTGCCGATGCGGTGGCCGGAGACGTTCAGCACATCATCCACGCGCCCGAGCAGCCAGTAGTAGCCGTCGTCGTCACGGCGCGCCCCGTCGCCGGTCAAATAGATACCCGGATATTTGCTCCAATAGGTAGCTTTATACCGATCGGGATCTCCCCAGATCGTACGCGACATCGCCGGCCATGGACGCCGGATGACTAAGTTACCACCAGTGTTATTGGGAACACTGTTGCCCTGCTCATCCAGGATATCAGCCTCGATACCCGGGAAGGGGCGTGTGGCGGAGCCAGGCTTGGTCGAGACGATGCCAGGCAGCGGAGTGATCAAGATCTCGCCGGTTTCCGTCTGCCACCAGGTGTCTACTATCGGGCACGTCCCGTAGCCGATGTTTTCGTTATACCAGATCCAGGCCTCGGGATTGATCGGCTCACCTACCGTGCCCATGACGCGCAAAGAGGAAAGATCATGCATTGCCGGATACTGTTCCCCCCACTTCATAAAAGTGCGTATCGAGGTTGGAGCAGTGTAGAGTATGGAAATGCGGTACTTCTCAATCAGATCCCAGAAGCGATCTTTGTCGGGAAAATCCGGTGAGCCTTCGTACATGACGACGGTAGCGCCATTGGACAATGGTCCATAGACAATATAGCTGTGTCCCGTCACCCAGCCGATATCCGCGGTGCACCAGTAGACGTCGTCCTCTTTGAGGTCAAAGATCCACTCATGTGACAAAGATGTGCCGACTAAATACCCGCCGGTGGTATGAAGCTGGCCTTTGGGCTTGCCGGTGGTACCAGACGTATACATGATATAGAGCGGATGTTCGCTATCTAGTTGCTCCGGCTCCACATATTTCTGGGTAATATGAGCGAGCGCGTCGTGTAGCCAGATATCACGCCCTTCCAGCATTTGCACCTGGCGCACTTCGGGTCCGACTCGTTTTACCACCAGAACGTGCTCAATAGTGGGGCAATCGGCCAGCGCGGCATCGGTGGTATCTTTTAGCGGGATAACACCGCCCCGGCGCCAGCCACCATCTGCCGTCACGCAGAGCTTGGCCTGACAATCGTTGATGCGCCCGCTAAGCGCCTCAGCGCTAAATCCGCCAAATACCACCATATGAGTTGCGCCTATGCGCGCACAGGCCAGCATACCGATCGCGAGCTCAGGGATCATAGGCATATAGAAGGCTACCCGATCGCCCTTACGCACCCCGAGATCGAGCAAGACTGCGGCAAACCGATTGACCTCACGGAGCATATCCTGGTAGGTCAGCACACGAGTATCACCTGGCTCACCTTCCCAGACAAGTGCGGCTTTGTTGCGACGGGCAGTCCTGGCATGGCGATCCACGCAGTTGTAGCAGGCGTTGAGCTTGCCTCCTACAAACCATTTCGCCCAGGGAACATTCCAATCGAGTACACGCGCCCAGCGCTCATACCAATCAATACGATTGGCAGCGCTAGCCCAGAAACCCTCTGGATCGTCATGTGCCACCTGATAAATCGAGGCATCACGAACATTTGCCCGGGCCGCAAAGGCGGGAGAGGGCGGAAACGTGCGTGTTTCTTGAAGTAGCGCGTCAATGGTCTCCGTCGACCCTGAAGACTCCTGAGAACTGGACATGTGTGCCCCTTTCGCTACCAAAAACCAAACGCGACAACGCAATGATACCGGGGTAGGCTGCAACTGCACCTACGAGCCTTAAAGACATCATAACAGATTTCGGGAGGCGCTGCGTCTTGGGTATTCATTTTTTGTCAAAGATGTGCTAGACTCTACTATACTACAGGGTCTTGATAGACCAGTATGCCGGCGCGAGCATACTAGAAAGGAGCACGGTCCCCCAACTCATCGATAGTAGCTATCATACTCACGAAAACTTTCTGTCACCACGCCCGGTCTTATAGAATCCCTAGGGCAGTGGCGACTCATCTCGGGCGCATCTTCGCGAACATAGGGAACCATAGTTGTTTTCCTTCCCAGAGAGGAGTTCATTCATCGTGACAGATATCAAGATTGCGAACCCCGGGCCGCTCGGACTGGCCGGATTTGCCATGACCACCTTCTTCCTTAGTTCAGTCAACGCTGGATGGATCAATGCCGCCGATACCGGAGTTGTCATTGGCCTCGCGGTATTCTATGGCGGTATTGCCCAGTTCGCCGCCGGCATGTGGGAATTCCGCAGCGGCAATACCTTCGGCGCTACCGCGTTTACCTCCTATGGCGCATTCTGGCTCTCGTTCGCCGCGCTATTGATCCCCGCCTTCAACGTTGGCAAGTTCGATGACACTGGCCTTGGCTTTTATCTGCTGGGCTGGACCATCTTCACCGGCATCATGATGCTTGGTTCATTCCGCACCAACGGCGCGACCGCTCTGGTTTTCATTGCCCTGTTCGTTACCTTCCTGCTGCTGGCTATTGGGCACCTAAATTCTAACACCAACATCGAAAAGATCGGTGGCTATACCGGCGTCGCAACCGCTATTGTGGCATGGTACACCGCTCTGGCCGGAGTCCTGACTGGGGTGTCGGGCGGCAAGCTCAATTTGCCGACGATACCACTCTCCTGAGCTGATAATCGTAGCGAATGTTCTCTTAGCGCTTCATCCCTCTGTGCCAGATATGTCCCAGATATCTGCCATGCCTCTTTAGTCTAGCCGGGCATGCCTCTAGCTAGAGGAGAAGAGGGATCATGCAGCACCGGTGGATACACTTCGTGTCACATCCGTATCCACCGGCGTCTTGCCTCGAGAGAGCGTGAGAGCCACCGCCAGCAGCGCCGCCAGCGGCAAGAGGAGAAAATAACGCTCCGAGCTACGCCACGCACCTAAGAGCGGCACCAACGGCAGTATTAGCCCCGCAAACGGATATCGCTCCCAGTTACGCCAGTACCACCACAACGCCCCCACCAAGAGCATTACCTCTAGCAACCCATAGATCCACGAAGGAAGCAGCGGTAGGATACCCACCAGAGATAAACCAATCACTCCACTGCCATCGGGCAGTAATGGTAGATTCACCGGAAGCAAGAGGCTCCCTAGCCACTGATGGGGAGAGGAAATTATCCAGGGTAAGTTGATCACTAGGAAGGCTAACGCACCTGCTACAGCTCGCTTACACGCCTCGCCCAATCCATAAGCTCGCCAGACCCAGATGAAATAAAATGGAGCGGCTAACCAAGCAGTCTGCTTTATGGCGCAGGCTATCCCCACGAGGAGCGCCGAAAGCAAGCTCCGTTCTCGCGAAAGCCAGGCGAATGCCAAAAAGGCTAGCGGCCAGATCTCAAAATCTCCCCCCGCTACCTGCCGCGAGCCATCCGCCAGCGTCAAGAGCAGTACCAGCACCAGAGGTTGCCAGACCAGTGGCGAAGCACGGCAAATGAGCCCGAAGAGTATCAGCAATAGCAACAACTGAGTAATGGCAATGCTTGGGAACCCAGCCCAGACGGCAGGCAGATCCACAAGGAACGCACCCGCAGGGTAACTATGGGTAGTGCTGGGGTCCACCTCGGGTGGTATCGTCTCCGGATGCGCCAAAAAGCTCCTGATGACGGCATCCAGCTCGGCTTGGCTGGGGTAATGCCTGAGATCGGCAAAGCGGCCGCGAGCAAGCGGCGTATAGGCGGTCGTGGCAAAATAGGTCAAAGCCGCAGCTAACCGATCTCCGACATACGGATTCTCACCATGAAGAACTAGCCAGGCGTTGTAATGATTGTAGTACATGTCATCGCTACCGTACCGCGCTGGAGTGACGGTGAGCGAAGTGACGATTCCGCGCAGAAGGATGCTTGAGGTCTGATAAGCAGTGAAGAACGACCAGATCAGAACAGGATAGATAAGCCACCGTAACACATGTCGCCGCCGGAGCAGCCGGGCTGGCACCACGCCTCGGCAGGCCAAGACAAAAAGCAGAAATGCCAGCAACAGGGTAGTAAAAAGCAAGAGTGCAATAACTGGGCCACCACTACGTGGCGAGTCGAAGGTGTTCGCCAGGTCGCTTGATCCGGCCAATGCCATGCAACCACATCCTACCAGCACCAACTGCAGAGGCGCCAGCAGAAGATAACGATGCAGGCTGAGCAATCTGCGTACCAGTCGTTCACGTCCGACCAACCACACTCTGGCGATGCTTGACACGTTAGGGTGCCTCTGGCTAGTCTGAGGGCTTCGAGAGAGCCTCAAGCAGCAAGGCGCCGTTCGGACTTCCCCAACCGGTGCACGGATCCCAGCCGGCTTGAGCTGAATAGCCTCCAATCACGCCGTTGGTCGGATCGTTACTGCCAACGGTTATGTCATGAAATATGCCTGCCTGGCTCAGCTTGGCATAGAGCAAGGGATTGAGGAAGCCTACCGGCTTACGTAACTGTTGATTCATTCGAGCAATCAGGCCAGCCCATAGTGGCGCTACCGCGCTGGTGCCACCGACATTGGTAGCCACCTGTCCATCCACCAGAATGGTATAGCCGGAGTTTCCGTCGGCATTACCCGCGACATCCGGCACCCCGCGCCCAATTCGATGTCCGGGATTGACCGATGGCGGCACATGGCCGCGCTGCCACGGCGGTACGGCATTCATGTCGCTGATTCCACCGCCGCCAGCGCCACCGCCGGTGGCGCGAGGACCATCATTCCAGACCGTCTCGCCTGTCACCGCCTTTCCAGAGAGCCGCAGGCTCGTTCCACCACATGCCAGTACATAGGGACTCGAGGCAGGGAAGTCCACGTGCGCATGGCCGTCGGCAAGCTGATCTTCGGAGCCGTCGTCGCCTGAAGCGCAGCATATCGTGACTCCAAGCAGCGCCGCCGACTGGAATGTCTGGTTGACGGCCCGAACCGCCTGGCTCGTCCAGATGTCCTGGCCTTCAGTAAATCCCCAGCTGATGGAGAGTACTGAAGGCTTATTCCGGCGATCATGGACAGCCGTAGTGACAGCCCGTATCCAGCCTTGCTCGGTGAATTGGGCGAAGTAGACCACGATTTTGGCAGCAGGCGCGAGCGAAGCCGCTACTTCGATATCAAGCATGACCTCCCCGTCAATGTCTGGATTCGCGCCCGGCTGATTTGGCGTTCCATCGACGGAGACCGCCTCCACTTGCGGCACAGGCAGATTCACGTGCTGAAAGTACGCGGCAATATCACTTGCTCTAAAACCGCCGCCAAACTCGATCAAGCCAATGCACTGGCCCTCGCCAGTAAGATGATCTGGGAAGTTGTAGATCCGGCCGACCTCTGGTGGAAAGAAACTCACCCCATTCTCCACGGTGGCAGCTCCGGCTGAGTCGGTGGTAACTGGTTCCGCCGCCATCGCTCGAGTCGCCTCCCTTCGGGCACGTACGATCTGAGGGCGAGCTTGCAAGCGGTTGTCTAGTCCAAAGATTCCTTCGATCAGCGGCTGAAGGTCAGCCGGCACATGCACGGGTCCCAAGCGGCCGCGATAGGGACCTTGTGGCGAGTCATATTTCATCAATTTGACTCGAAACGCCTGGCTGATCTGCTGCGCAGTGCCGGAGAGGGTTACAGTGCGCTGGTCAGGACTGACCTGCACTACCTGGAGTTGCTGCTGCCGAGCGAACTCTACGATCTTGTCTATGTCTGCTGGGTCGGCTCCATATGTGGATTCGAACTCCTCAGGGGTGAGATAGGTGCGCTCACTGGGAGGGAGCGCTCCCAGAGCATTGACCTGTGCAGTCAGATCTTCCGCGGAGCCACGAGAGCGAAGCTTGATGGTCAACTGGATCACTTCACTCGGATCGATCGGACCAACAACATGGGCGCCGGGAACCAATTTACGCTCACTTCCGGGGAGTGCAACGTACTGCCGGGACGTAGGATCAGTCATTTCCAGCTCCTTTTGGCATACCGCTTGGCATACCGCCTTTAGCACATATACTTCTAAAGTGAAGAACCTATTGATCTGGCGTTGGTCCAGTAGACTTACCGGCTGCACTATACCATAGCAGTGTAAAGGAACCAGCAGATCGCTGGCTGCTCCTTAGCAGCTGGAGGTAGCTTCTATACCGCTGAAATGGCAAAAGATGGCCTGCGAGGGGAGGGTGTTAACCCCGGCGCCCTCTCGTGGTAGGGATGCGCCCGGCTGGCCTTGGCTAGTCCGATCCTAGCTGGTCCGGAAGATGGTTACTACCCGGCCAAAGCGAAGTTCGTCACCATCTTTAATTGGCGTAGGAGTCTTTGGGGCCAGCTTCTGACGGTTGACAAACGTGCTGTTGGTGCTGTTCTGATCTTCCAGCATGTACTGGTTTCCGTTGATCAATATTTTGGCGTGGATACGCGAAACGCCACCTTCTTCGCCATTATGTGGCGTCATATCCACGTCAGGGTAGACGTTGCTGACGGGATCTTCGCGTCCGACCAGCGCCTCACTCTTGCCTCTTAGATCAACGACAGCATTGTCGGCCTGGATAATGAGTCGCGGCGAAGCGGATCCTACTGGAGCTGAAGTCACCACTGGAGCTGATGCCACTGGCGCCGCCGCTGTGCTCACCGCGCTGCCGCCATCCAATCGCTCTCCACATTCGTCGCAGAAGGCCGAGCCATCAGGATTGCTGTGGCCCTGTGAACAAACAATTGCCATTGAACTCTCCTCCTCACTCTGGATCCGAGGAACGCGCGGTTGGTGATCAGTCATTATACGCTACATGTCGTATGGTATGCCTGGCACCACATACGCTGGATTCTTGTTATTCTTGTTATTCTTGCTACTCATCGAAACGCTGTGTCAGCTTGCGAGTTTTGTTGCCAATCGACTTGACATCCTCGGCTGAGATTGTGCCACCTGCCGACACCTGGTCGAGTAGGCGTTGTGTCTCTGGATCGAGAATCCTTGTGACATTAGGGTGCAGGCGTGTCGTCACCTTACCGGTCTTCTTGTACTCATCCAGCACCTTCGTGACTAACCGGTGAGCGTTGGCCTTCTCGACGAAATTGAGAACCACCGGATTGGCGTCCTCGGGGGGAACCGTCTCATTGGTAAAGGTAACGACAGCATCGGAACGAACCTTCTCTTCTCCCCGTCCAGGCACCTCATAGCTAAGCTCCGCCTGCGCCACACGGAATGTTCCAGCAGGCTTTGCCTCTACCATGAGTTCGACCAGAGCCGCCTGAGGAGTGTCCCGCTCAAGATCACCAAAAGAAACCATTACCTGCCGATCCGAGAGAGTGTTTTGCGACTGTTCTGAAATAATTGGCAGCACTTTCACCGATTTCTTGGGCGTCACGCCGGCAGGTAGTCGCAACGTCAACTGAGCATTACGTACCGAGACCGACTCGGCGCTTTGCAGCTGGCGCTGGAAGAGGCCCAGCGCGTCTTCGGGGCGGCGAATGAACTCCGCCGGCATACCGCTGCTGCGCTGACCTATGTTGTCCAAGAGATCCTCATCCCAGTCAGCTCCAATACCGAGCGGATAGATGCCTATGCCCGAGGCGCCGGCATCGTCTGCGATGCGGCGACAGCGGTCGGCATCGCCATAGGTGACACCATCGGTCAGGAGGATCATCCGGTTGACCGTCGCCGGCGAGGCATGCTTGCGAAGCTCGGTCAGGCCAACGCTCATGCCCAGAGACATCGCCGTGCCTCCACCCTCACGAATACTATCTATCGCACTGCCAAGTCCCATCTTATCGCTTGCGGCCTGCGCAGGAACAATTACTCGCACATTGTCATCGAATATGACTACCGAGACAATATCAGTCGGCGCCATATGATTGATGACCAGTTTCACCGCTTCTTTAACGGACTGGAGCTTTGCTCCTTTCATCGAACCGGAATGATCCAGGACCAATGCAAAATTCAACGGCATACGCGTCTGCGTGAGCGCTGTGCTCGGTCGGGCCTCAACTAAGACGTAGGCCACCTGAGTCCCCCCTGTCACACTCATGCGCTCGCGGCCAACTTGGCAATTCAATGATACTTCTCCGGGCATTGCCGGCGACTCCTCTCCGCATCTTGCCATCCGGCTTGTGCAACCACACTTTCTTACGGCAGCAGCTGGCTCCTACGTTATCTTGTCCAGGTCAGATGACGTAATCTCTATGGCGTCTACGAAACGGCGACCATTTTTGTTGCGCGAGAGGGGTCGGAGCTCTTTCGCTCCGAGAGAGCTGTTGCTTAGACAATGAGAGCGCATGCGCTCGACATGCCGGTCACGTTCAGCCGCAGACCTCTATCACCACAACGCTGATATTGTCTTCACCACCATGGTCATTGGCACTCGCAATCAACCGGTCGCACGCCTCCTGCGGGCTGGTTGTCTCGCGGAGAATACGCGCGCTCTCATCATCGCGCACCATTTCCCAAAGGCCATCTGAACAGAGCATAAGTCGCATGCCCGGCTTGAGCTTCTGCTCGAAGACATCTATCTCTACATTCAACTCATCTCCCAGACTTCTTAGAATCTGGTTACGCTGTGGATGGGTATACCGATCCGCCGGGGTAATGAAACCGCTGATAATGAGCTGCTCGACAAATGAGTGATCAGTAGTGATCTGGCGGAGATTCCCGTCGGAAAAGAGATACCCTCGGCTATCCCCCACGTTGACAATATAGGCTGAGCTACCAAACAGAAGCGCTGACACCAGTGTAGAGCCCATATCCGCACCGGTTTCATCGTTGGCATTGCAAAGCGCGGCATTGGCAGCTCGAACACCTTCCAGCAGAACGCTCTTGAGGTCTTCTTCAATGGCGACGCCATCCACCGGTAGGCTAACCAACGGCAGAGCTACCTTACGTAAAATGTACTCGGTAACCATCCGAGTGGCAAGACGACTGGCATCCTGCCCATTCACATGCCCACCGAGGCCGTCGGCGACTATTCCAAGAGCCAGTGGCTGTGTATGTGAGTCATGAGCCAGATTGAGAACCAGCGCGCCTACGCTGTCTTCATTTCGCTCACCGGCACGCGTCTTACCTACATCGGTCGCAACACCAATAAGGATATGAGCCCCATGTGGAAACGGCGAGGGCTCGGTCAATCGCGGTATGACTCGATAGGAACGGCTGCTCTGGGTAAAAGTGCGCTCTTCCTGAGTGACCAGAATACCCGTGACCGCAGGATGCTCCGGAGAGGTTTTCGCCTGATCGATTGCTATCTCTAGGCCATCGGCTGGAATGCGCCGCTCGTACATGAGGTATTCACGGCCCAGCATATCGGCGCCGCACTCCCGGCAGAATCGATCTGAAGCCTCCGTTCCCTCGCCGTATTCTTGCAAGCAGGACCAGCAGCGCTCATAACCCCTGAGATCGCTTACTCGGTAAACATTCTCGCCATCTTGATCATCTGGTTCAGCATTAACTACTGTTTCCACTCGATAGCGCCCGCCAATAATGATACTGACTGGTAATGGCCAAGACAAGGCGTCCGGAGCTAGCATTCCCGACTGCGCTGAACCCTCTGCAGTCGCTGGAGTCGATGCGGCGGACGTCGTGTACTCTAGTTGTGGCATCTCACTCTGTACGCTAGCGTCCGCCGAGTTCACCGCTTCAAAATTATCAATCCTATCCAGCTTGCCCGTTGTTGCTAGCCGTACCGGAAGAATCTCGGTCTCTGCCGTCTCGGTATCCGTCCAAGCCATCGACTGTATAGTCTCTGGTTCTACTGGTCTCGAAGCGCGAATGGTCGGAAAAGGTTCAGTCTCCTCCTCATCAGCAGGCTTCGCACCGCCGGCAAACGTCAATCCTGTAGACGACATCTCGTGGCTCTCGATAGACACCAGATCATCTGGACGGGCAAAAAGATCGCGCCCTGCCATGTCATCAATGGCCTGAGAGGACGCTGTCGCCCCATCTTGCCCCGACGACTGATCCTGTGACTCATATTCCGCACGTAGCACGCGCGGAGGCCGCTTCATACGCCCATAGCTATCATTCTCTTCAGGCCCATCAAAGCTTGCTTTGCTGGTTGGATCGATATCGGTCACGTTGGTACCCACGGGTACCGTAGACGATGCAGAAGAAAGGGAGGACAAAGTGGACGGGATAGAGGCACTCACCGGCTGCTCGGCTCCACAGCGATTACAGTAACGCGCGTTGGGGCGTAATTCGGCGCCGCAGAAAACACAGTCCATGATCATCCTCCTCGTCGGTTACTCGTTTAATATCTCCCATTATTGATTTACGATCGTATTCAGCTGTTCTGGATATTTAGGAGGCAGTTACACCAAAATTAGATTTGTTTCAAGAGCTGCTGTGCCTCAGTGTTCTTAGGATTGATCTGAAGCGCCCGTTGCAACGCAGTTTTCGCCGCCTTGCGGTGACCTATAGCATGCAATCCCATGCCCAGAGCAACCTGTACAGCATCGGAAGCTGGAACCAACTTGGCCGCCCGCTCAAAGCTACGCACCGCATCGGCGGGGCGCTTCTCCGCAAGTTGCATATTACCAAGCTCGAGAAACGCCACCGCCGAATTGGAATCCATCGATATCGCTCTCTGATAGATCGTAGTCGCCTCGTCCCACTGCTTGCGCGCAGCATAAACCCTTCCTAGCGCAATTAGAGCGTCGAGATAGTTCGGCCGTAGCTTGATTGCCGCCTGGAACTCGCCTTCAGCCTGGGCGAATTGCCTGAGGTTATAACATACGACTCCGAGGTGATAGCAGATCTCCGCATCTTGCGGGTCAAGTTGGCGTGCTCGCGTATAGGCAATCTGCGCCTGGTTGAGCTGTCCCGATTGCTGCCAAGCGACCGCTTCCAGCGTCACCGCTTCCAGCGTAGGCCGAAGACGTGCCGCTTCGGCAAATGCCGCAGCCGCTTCCTGCTGGCGTCTCTGTTCGCTAAGGGCACGACCTAACAGCAAGTAGACATCGTATGTCTGCCTCCCCTGGCTAATCGCAACTTCGCATTCATGCACTACGCGCTGATACTGGTGAGCGCGAAAGGCTTCGTTGGCCTTTTGTATGCTCAGCTCTGCCGTCGTTACTGCCGCGCCTGCCTGTTCACTCTGTGTGGTGCCGGAGATCGGGGGATGGTGCCTGTCGGCGAAGGAGCCATGCGCCCAGGCTGCGGGCGGTTGCGGCATAGATGCCTTCATGTCTGGCCGCAATGCCACGCCGTCCTGGGCACAGAAACGCGCTCCCTGGCGATTAAGGAAGCCGCAGTTGGGGCATATCACGTCCGCTAGCTGGCCCGCCGCTGCCGGCGGGGATACCACCGGCGCAACGACGGTTGCGGTCGCTATGCGCGAGGAAACCGGCGGCACTCCCTGCCGGTTACCTCCAGCGGACGCGACGGTCTGTGGCCTATCAAGTAGCAGCAAGCAGTGGGTCAAAGCATCTCGCAGTTGGGTCGCCGAGTGGAATCGCTGTGCGGGATCGATCTGCATTGCCTTGATCACAGCAGCCTCGGTGGCTGGGCTAAGCGTTGGCTGGTACTGGCGCAACTTGCCTGGGAATGGTGTCTCCAGCGGAGCCGGCTCATGATTGGTGAGCAGATGATACATTGTTGCGCCAAGACTATAGATATCCGAGCGCTGGTCGGTCTGTGTCCGACCAAGGTGCTCAGGCGAAGCGTAGGTCATGGTACCCAGATTCTCCGTGTTGGTACGTTGACCAGGCTTGTAGCGACGGGCGATGCCGAAGTCGATCAGCCGTGCGTCGCCGTCGGGAGTTATCATAACGTTTGCTGGCTTGAGGTCGCGCACAATGATTGGAGGCTTCTGGCGATGTAAATAGTCAAGCACACCGCAGATCTCGATCATCCAATGTAATACTTCACGCTCAGGCAGTGGAGCGTTAGCCCGTACCTGCCGCTCTTCCAGGTTCATGCCCGGAATGTATTCCATGACCAGAAACCGATGCCCGCCAGCAGTGAAATCGTCGTGGTACGTGGGAATGCGTGGATGATGCAATCCCTCGTCACGCATCAGCTTGATTTCTGCCTCAAAACGAAGCTTGGCCCACTCCACATCCTCGGGCGGCGCGGTAGCATCGTCGAGCAATTCCTTTACTGCCCAGTATACACGGGGATGCGCAGGATCTTCTGCCTGATAGACGCTGCCCATGCCTCCTTCGCCCAGGCGGCTCATGATCTGGTAGCGACCGTGGCGGCCCTTGAGGATGGTCCCTGCCTGCAGGCCCATACAGTCTTGCCCTTACCCTTCAACACAGCGCATCAGTACTACGGTAATATTATCTTCGCCGCCATTCTCATTGGCGCGTTGAATGAGGAGATCACAGGTTTCGACCAGGTCAGTTACTTCAGTGATAATACTCTCCATCTGTGCGTCTTTCACCATCTCCCACAGTCCATCCGAGCAGAGCATCAGGACGTCGCCACCCTGCAACTTCTCCGTGAAGATATCCACTTCTACCTCGGACCTGCCAGCGCCTAGCGACCGGTAGATAAGGTTGCGGTTAGGGTGATCGTAGACATCAGCGCGGTCGATCTGGCCAGCTTCAACCAGACGTTCGACCAAGGAGTGGTCGGTGGTCACACGGCTAAGCTTGCCATTTCGCAGCAAGTAGGTACGGCTATCCCCAACATTGGCGATGAATGCCTGCTCGCCAATTACCAGCGCGGCAGTGACGGTTGAACCCAGACCTTTCGCTTCACGGTGCTTGTCGCCATATTCGACGATCGCCTGGCTAGCCTTTTCGATCGCCTGGCGCAGTCGCTCAGAATAGTGCTCGATGACGAGCGACTCACCAAGTTGAACAGTGGCACCGCGGTCCACCTCATCCTCATCCGGCTCGGCAGATAAGGGCCGAGTCTTGCGGGCATCATCGTCTGATTGCTTATGCGCAGACCCCTGATTCTCTCTGCCACGACGTCGCTTGCCGCGGAGCTGTAAGGTAGGCTGTGAGCTGGTTGGACCAAGGATATTTTGCAAAGTGGAACTAATAGTATCTATCGCAATCTGGCTGGCAACTTCGCCGGCATGGTAGCCCCCCATACCATCGGCCACAATGAAGATACCCGAACTCTTTTGGTCGTTGACTTCAATGTGCGTATAACATGCATCTTCGTTCTGCTCGCGCTGTCGTCCGACATCAGTCTTAGCAGCGGCGTTGAGGTGCAGCGACATGCCGCGCCTCCCTCCCTAGATGAAAAATTGGACATGCATCACCAGCTGCCGGCAATCTCTGGCAGCCTCTGGCGAACTCCCTTGTCCAAGTCAGGGTAAAGTGGGTAATGCAATAGGATACTTTGGTGGGCACTATATCACTCTACCAGAGGAGCCTGCAACCTAACGGCCTCAGCTCCAGCTTCACAATCACTCCGTACTGCTCAGATCTGGTCCTTATTGGGTGGAGTCTTCACCAACAAAGGGCGCTGTCGCGGCAGCGGGTCGCCGCACAAGTTACGTGTGTTGTACGTGAACAAACCGCATGAGGTTGTGGATTGGAGTCACAAAAAGGCAGAGACAATGATTCTGCCTCTGCCCTCAGTAGGCCTCTGAATCCAGGCTTCTTCAGCCAACAATTCTCATACGCTTCTGCATCGGCCGATTCCGCAGAGGTCACTAAGACCGTTCAGGCCTTAGTGGCCTCTGCTGCCTCCGCCGCCGGTATCGGACGTACACTCACCCGCTTTTTGGTGCGACTATCCCACTCAAATTTCACCGTGCCGTCGATGGTAGCAAAGAGAGTGTAATCTCGACCGCAGCCAACGTTCGTGCCTGGATTGATACGAGTGCCGCGCTGACGCACGATGATTGTACCAGAGCGTATGAACTGGCCGTCAAAGCGCTTCACTCCCAGCATCTTGGGCTTGCTGTCGCGGCCATTCCGGGAACTGCCCACACCCTTCTTATGTGCCATCTCCAACGCATCCTTTTTCGGATCAGCGCATCCTTTATGACTTTAGACGCGCGCTCTGCCGATACCTAATAGATAAAGAACCACGCAGCTCTTATTCGTCTGCGTCCAGTTCCTCATCTGCTATGTCTTCTCTTGGTAAATCTTCTTCTCCGGAAGATTCTACCAAAGCACCCAGTATCGCCGCCACCTTTGCCTGGTACCGCCCCGCCGCCCGTGCCGCCTGCTCCTCATAGCGCTTGCGATCATCGGCTGAGACTAGGCTCTTGCCGTCGGCCTGAATATCGGTAATCAAGAGGTAGGTATAGTCCTGACGATGACCCAGCGCATGGCGATAGCGCTTCTTTGACTTGTACTTGAAGACCAATATTTTTTTGGCGCGTCCCTCACGAGCTACGGTACCAAACACTTTGGCACCGCCGACGACCGGCTGCCCAACCTGTGTGTTGCCCTCGCTGGAGACGAGCAGTACCCGATCGAGTTCGACCGAGGTTCCCGGCTCGGCGGGCAACAACTCCACCTCGACGGTCTGGCCAGGGCTCACTCGGTATTGTTTGCCCCCCGTCTCGATCACTGCATACATGTTATGCATCTCTCCTGCGTACGCCCGCATTGGTAGGCTTGTGGTTACGTTATCTGGTGATGTTTCGGGCGCAAAATAGCTATTATAGACAAGTACAGCATAGCAGAGCATAACATTCCAGTAGGCGGGTGTCAAGCTAGAGGCGCGGATCGGCCCTTTTGAGCTGCGCAGCCCCGGTTGAGGGCTGTCACGGTGGTGATGGTTGCCAGTCGTGCGGCGCTGGCGATCGCATCTTCGGGGCTGAGTCCACAAGTGTCGGTAAGAGTGAAAAGGGCTTCGGCGCTGACAATCACGGCGAGGTCTCGCTTAAGTTGAGCAAACGCATCGGCGCCTTCGGGCGCGAGCGTCGTCTCCGCTGGGGCCAGCGCCGCTATCACTCTGCATCACAACCCCTCTCACTTATGATATCACGCTTTTATCACGAGAGTGCACTTGCGCATTCTATGACACCGTGCTACAATGGTGATAGTTCACTCTCACATTGAGGGCATACTTGCCCGCAGGAGGAGAGATGACGTCATTCATCAAGGAGATACCATGAGTACCATCACAGACACCCTGACCGTCGCTAGCATAGGCCCGGTCGACGTCACCCTCGACGACCGTGGCGAAGGACACACCTTCCTGCTATTGCACGGCGGCGGCGGACCGCAAACGGTCGCTGGCTTCGCCGATCTGCTCAGCGCTGGAGGACGCGCGCGCGTCATCACGCCCACCCATCCCGGCTTCGGTGGTACCCCCCGCCCCGACGCTTTGAACAGCATGGCCGGGCTCGCTGCGCTTTACGCAGCGTTGCTCGACCAGCGCGATCTGCGCAATGTCACCATCATCGGCAACTCGATCGGTGGCTGGATCGCCGCCGAGCTGGCCCTGCTCGCCCCAGCGAGCCTGAGCAGCGTCATCCTCGTCGATGCGACTGGCATCGAGGTTCCAGGTCACCCGATGGCCGATTTCTTCTCCCTCACCATGGCGCAGGTGGCGCAGCTCAGCTATCACGACCCCGATAAATTCCGCATCGACCCTGCTGCACTGCCCCCTGCCGCCCAGGCAGCCATGGCCGGCAACCGGGCCGCCCTGGCCATCTACAGTGGGCCGTCCATGAGCGATCCCACCCTACGAGGTCGCCTCGCCGGCATTACTACGCCCACCCTGGTCGTGTGGGGGGACAGCGACCGGATGGTCGACCCAGACTATGGCCGCGCCTACGCCGCCGCCATTCCCGGGGCGCAGTTCCAGTTGCTCACGGCTACGGGCCACCTTCCCCAGCTCGAAACACCCGACCAACTCCTGCGAGCGGTCTGGGCGTTCGTCGACAGCCACGCCACCAACTTTCCTGCGCAGTGATGCACCATTGTGAGCACGCTTCGTCGTCTTCCAGCAGCGGCACGTAGAGTGGCGCTGTCGGATCGCGTGATCCCCATTCCAACTACACGCTGGGTGGTCGAACACCTGAGTTCAGTGCACCAATGCATAGGTCATGGGTCCGACCAGCATGACCAGCCCTTGTACTTCCAAGATAGCCAGCGTTGCCGAAACCATCTCAATTGCCAATCCCGACGTGTGGCAGAGGTCATCGATGTGCATCGCCTCACCACTTGCACCGAGTAGGCCAAGCAGGTTTGCCTCGGTCTCATTCTCCGGCAATGGCTTGTACGATGGCCTCTGCTCGGGTACCATATTGAGGTTCAGTTCACTGAGAATATCTTCAACTTTCATCACGAGCTTGGCACCATCCTGGATCAGCTGGAGCGCACCAACGCTCGACTTGTTATAGATGCTACCTGGAACTGCAAAGACATCACGGCCCTGCTCGCCAGCAAAGCGAGCAGTGATTAGCGCACCGCTGGACCGAGGCGCTTCCGTCACGAGTACACCCAGGGAGAGTCCACTGATAATGCGGTTGCGGGCCGGAAAGTTGCCTGCATCCGGCGGTGTGCCTGGAGGAAAAGGGCTAACGACGGCACCATTCTCGAGAATGCGTGCCGCAAGCCTAGCGTTCTCCGGAGGGTAGGTTCTATCAGGTCCACAACCGAGCACGGCAATGGTTCGTCCTCCAGCGGCTAGCGCAGCGCGATGTGCAGAGGTATCTATCCCCCGAGCCAAACCACTAACAATGGTGATTCCCTGCTGAGCAAGCTCTTGTGAAATCTGCTCCGTCACCCGGCAGCCATAGGTGGTCGCTCTTCGCGTGCCTACCACCGCCATCGCCACGTCATCCAGCGGTAGAAGCTTTCCACGCACATAAAGCAGAGGTGGAGGCAGAGGAATCTCGGAAAGCAAACGCGGATAAGCCGCATCTACCCTGCGCAGGACGCTCACGTCTAGCTTGATCAGCTGCTCAACTTCAGCCAGAGGCACGATGCGCCTGCGCTGCTCGGTGAAGCTGGCGACTGTTCGCGTATCCAGCCCCGACGCCAGCCAGTCCGCAGGATCGCTGCACCAGATAGCCTGGGCACTACCAAAGAAATCTAGCAGAAGCCGGAAACGGGCCGGCCCGATCCCACGCACTCGATTGATGGCCAGCCAGTAGGGCAGATCAGGATCACTCCAGCTGGAGGCATCATCCTCGGCCGGAGGATTGCCAAATGGCGCCGGTGGCTGCTT
>JBKQTH010000009.1:0-50538 GCA_052143275.1 Ktedonobacterales bacterium | reverse complement strand
GGGTCACTGGATGGGTGATGCCTTTGATGGTGAGGTCACCGGTAACCGTGTAACGATTCTCGCCGGCCGACTCAATCTTGGTGCTCTTGAATTGCACCGTTGGATACTTATCAGCCTCCAGAAAATTAGATGACCGCAGGTCATTGTCGCGAGTGTCATTGTGGGTACGGATGCTCACCGTCTGTACGGTAACCTCAACCGACGACGCCTGTGGGTTGTCGGGATAGAGCTCGCCGCTAGCGGTTACGTCGGTAAACAGTCCTCTCACCGTCATCATACCAAGATGTTTGGCGGAAAACTCAACCTGCGTGTGGTAGGGGTCAAACTGCCAAGCCATATTTCTACTCTCCTTTGCCCTCAAGACATGATGTTAGCTGAAACATTCCATACCAGCCGTGCCATCTGGACGCGGAACGGATGCTCTATCAGCCATAGCCTCAGCGGCACTGGTCCTCTATAATGCTAGCGCACTTGAGAAGTAAGCCGCAATGAGCAAAAACCGGCTCATTATCGTTTAGGCAACAAACGTGCCAAAGTGTGGCGCAGAAAGCCATGCCGCTCACGCGCCGCAGGCTATTCGGCGGGTTCACGCTGGAGGGGGATCGGCGCCCGAGCGTGCACGGAATCTGGTGACGCCTACGGTATACAGCTCTCTAGCCTGGTCGAGCGCCCCGAGCGCCATGCACCTGTGACGTCATGCAGCATATGGTATGCTATTGGCCACGATACCTGCATGGTTAGCCATGGGATCTCCCACAGAGCGCATCGAACCATCCCCAAGAGGAGGGTCCGCCCGCATGAGTCTTACAAGCCGACTGACGACCTGGCTGCTACGTCTTCCGACCGCCGAGACCTATGATCTGGTCGTTACCCGCGACCTGAAAATTGCTATGCCCGATGGAGCGGTGCTGCTTGCCGACCACTACACTCCTCGCTCCGGTCCCAGGCGTCCAACCATTCTGGTTCGTTCACCTTACGGGCGCCGCGGCTTCTTCGGCGCCACTCTGGCGCGCCCTTTTGCCGAGCGCGGCTATCAGGTTCTGATACAGAGCTGCCGCGGCACCGACGGGTCAGCCGACCAGTTCGTGTATGCTCGCACCGAGCATGGCGATGGACTGGCAACAATCGAGTGGATCAAGCAACAGGATTGGTTCACCGGTGAGCTAGCCATGATCGGACCCAGCTATTTTGGCTTCGTCCAGTGGTCGGTTGCCTCCGATTCCGGACCGGAACTGAAGGCGCTGGTCCCGCAGATCACCTCCTCCGACTTTCATCATTTCCGGTACCAGGGAGGAGCGATGAAGCTGGAAACTGCGCTAGGCTGGTCAACTATGATGACCGAGCTGGCGGCAACCGGTCCGCGGCTGAGCTCCCTGCTTAAAGAGCGCAGCCGGATGCGCCGGCTGGAGCTGGCCTACCGGCACCTGCCTCTCAAGGAGGCCGACAAGGTAGTCATTGGGCGGTCCTCGACGCTTTTTCAGGATTTCCTGGGATACGGACCCGAGGACAGCCACTGGCAGCCTATCGACTTCAGCTCGCGCGTAGGCGAAGTACAGGCGCCTACCGCGCTCATAGCCGGCTGGTATGACCTCTTTCTGGACTGGCAGCTCAAGGATTACCAGCGGCTGCGCGCCGCCGGACGGCAACCGACTCTGTTGATCGGACCCTGGTGCCATGTACAGTTCTCCAGTCTCGGACCTATGACTCGAGAAACCCTGGCCTGGCTCAACGCTCACCTCAAAGGTGACCGGAGCGGTCTGCGAGCCGCGCCGGTACGACTTCTGGTGATGGGAACCAAAGAGTGGCGTGATTTCGCCGACTGGCCGCCTCCGGCAACCATCGAACTCTGGCACTTGCACCCCGGCGGCGGGCTACGGCCGGCCGCGCCGCCCAAGTCGGATCCCGACCAGTACCGCTACGATCCCGCCGATCCGACCCCGGCGGTGGGCGGCAATTCCCTCGGGAACATTAAGCGCATGGGAGCCAGGGACAACCGCGAACTCGAGGCCCGCAGTGACGTACTCGTCTACACCAGCCCAGTTCTGGCTCGCGAGCTGGAGGTCATCGGTCCGGTGATCGCTGAGCTTTATGTCAAGTCTAGCCTGGAATATACCGATTTCTTTGCCCGGCTCTGCGTGGTCGAGAAGTCGGGGAAATCCATCAATCTCTGCGACGGAATACTTCGCCTCTGCCCTGGGCAGCCGGCCAGCGAAAGTGACGGCATCCGCAAGATTCGAATTGAGCTGTGGCCTACCGCCTACCACTTCCAGAAAGGTGAGCGCCTCCGGCTACAGGTCTCCAGTGGCGCCCACCCTCGATTTGCCCGTAATCTGGGGAGCGGTGAGCCGGTGGCTACGGCAACCACGCTGAAAGTCGCCGACCAAATGGTCTACCATGACCCGGAACATCCATCGGCAATCCTGCTGCCCATCTACACTCCCTGACTACAGGCGCCTGTAGTCAAGCGGTTCGGGGCAGGCAGTTCTCCATCTCCAGGGGAACGCAGCGCGTAGCCTCCAGGCGAGCTACTACAGAGCAACCAGCTTGCCGGTATTGGTCCGGGCATAGCTTAGATCAGATGCGACTGCGACCAGGCACTCACCTGGCGATAATACCTGAATCCTTTGCAGCTCAAGTGTGGCATGCTCCAGCCAAAGCGCGGTCTGAGCTCCGGTTTCGGCGGAAAGCATCGGCGTGCTGGGGCTGCCGATTACCAGTCCCACACGCTCTCCAGCAAGCAAGGGGACTCGCCGGCGCGGGATCTGATGGTCTTGCATTCCGCTCTCTCTCCTTCAGGTCAATCCAGCGTAACCCGCACCTTCTCTCTTACTGTCTATGACGAATGGGCCCAATATCAGTCATAATCACCGTATGGCTGAGGCGTTCTTGAGTCGTTACATTCCAGCGAAACTACGAAGAGCGCCTCAGCTGCTATTTAGACTATTTGACGGCTAGACCTCTTTAGAAGGAACCTGGCGGATCTGCTCGTCGGTGATCTGCTGATCGCCATGTTTCTCATCGGCGTGAGCGCGACCCTTCTGAAAGAGTTCGTCTTCATTCTCGGCTTCGAGATGCTGCCCACACAATGGGCAATCGGCGGCTCGCATAGTCGTCTCCTTTTCGGTCACTCTCATCTCGTAACGTACAACGATGCTGCTCGTTAGAGAGAAGCGGCGGCAGCGCCTCCTCCCTCACCAGCAGTAGTATATCTCTTCCGGCCTAGGTACCGCTCGGTCCGCTCGAACTCATTCGCCGGCCTCCGGTGAAGGCTCTCGGCTCTGTACCACTCGTAGTGGGGAGCGCCTCCGCGTTGGTCACCGGAACCACTGTGGCCCCCAAGACCTCGGGAAACTGGCGTGGGTGCAGTCCGCGCCACTCTGCCCAGGCTGCGGAGAGCAATACCTGGATGAGCCCGGCCAGAGGTGCGGCAAAAATGGCGCCCCAGATCCCAAAGAGCTCGGCTCCGGCTACTAGAGCGACAATCGAGACCGCGGGATGCAAGCCAATCGCCCTCCCAAGGACGCGGGGTGCGATGATGTAGCCATCCAGCACATGGATGATGACGAAATACCCAAGAACTATGATCGCGAGCACCCAGCTTTGCGTGGCCGCAACCAGTATACAGACCGCTCCCGACGTCAGCGTGCCGACGGTTGGAATGAACTCCAGAACAAAGGCCAGTAATCCGAGAAGTATGGCATACGGCACCTGCAAGACAAGCATGCCCAGCCCGACCAGCGTTCCTATCAGAGTAGAGAGAAACAACTGGCCGCGAATGTAGCCGCCAATCACCCGCTGCACCGTATTGATGAGCAAAGCCACGCGCGGGCGGTAGCTTATTGGAGCGTTGGCCAGAACCCATTTAGCCGACCGCTCACCGTTCACCAGAAGGTACACGCTCAGAACCAGTATGAGTACGGTGTCGAGCAAAACAGTTATTAAACTGTTTACCAGTTGGCCCACGAACGGCAACGCCGACTGAGCCTGCCCGGCGATCTGCAATGTGAAGCTGTCGATCTGCTGCTTCGAGATGCCCAGCTCAGTGAGCCTGCGAACCAGAGGAGACGGAGCTCCATTCGGCCCGTTGGAAACAAAATGCTGTATCTGAAGGACGAGTGAACTCAGTTCGGCGATGCTGGCTGAGACAACTAGATAGCCAAGCGCTCCCAGTGCCGCAAGCGCCAGGACATACACCGCGAAAATCGCCAAGAATCGAGGCACAACGCGCCCCAGCAGCACCGTGAGCGGCTCGAGAGCAAAGGCAATGATGGTGCTTATGGCCAGCAACAAGACTACCTGAACAACATGAGCAAGTAGCCACAGCACGACGCCGACAGCGACTCCCCAAAGCAGCACCGTCAAGATGCGGTCACGCCTCCGGCTCCACACGTCATCCTCCTTGATCTCATCATCGCCGTCACCCGAATTGAGCGTCACGCTGCTCCCTGCAGCTGCTGATAATTCGCCGCGTGGCTCCGACATACCCATCCTCCGTTGCTACACGGATGTTCCCTGCTAGAATCACAGCCAACAAAGCAATAGACACTTTGATGGTTATGATTCTAGCAGATGTCGTCTGCCAAGCGGTAGCCGACACAATTTATCCAGGTTTGTACAATGAGGCGTATCGGCTGTAGAATGCAGCTAAGACGATAGCAATCCAGAATATAGGCGCCGCACGCACCGGCGCAGAATTTAGTGAGACACACCTAGGCATGTACCAGGAGAGCAGATCAAGCCAGCCACCGGACGCAACCAAGTCTGCCGGGGCGACCGGCCAGCCAGCGGCAGCTGAGCTGCCGACACCGGCGCTTGATCTCGCCAAGGCAGGCGGAATCCAGGGCCAATGGCTAGGCCGTCTCCGCTCTACGTCGGCGAGGCTTATGCGGCACACCCAGGATTCATTGCCGGTGCGAACGACGATAACCCGGTTCGCTTCCTACAGAGCCCAGCCGTATAGCGGTCCCCTCACCCTGGTGGTGGGCACAGTGCTCATTACCTTGCTACTGCTCGTACTCCGACGACTGACCCCACTACTGCCCAATCCCGGCGTCGCTTATCTGCCGCTGATTGCCATGCTGGCCTACTACTGGAGCTGGGGTCTGGTGCTCGTGGCCGCGGCACTTCAGCTGCTCTGCGTCTACTTTCTCTTTACTCCGCCGGAGCTAACCCTCAAGCCGCGCGCTTCCCAGGATATCGCCGAGCTACTGGTTCTGATCGCGGTCAGCGGTTTCATCCTGGCGCTGGTCCAGCTGGCCAAGAATCGCCGCGCCGCCGCCGAGTGGGAGGCAGCTCGATTTGCCTCTCTCAATGCCGTGGGAACCGCCCTGGCCAGCGAGCACAACCGGGATCAGCTGCTACACCTGATTGCCCGCACCGCCTGCGAACTCACCGGTGCTGGCTTCGCGGCCTTTACGCTACGCCCGTTGGATGCCGCTGGCCAGCCGCTGGTACCCCCTGCCGGCAACCTTTTCCATCTGGCCGCTGTGGTCGGGGTGACTCCGGAACAGGAGGCATTTTTCCGGCAAGTACCTCTGGGGGGAGAAGGATTACTTGCTCCTATCTTCCACCATGGAGCTCCGGTACGAGTAGGCGACGCCGTTGCGGTACTCGCGGCATCGCGGAATCGGACGGCTCCTTCCGGGTACGCTGCTCCTTCCACTCCCGAATCTCGACTCTCAGCAGGTGAGACAGCAGGATACCAGACTAAGGGTTCTGCCGTTGGACGCGTACCCCCTGAGGAGTTGCGAGCAGTAGGCGTGCCCACCGGCCATCCGACTGTGCGCAGCTTTCTCGGCGCACCGCTCCTAGCTAGGGATGGGCAGGTTCGCGGCGGATTGTTGCTTGGACATAGTGAGCCGAACCGCTTTACCCAAAGTGACGAAGCCGTTTTGCAAGCACTGGCGGCACAGGCCGCGGTAGTGCTGGAGAATGCTCGGCTCTACCAGGCGGCACAGGATCAGGCCGAGGAGCTGTCGACGGTTTTTGAAAGTATCGCCGACGCGGTTGTAGTCTATGATCCCGAGGGACATATCGCGCAGGAAAATCATGCCGCCGACGCGGTACGCCGTCTGCTGGCCTTCCAGAATACTACGGAAGCCGCCGAGCAGTCCAGCTCGCCAGACGTCTTGATGAGTTATCCAACCGACGTCCCAGTGACGCTCCGCGATGAGCTAGGTGAGCAACGGGACTTTCTGGTGAGCGCATCCCGACTTCGACCCACGTCCACCACGTCCACCGCGCTGAGCCGAGCATTAGAGAGCTCGCCTACCGGCGACGACGGCCGAACATCCGGCGCCGGCGATGATAGAGACGCCGAGGCAATTGGAACAGTGGTCGTCTGGCACGAGGTGACCGAAGCCCGCAAACTTCTCAGCGAACAACTGGCTCGATCCGAGGCGGAGGCGCAGCGTACCATTCTGCAGGTGCTGATCGATGAGCTACCCAGTGGAGTATGTCTGCTACAGGGAGCCGAGGCTCGGCTGGTTCTGGCCAACCGCGCCGCACAGACGGTTATGGGCAGCGATTGGCAGGTAGGCCAGCCGCTCTCCCTATTCCTTGATGAGCATGGCATCCAGTTCACTGGAACTAATGGCCAACCGCTGCCCACCGAGGAGCTGGCGAGTCTACGGGCGCTGCGGCGGGGGACTGCGGTTCGGCATTCTCTGGAAGTCATACACCGGCTTGACGGCACCGCACTCCCATTACTCATCAACGCGGTGTCACTTGACCCGGTTCTGGTCAGAAGTCTCCCTCTGCGCGATGGGCATGCGAAGGCCGGCGGCGATCCGGTTGTCCTGGTGGTGTTCCAGGACGTCACCGCCCTCAAGGAGGCCGAGCGCCTGAAGGACGAGTTCATCGCCGTGGCGGCTCATGAGCTGAAGACCCCAATGGCATCTGTCAAAGGCTACGCCGATATGCTGGTACATCGGAGTATCGAAGACAAGCAGGCTAAGCTATCTGACTGGCAGCTTGAGGCGCTGGAGACCATCGACCAGGCAACCAATCGGCTTGTGGAGCTGACCGATGATCTGTTGGATGTTGCCCGGCTGCAGGCAGATCACTTGCAATTGCACCAGGAGCCGCACGACCTGATTGCGCTGACACGCCGGGTCGTGAAACGTTTCCAGATTGTCAGCGGCAGGCACACCCTCTCTCTGGCCACTAACCAGGAGTTTGTAGTTGCCTGCCTGGACGTGCGCCGCACGGAACAGATTATCGGCAATTTGCTGAGCAACGCCATAAAGTACAGCCCCGCAGGAGGGTCAATCAGTATCTCAATCCGGCAGGACAGCCAGTCTGGTATGGCTGAGCTAGCGGTGACTGATCCGGGCATCGGGATACCGGAAGATCAGCAAGCTCTGCTCTTCAACCGGTTTGCCCGAGCTGAGAATGCCCGTGAACTAGGCATCACCGGCACTGGGCTAGGACTCTACCTCTGCCGGGAACTGGTCGAGCGCCAGGGGGGGCATATCCGGTTCACCTCAAAAGAAGGTCGAGGCAGCACCTTCTGGCTCAGCTTGCCCCTGGCTACCGATCCCTAGCGCTTACCGGTGTCTCACCGGACTCCTGCGCCGAATTCCGACCGGCGGGCCAGCGGGTCTACTCACCGGGCAGCGTGAACCAGAATGTCGAACCTTTACCCGGTTCGCTATCAACCCCAACCTGACCGCCCTGCATCTCGATAATGGTCCGGCTTATATATAATCCGAGTCCTAGCCCGACTTCCGAGCCATTCTGCACGGCGACATCTGATACCCGATAGAAGCGATCCCATATCCGCTCGAGTTCCGCCGCGGGCAAGCCGGGACCTTCATCGCGTACACGCACCCAAGCCGTGAGCTTCTCCTTCTCAACTGAAACCTGGATAGGCGCGCTGGGACGTGAATACTTGACGGCATTCGTCAGGTAGTTGGTCACGACCTGCTTGACGCGCTCCGCATCGGCCATGATAGCAATGGGAGTTCCCGGCGTGGTGATCGTAATTACTCGCTCGGGAAGTTGGAGACGCTGTTCCTCAACGCAGTCGTGTGCGAGGGCCGCTAAATCACATGGCTCCAGTCGTAGTTCGAGGTTGCCGGACCCTATGCGAGATACATTGAGCAAATCTTCTATCAGGCGGGTTTGCCGGCGGGTTCCCGAGATTACCCGTGCTGTAAGCTGTTCGAGTGACTGGACAAACGGCATCAGATACACCGCGGTCTCTTCTCCCAACTGGGCAATCTCAGACTTCAGCCGTCCTAAACGACGCTCCATGAATTGGGCATTCGCGCTGGTCGTCGTCAGCGGAGTCTTCAACTCATGACCGGCCACTCCCAGGAACTCATCCATTCGTCTTGTGGACTCGAGTAGAGCAAGCACAGTTGCCTGTGCCACCGCCTGTTCATGCAGCAAGTGCTCGCGCTCCAGCAGCATAGCCCCCAGCTGAGCGATGGCCCTAGCCACCGCAACCTCATCCTCAGTGAATTGATGGGGAGGACCGCCGTAGTCGAGCGAGAGCAGACCGACTACCCGGCCGCCCAACCGCATCGGCGCGACCAGCTGGGTTGTGATCCCAAAGGGATTGGGCATCGTATCATACGGAGGCTGGGTCATGTCAAGAATAAACGTCTTGCCGGCGCGAAAGTCAGCCACAGCTTGTGGGTCACCGCCAGCACCCAAACGAGCATGCTGCGCCTCCAGTACCTGCTGCTCAGCCCACCAGCGTTCCTCTTGCTCAGGCAAGAGACCCACCACGGCCAGGGCGTGCAGAGTCTCCGTCTCCGCTTCGACCGAGACAATGCCCACGCGTTTGCAGCCGAGCACTCCACAGACCAGCTTCGCAAACTGGTGTGCGGTGGCCTGCTCGTGGGCACTCCTCCGGGGCCCGGTGTCACGGCGTTCCGCCACGTCGACGCTATCCAGGCTCGCGTTCTCCGTGTGCTCGCGGAAGAGATCGGGAACGGCGACAAGCGACTGGGCCATCGCGAGCAAGGCATCCAGACTGTGCCTGGTCTGCTGCTGGATCTGGCGTAGCTCGGTAATATCATGCGCTGACACTACCGCGCCAAGTAGTTGCCCTTGGCCGTCGTAAAAGGGCGAGGCACTTCCCAGTATCACTTGATTACCGCCTACCGCATCTTGCATGTGGATCTCTACTCCATGAACCTGCTCACCTTGCAGAGCTCTAGCCAATGGAAGATTCTCCATCGGAAACGGATCACCGGCGGGCGTACGTAATCCGTAGATCTGGGTAAGGTCCTCCATCTGGGCAGGCCCCCCGCGAGATCCAGCGCTTTGTTGGGCCGCCGGGTTGAGTTGCATTATCGTGCCGGTAGCATCAAAGATAGTAAGCCGGTCGGGTATGGCAGCAAACACCGCCTGCAATCGAGCTTCTTCGGCAAGTAGTCGAGATCGCTCTTCCAGCAGCGATTCAGCCAATTCCTTGGCCTCCAGATGGGCGGCTTTCGCATCGAGCGCCTCTGCCTCCACCTGGCGGCGTGCGCGGGCAATTTGGCTTGGAAACACGCTTACAGCGCCTCCAACGGCCAGAAATAGGATCAGTTCGAGAAGCTGAGAACTGCTTCGGAGCGCCAAGCTAAATTGAGGCGGTAGCATCACGAAGTCCAGCAGCACTGCGCCGATGGCGGTTGCTAGTAAACTTGGACCGGCTCCGAAGGTGAGCGCTACCACCGCCACTACCAGGAGTGGTAGCACACCCTTAAAGGCGAACTGAGGGAAAAGTACAGCCAGCTCTAGCGTGATTCCAATGGCCGCAAGCTGCATGAGCGCTGCCAACAGGTATCCGATGGCCGGTTTCCTCCAGCCACGGAGCCATTGCTGGGGAGCAAACGCGGAAATAGCCGGCCATTTGACCACTTTACGCTTAGAGACACTGTTCAAATGACCATGCTCGCTTTCATCCCAGATCGCTGGCAATTCCCCCTCCTCTAATAATACGATTTGACTGCGCTGTCGACTCTGCTCTGCACTCATAGCTGGACAAACTCCTTAATGCCCCCATGTCCCAGTCATCGTGAGGAACAGGTTCACTGGTCAATAGGCAATCGCAGGTAGCTAGTAGCACAAGCCATGCCGATTTTTCTCGTCCCTGATCACCAATCCTCCTCCGGTTTGATGCCGGGCATGGTGAGCTCACTGGAGACTGACCAGACCAATCTCGGCTTCGAATTCGTCGGCTAAGGTAACTGCACTGGGGTGCACTCCATTGGGCAGGTCACGTTGATAAACCCTATAAGCCGCGCGATAGGCCTGTAGAAAGAGGGTCTCGGCATAGGTTGGATAGTCGAATTCAATTAATCGGTCATAGGCCTTCCAGGCTTCACCAGCAAAAAGCGAGAGCTCATCGTCGGCCAAAGCGTCTATCATCAATCCATGGAAGAAACTGTCCCTGGCCAGCTCCATGGCTTTGCGTACCGCAGTCTGGATCATAGCCTTCCGCTGGAAGTCGTCGGCAATGAAGTGAAGATGCCTCTCCATCTTGATACTCTCGCTTTCTTATAGAGAGAGCGACCATTCTCGAGGAACCTCGAGATTGGTCGCCTGCTACACTACCGTTGTCAGAAATGTAGATCTAGGAGGCGCTTACCTGCTTGACGGTACCACTGCCGACCACCTGTTCCGCCTTCCGCGTCCGCGACACTTTGGGAGCCATGCTGCGACCGGCTGAAGCCAGCGCTCGCATGAAGAGCCACCCCGCCACCAGCACGACCCCAACCAGCGAGATCCACATGATCCATAGCGCCGGAGTCACGTTGGTATTGCTGGTCAGATTGGTGACCAACCAGCTCAGATTCACCTGGCTGACTGACTCCACCGAGAACACCAGCGGGAAATAGTAGATAGTTGCTCCCAGTACGAGGAAGGCTGTAGTCACCCGGTAGGCGGCTACGTCGTCATCTACTCGCCGGGCGAGCTTCACCGCCAGCGCCAGCAGAAGGCACAGCGCCGCCAGCGGTCCGGTGATCGGAAACGCGTCGTTGGCCACGAGGTTGGGCGAGAAGAAGATAAAGCTCAGCCCAAAGGTTACCAGCAAGACCGCGTCTCGCATCAACAAATAGGACATCCACCATACATCGGCTCCCAGCCGGAGCCCGCAGCGCCGTAGCGTTCGCAGGACGTAGGGACGGCCCAGATGCAAAATCAACGTCATCGTCCACAAGGCCGGTAGGAACGCCACAATTGTGGCCGCTAACCATGTCGATCCTCCCGTTATCAACGCATTAGTAATCGCATTCGCTACATCTGTTGGTGATAGGGCCGCTATTGCCATCATCTTTCACTACTCCTCTATCTGTTCGGTCTCGGTACCGTCTACGTAAGTAATTACCTGTGCCTCTACTTTGGTCGCTTTTTCACGGGTTCGACCCTGGTCAACTAGTTGCCGCTCTCAACTGCCTCGGTCGGTGCGGCACCAGCTTCAGGCCGCCCCCCGGTAATCAAGGTATATCCCGCGGCGATTGCGCCCATCACTGCTATCAGCGCGATCGAGACATAGCAGAGGCCCACCGCCCAGAATGGATTGGTGCTGGTCACCAGCCAGTTGCTTAGATTGCTGAGATTGCTGCCTACGACCAGATTACCCTGGACTCCCAGGACGTAGGGCACAAAGTAGAGCAGCGCTCCCAGAGCCAGCAGAAAGGTTACTAGACGGAAAGCCCGTGGATCATGGTCGGGATCCGCCATGAGCTTGACCAGCAGTACCGCAAACAGCGCCGCGGCGGCCAGCCCGCCGGTCAGCGGCAGATTATCGGCCGTTACCACGTCCGGGAAGAAGAACATAAAGCTCATGACTACTCCCGACACAATCAGCAGGTCTCGTAGTCCCACATAGATCAGCCAGAGCAGATCGGCGCCCAGCCTAAGCGTGAACCGGTCGATCATGTCCAGAATATAGGGCCGGCCCAGATGGAGTCCCAGGATTGCCAGCCAAACCACCGGCAACACTGCCGCCAGCGTCCCCTCTAAGAATCCCTCGCCCCCGTTATTGATACCGGTAACAATTGCATTGGTAAGATCTTGCGGTGACATTTTCGCTTTCTCCCTCTCTCCGGAAGAGCGCCTACGCGCTCTCCCAATTGGCTCTCTCGGCAAACTCGCTTCATGGTCACAATCACAGTGTTCACAGTGCCGAGCCGCTGGCCACTGGCTCCTGCTCCTTCCCTGCCAGTTTCACCGATGGGCATCGATAGGCCAGGTCGCACCGTAGGCACCGGCTGGCTTCCGCTCTGGCCTGCTCCTCGCTAAACCCGAGAGCGAACTCCAGCGCACGGTCATGACCCGCCTCCCTTGGGCGCAATGGCATCACGGCCCTTGCCTTCGGCCGAATATCAAGGTGTACCGTACCATCCGCCGGCAGCTGCGACTCTGTCTCCGTCTCGTCCTCAGGCATCTCGTGCACCGCCTGCGGTGAGAGATGCTGCAGATAAGCGTGGATCGCGCGCGCCGCCTGCCGGCCATGCGCCGCCGCATGGATAACGGTCTTCGGTCCATAGGTAATGTCGCCGGCGGCGAACACCCCTGGGGCTCCAGTGGCGAGCGTCGTTGGGTTCACCAGCAGTCCGCCCCAGGCTGCCACCACTACGGTAGTGCCTTCCGGTAAAAACGACGGATCGGGCGCTTCACCAATGGCTACCAGCACTTCATCTATCGGTAGCTCGAATTCGCTTCCGGGGATCGGCTCTACCTGACGGCGACCGCCTCCGGCCCGATCAGTGGCCGTGCCACCGGTCTGACCGGCAGTGCCGGTAACGCCCGCAGCACTCTCCGCTACCAGTCTCATTCGCTGGCACCGTATGGTGTGCAGACGGCCTTCAGCGCCGAGTAGGCTTACCGGCGCTACCAGCTCCTGGAGATCGATACCTTCCTCCAGCGCCGCCCGTACCTCTTCTTCCTGCGCCGGCATCTCCCCCTTTGTCCTGCGATAAAGTATATGGACCTTGCTGGCACCAGCACGCAGCGCCGAACGCGCGGCATCCAGCGCTGTGCTGCCTCCTCCAACCACCGCCACCGCTCCGCTGATGGTGGTCTCAGGCACCAAATTGAACTGCTTGAGAAACGTCGTGGCTGGTATGACTCCATGTAACTCTTCGCCGGGAACACCTAACCGCTGGCTACGCTGCGCCCCCACCGCAATCAGCACCGCATCATACTGATCCTGTAGCTCAGGCAATGAGATATCCCGCCCAATCGCCGTGTTAAGCCGTAACTCTACTCCCAAGTCCCGTATGGCGTCGATGTCTCGATTCAGCTCAGCGCGCGGCAGCCGGTAGTCAGGAATGCCGATCGCCATCATGCCTCCGGCTACCGGCATGGCGTCAAACACGGTCACCGGATAGCCTCGCCTTGCCAGGTAGTACGCCGCACTGAGCCCGGTCGGTCCGGCTCCAATGATCGCCACCTTTTCGGCGTGCTGATGAGCCGCCGGCTTCACACTCCGTTTCCAGGGCGATCCATGATCGGTTGCGAACCGCTTCAGATCCCGAATGGCAATCGGCTCGTCGAACTCGCCTCGGCGACAAACCGCCTCACAGGGTGCAGTGCATATCCGCCCGCAGATCGCGGGAAATGGATTGGGCTCAGCTGCCACCGACAGGGCTTCATCGTAGCGTCCTTCGGCAATCAGGCTCACATAGAGTCCGGCGTTGGTGCCTACCGGGCAGGCAGCCTGGCAAGGTGCCCGCAGATCTTCCGTGCGCTCACCCAGCCAGGTTCTCCAACTCTGCCAGGTCGCCTGTCGCTCAGCCACATGCCAGTCGTGATTTTCTCCCCAGGGAGCTTCCCCCGGCTCTTCGGGCGTGGCCCGGGTGTAAGCATCCAGAGGCTGCCAACCGGTGCTGGACGGCAGATGGGTTACCGGTCCCCGCCGGTAGTAGTTGACCTTTCCAATAACGCTGTCGATAACGATCGCATTAGTCGGACATTCCTGCACACAGACCTGGCAGCCGATGCAGGCATCCACTTGTATAGGTGCCAGCATCATCCAGCTCCGCTCCCCAAAGTCCAGCGGAATCGGAGTGGCCAGCTCTGATTCCCGCGCCTTCTCCCCTGCCTCACCGGGCCGTGTCATGTCCAGACAGCGAACCGGACACAAATCCACGCAGATCCCACAATTGATACACGTTTGCTCATTGACCCGAAAACCATAGGCCATTAAGCGCTCCTTTCGAGACTGCATCAGACATCACACCGAGCGGGCAGCGGCGCCAGCTTTTTGCGCCTCCATCACACATTTGTGAGAATAGTTGGATGTTTGCCACCGGCCAGAAGACCAGGAAAGATACCAAGTACTGCTCGATTTCTGGGGAAGGCATCTGCTGGGCAACCACTCCGTACTGCAAGAGAGTGTGCCGGTTCAAGGTCACGGGCACATCACAGCCAGGTGGTAGAAAGTCTCAAAGCCGTCACAGACTGGTATACGGGGGCGTTGCCGGTGATGAGAACGAGATCACCAAGACCAGAGAAAACGAGGGGCCTGGGAGAAGAATCATTCTCCCAGGCCCCCGGTAAAGCGGAGTTCGGTTAAGCGGTGTTAGCCAGCTCTAGGCGATGGCGCGCCTGCGGCCGGCGTGAGGGTGAGGATGCTCGGCATGGGAAAGGTCGACTCGGCCGCGTCCAAAGGCATCCACACGACCCCATCGTCCCGGTATATCCAAAAGCTGAATGCTTGGGATGGCTTGAGGTATGGCTGGATCTACCAGTAGTCGATCCCCGACCGGCTCGAGTCCAAGGAGCGAGCGTAGCAACAGTAATGGCGCTCCGGTAGACCAGGCCTGCGGACTACAGGCGGTAGGATACTCCACCGGATACTCGGTGACCTGGCGAGCATAGCCGGCAAACGCTTCGGGTAGGCGGCCGCGGAAGAACTGTGCCGCCTCCAGAATGCCGAAGGCTACTCTAGCCGCCTCCTCCCGGTAGCCGTAGCGCCGGAGTCCAAGCGCTATAAACGAAGTGTCGAACGGCCAGACGGTACCAACATGATACCCAATTGGATTGTAACTGCCCTCACCCTCGGCCATGGTGCGAATCCCCCAGCCGGTATAGAGTCGGTCGCCCATCAGATGGCGGACACAGGCCTCAGCCTTGTGCGGCTCGGCGATGCCACTCCATAGCAGGTGCCCAATATTGGAGGTGAGCGAGTCGACCTGGCGGCCGTCGCCATCCAGGGCAAGGGCAAAAAACTGCCGGTCTTCGATCCAGTAGTCCTTGTTGAAGCGGCGCTTGAACTGCGCTGCCTCATGCTCCAGTTGCTCGGCCAGCACCGGGTCGTGCCAGATCTCCCGTGCCAGCCGCGCACAGCGTACCTTGGCATCGTAGGCATAGCCCTGGATCTCGCAGGTGGCTCTAGGCAGCTTCGACAGCGTACCGTCCGCAAAGGCAATCGAGTTCCACGAGTCTTTCCAGCACTGATTCTCCAGGCCGGTCTCTTTATTCCGGCGCTCGTAGTCGACGTAGCCGTCGCCGTTTCGGTCGCCATACTCATCAATCCAGGCCAGCGCTGCCCGCGCCTGCGGCTCCAGTTGCCGCACCAGCCTGGTGTTGCCGGTCCAGCGCTCGTACTCGTCAAGCAGGATCAGGAACAGCGGAGTCACATCGGCGGCACCATAATAGGGTGACTGCGGCCGCTCCAGAAAAGCGGTAAGCTCGCCAAAGCGCTGCTCGTGTATGATTTTGCCCGGCTCCTCGTCCCGGAAGTCGTCCACCTCGCGGCCTTGACGCCCGGCCAGCGTGCGTAGCGTACACTCGGCCAGCTCCGGCGCAAAAGGCAACGCCTGGTAGCTGGTAAGAATGCTGTCACGTCCAAAGACAGTCATGAACCAGGGCAGTCCAGCCGCGGGCAGCGCGGCGCCGGGCTCGGCTCTCGGAAAGAACCGCAGCGCCGCCAGGTCGACCAGGCTACGTTTATAGGTGACCGGCAAGGGCTCCCACTCGCAGGCCAGATGAGGAGCGGCATCAAGCCAGGCTTCTAGGCTGGCGCCTAGAGCCGTCTTGGCGTGCTCATGGGCCGAGTGATACTTGGTACTGGTCTCACGTATCCCCATGGCCGCATGGGCAATGACCACGTCCAGACTGGTTTTCCATTCTCCATGTGGCTCCAGATGCACATGAAAGGTGAGGCCATGTTCATCAAAGTCGGCGTGCACACTGGAGGTGATCCAGGTCTCACGCACATACTTCTCGCGCTGGTAGCCCAGTACCAGCCGCCCATCTTCTACATGGGTATAGAGCCTGCCTTTCTTGGCTAGCGCGTCTTTCACCTCGAAGAGATCGGCAAAGTCGCTACCTACCTCGAGCCGTACCTCAAGATCATGAGGTTTGTCGCTATGGTTAAGTAGGCTCAAGTCCTCATGGAACCCATTGCCAACCGCCCGCTGCCGGATGATCGAAAGGTCGGCATCCACATAAATGGTGCCAGTCGCCGGCACCAGAAAGAACTGGGCGGAGAAGTATTGTATATCGTCGGTGGAGAGCGAATTGGGCGTCTGGCCGTTGACAGTCAGCAGCCAGCGCGAAAGGAAGCGCGTATCCCAGGCAAACAAACCCGAGGTATCGGTAGGGGTAGCGTTGATATCACCGCGTGAGTCGCTGACGACAAAGGTGTTGCCTTCGAGTATACTGACCATATTGCCAGCCATATGATTCTCCTCATTTGCCTGCAAAAGGCTGCAGTGCCTAGCGAGCGCGAGCTTCCTCCGGGTTCAGAACGAAACTGTTCAGTACCGCCCAGGCAAACGGCATATCTCCACTGATGGTCAGAATTTCTTGCAGAGCGGCGGCATAGACGTTGAGGTTGCCCTCGCGATGTTCCAGGCGCACGAAATCATCGGCGCTGCACGACATGATACAGGTCGGTGGAGTCGACTCGTCGCCCGCTCCCTTGGAGACCGTTACCACACCTTTCTTGATGGTAGCCCGCCAGATACCGGCACCTTCAATGTTGAACTCGCAGACGCCGGTGAGGTTCCGCCAGCGTGGCTGCAGGCCGCTTGCCGCTGCTCTCTGGAAAAACTTGTCGATCTCGGCGCTAGCTGAAGATGCTCCAACTGGCGACGCATGCGTTTGATTCATAAGAATCTCCTCGCTACTCGCTTACTGCGCTAGTCACTTGTTTCGGGCTGCCCTGCGGTGAAGCGCGTGTAAGCAGGTCATACGCCAGATCACCTCTCGCCTTCAGGGCCTCGATGTGCGCTGCCATTCTGCTAGCATGCTGAGTGCTGCCGTTGGGTGTGGCATCGACTTGGAGCTCCTGGATCTCGGCCTCAATCTGGCTCAGCTGCGCGCACATGGCGGCAGTCAGGGTGCGTTGCTCTCTCTCAAACCAGGTCTTCAATCCCTCGACTTGCGCCAGGATTTCCCCAATATGTTGCTTCCAGGAGTTCAAGTCCTCCGTGCTCTGCATGTGACTCTCCTCTGCTGAAGCACAAAGTAAAAGCATTACCCGATGTGACCTAGCATTACGTGATATGACCACCTACGAGAGCGGCCTCAAACCGCAGCGAAAGAAAGTGTTAGACATAGCCCAGTATAGGTGCGTGAGTTGCCGGCAACCCTCTCCCCGCGGAGTGTTCTGTGGACTAGTCTGGCTCACCCCTATTGGCGAGGTTGAACCATGATCTTAGTGCCGGGCGGCTTGCGAGTTAGGGGAAACCAGGTGATGCTGCAGCGCCAGCACCACCGTCTCGGTCCGGCTGGCCGTCCCCAGCTTTGACCGGATGCTGCGGGCGTGGAACTTGACCGTCGCCGGCGTAATTACCAGCTGGTCAGCTATCTGCTGGTTCGAAAGCCCCTGCGCCATGAGAGTGAGGACCTGCTGCTCCCGCTCGGTCAAGTCGTGCCCCAGCGCAGGTGGACCGCTCGAGACCATCTTTACCAGAGCTTGACCGGCCGCCGGCGCCAGAGTAGGGACTCCCTGGTGAGCCAGTCGAATGGCCTTGACCAGCTCATCTTCGGCCACATCCTTGAGCAGATAGCCGATTGCCCCAGCGACCAGGGACTCTTCCACTAGATTGCCCTCGCGAAAGCTGGTGAGAGCAATGATCTGGATCTCAGGAAACTCCTGGTGCAGGGAACGAATGGCGGCGAGACCGCCTTCTCCAGGCATCATCAGGTCCATCAGGACCACATCAGGGTGTAGCTCCCGGCTGAGCGCAACCGCCTCTTCACCGGTGCTCGCCTGCCCAACTACCTCGAGGTCGTCAAGCGACGACAAAGTGTAACCGATGCCTCTACGTACTATGGGATGATCATCGGCGATAAGGATCCGGATGGTGTGATACATCGGCGCTGGTGACTGATTCTCAGCCTGCTCGTTCAGATCTTCCGTCATCTTGTGATCACCTGGGAGAGTCGCCTCTCTATGTGCAGCGGCACTTGCGACAGCGGTAATAAGGGCAGCCTAGAGCCCACCCTGCCTTCTTGTCTACCCGAGTTTATTGCCTTCTTCTGAAATAGCACAACACATGCCATGGACACTGCGGTTGCCTTGCCGCGGCTAGGGACGTAGATGTCACTCGACATCGATGTTTTGCCGTGTGTTTGCCGTATGGGACTCTTATGGCGCTCCAGTGGTATCGTTCTTGCCGATAGTTGCTATTGCATGCCAACCTGATCAGCTATACATGAGTGACCACATTGTGACGGCGGTCTGACCCGCTGTGACACGCTTTTTGCGAGTGGTACGGAAAATAATTGGGCACGTGCCCAAAAGAGGGGGAGACGGACCACTTCATGTCGTATAAACATCCAGCCAACTCAAGCGGCTCAAGGCAAGTTCTTCAGAGCAGCCAGACAAGCCACCCCCCGGCACGACTACCTCAGCCGAATACCGAGACAGCTTTCTGGGCGCTGGAGGCAGAGGGTGTAACCGGCCTACTCGATGAGCAACTTCGCCGGAGCGAAGCCGAGCGCGCACGACTTGAAGCCATTCTGCGAAGCATGGACGAGGCGCTCCTCGTAGTCAATGAAGCGGCTGAGGTCGTCCTCACCAACGATGCGTACGCGGAGATGTTCGGCAGTGAAACTAGGGCATTGCCGGCGACGGATGCAGTGGGCAAACCCCTGCCGCCGGAAGAGTTGCCCGAGGTGCGAGCGACCGGTGGGTCGCCTTTTACCATGAAGTTCACTCTAACCGACGCCGAAGGTGCTCGCCGCTGGTTTCAAGCGCACGGAGAGCCCATACGGAACGGAAGCGGCGCGCAGGGCGGCGCCGTAGCCATCAGGGACATTACTGAACGTAGTCTGTACAACTTGCAGAATGAGTTTATGGCCCGAGTTAGCCATGAACTGGGCTCACCGCTGTCGGCCGTCATACTATCGCTGCGCATGGTGCTTCGCCGCTTGCCGCCCAGCGCCGGTGATGCGCTCGCTAAAGAGGTGCGATCCTATGTTGAGACCGCGGTGTGGGAGGCGGAACGGATGAGGGTGCTGGTTGGCGACCTGGTAGACGTAAGCCGGCTGCAACGGGGTAGGCTCCGGCTGCGGCTCCAGCCGGAGGATCTCGTTCCGCTGCTTCGCCGCTCGGTTTCGTTGGCGCAACTGGGTACCCGTACCCAGACCTTTATCCTGGATCTGCCCGACTATCCGGTACAGGTAAGCGGAGATGCTACCCGGCTGGAGCAGGTGGTAGTTAATCTTCTAGGCAATGCGATACGGCATGCGCCACACTCCGATCGGATAGAAGTACGATTGCGCACCGGAGGTGGTGCGGCCAGACTCGAGGTACAGGATTACGGACCTGGCATCCCCAGCGCCGAGCTTCCTAACCTGTTTGGACGCTTCTATGGGGTGGAGCGTCCGGGTACTGAAGGCCAGATCGGGCTGGGGCTGGGACTGTTCATCACCAAGGAACTGGTAGATGCACATGGCGGCTGCATCGGTGTAGAATCAGAGGAAGGGCAAGGCACACGGTTTACTGTGCGTCTACCGCTGCTGGGGGGCTCTCCCTCAGATCTTGTCTGCACTATAGCCACCGTGCCCGAAGCCGACTAACTCGACTTCGACTAACTCGACTTCGACTAACTCGACTTCGACGAGCGTAGACATGGAGCCGGGAGTAGCTTCTCCGGCCGCGGCACTGATAGGGATGATATCCGAGGTAGATGAGAAATGTCCAAGCATGATGCAGGACCACATGATGCAGGACCAAACGCAGAGACCCATATTGGTAACGGTAAGGGGAAGCCAGCCTTCCTCACCCAAACGTTGGCGGAAAAATCCGCCATTGGTACCATGCCGCTACAAGAGGCTGGGTACCAGGCGTTACTCCTGTATCTCAGACGCGTACGCAAGGCTCTAGCGGCGCTTGATTATTCCGATGATGCTGAGGCCATTCACGATGCCCGTGTGGCGGTGCGTGAGCTACGAGCCATCGCCTTGCTACTAGAGCCGTCGGCTTGCTTCAACGGCAGGTGGCTCCGCCAGTTGGATAAGGGGCTTGGTCAACTGGCACATAGTCTAGGGGTGGTCCGGGACACCGATGTCTTCCTGGAGCATCTTGCCAGCTTCATCGGCACCCATGAAGGGGCGAGCGAGGGGCTGGTGTGGCTACAACATGCGCTTCGACGACGGCGCCAGAAAGCCGCGCAGCAGGTGGGTAAGGCACTTAAGAAAGCCGCAACACGCCGGCTGCTTCGCCGGGCGCAGCGCCAATTGCAGCGCCTGCACCACGTCAAGAGCGATATCACGACTTCCGAGCCGGCTAAGGGTAAGCGTTCTGACCAACGATATCCGCTTCTGCTTCGCCACTTTGCCGGAGGCGCCATCTGGGGACGGTATCAGGAGATCCTGAGCTATGAGCTGGCGCTCCCTGAGGCCGGGGCCGAGACATTACACAAGCTGCGTATTGCCTGCAAGCGGCTCCGCTACAGTATGCAGATCTTTGGCCAGACTCCACCGGCGCTCGTAGAGATGATGGCAACCTTGAAGGCAGCACAGGATCAGCTGGGACAGCTGCACGACGTGTACTATGCCGAGGACCTGACACGAGACCTGCAGCAAGCATCGTCACATGGAACTGATCATGCATATCAGAGCTATCGCGACTTTCTGGATACGCTGGCTCCGGAAGTTGAGCAGATACGCGCCAGTATCGAGCCTCTTTGGCAGCAGCTGACCGGACTGCCGATGAGGCAGACGATTGCCGGCTTCATCGCGTCGCTCTGAGCTGGTTTACCGCCCATGCGCCGACCTTGAGGCACGGGCGGCATGCCCACTACGGAGCTACCACTCGTCCTCGGGTCAGAGCACTTGCTCACCCCGCGCATAGGATAAGACTCCACTGCGAATCACACCTTCCACATGGCGACCAGCGCAGATACGTGTGCTTATGCTGCATTCGGCGAGAGATGTCCTCGCCATATAGACGGTTTGCCAGGGTTCACAGTCAAGTAGAGGTGAGAAGTCCGATGGAGAACAACTACCCCCCGATTGCTGATCACGGCGTCATAGGAGATTTGCAGACGGCAGCACTCGTGACTACCGACGGTTCGATTGATTGGTACTGCTGCCCGAGATTCGATGCTCCCAGCGTCTTTGCGTCGCTGCTTGACCTGAAGAAAGGTGGATACTTCCGTATCGCACCGCAGGGGCGCGACTATGTGACTAAGCAGCTGTATTTCCCTGATTCGGCGGCCCTGATTACCCGCTTCATGGCGCCCGGTGGGGTTGGCGAGGTCATCGACTTCATGCCCATAGATCACCCCGAGCAGGCCACCTCACACCATCAGATAGTCCGGCTCGTGCGGGTGGTACGCGGCGAGATGCGCTTCGCCCTGGATTGCCAGCCGCGTTTCGACTACGGGCGAGTGTCCCATGAACTGGAGATGGCCAAACATGGCGCCACCTTCCGCACTACCGCCCTCACGCTGACGCTGCATGCCAATGCCTCTAATGGTGTCGATCCCATCAACCTGACGCGCAAAGACAACGATGTTCATGCCACGTTTAGCCTGAGTAGCGGCCAGATAGTAGGTATAGTGCTGGAGTCAGCCTCCCAGAAGCGACCAGGTGACACCACCGCCGACGAAGTTCGCGGCATGTTTACCGAGACGATCGACTTCTGGCGCGACTGGCTTGCACAGTCGACATACCGGGGGCGCTGGCGCGAGATTGTGAGCCGGTCAGCCATGACTCTGAAGCTGATGACCTACGCTCCATCCGGCGCTCTGGTGGCGGCGATCACCGCCGGGTTGCCCGAGCAGATTGGCGGCGAGCGCAACTGGGATTACCGCTTTACCTGGATACGCGACGCCTCCTTCTCCGTCTACGCACTACTGGGTCTTGGCTATACCAAGGAGGCGACGGCCTTCATTGAATGGGTACGCGACCGCGTACCCGAGAAAGTGAATCCGGAGAGCAAGACACCGCCGCTCAAGATCATGTACCGGGTGGACGGCTCCTCGGAACTGCATGAAGCGAATCTCGACCACTTTGAGGGCTACATGGGCTCCAAGCCGGTACGCATCGGCAATGGCGCCGCCGGCCAGCTGCAGCTAGACATCTACGGCGAGTTCATGGATAGCGCCTATCTAGGAGCCTCTCAAGGGTTTCGGGTAGCCTACGAGGGCTGGACGCGGTTACAGGGAATGATACACTGGCTCGCTCGTCACTGGGACCAGCCCGAAGAGGGTATCTGGGAAACACGGGGCGGGCAGCAGCCCTTTACCTACGGCCGGATGATGTGCTGGGTAGCGATGGACCGTGCCCTTCGCATAGCGACCTTACAGGGTCTGCCCTTGGATCTCGCCCGGGTAACTGCCGAGCGTGATAAGATCTACAACCAGATCATGGAGAAAGGGTGGAACGCCAAGCGCGGCGCCTTTGTACAGCACTACAACACTGACGTGCTCGACGCCTCGCTGCTGATGATGCCGCTGATCGGATTTATCTCGCCTCAGGATCCGAGGTGGATCTCAACGCTTCGCGCCATGGACCAGGAGCTGGTCTCCGATAGTCTGGTGTATCGCTACAATCCCAGCGCCTCACCTGATGGGCTTCGCGGCCATGAGGGAACCTTCTCCATCGCCACCTACTGGTATGTGGATGCGCTGGCCCGTTCGGGTCGCCTGGAAGACGCCCGCCTGGTCTTTGAGAAGATGGCCACCTATGCCAACCACCTCGGGCTCTTTGCCGAGCAGATCGGGCTCACCGGCGGGCAGCAGGGTAACTTCCCTCAGGCTTTCACCCATCTAGCTCTGATCAATGCCGCAATGAACCTGGATTACCAGCTTGACCATGGCCAGGGGAACGTCGACCTGAGCCAGATTGGATCAGCACACGCTGAACACTGATACAATTGAGCACGAAGGTCAAGAGTAGGTACAGGGGGAACATGAGCCATGGCAGATGACTGGATCGACGTATCGGTACCGCTGCATACCGGCATGGTGCACTGGCCCGGCAACCCGCCGGTAGTTATCGAGCGAATCCTCGACATCGAGCGCGGCGACGGCGCCAACGTCTCCCGACTTTCGCTTGGTGCCCACACCGGCACTCATGTAGATGCTCCGCTACATTTTATTACGGGAGGCACTGGTGTTCATGACGCGCCATTCGACGCGATGATCGGCCCCGCTCGTCTACTCGAGATCAAAGACCCACGCTCGGTAACAGTCGCGGAGCTCGAACCGTATCGGATACAACCCGGCGAACGAATTCTCTTCAAAACTCGCAACTCCGCACGCGCCTGGCTTAGCGACGATTTCGCCCGCGATTTCGTGTATGTCTCCGCGACAGCCGCTTCGTACCTGGCCGCACTCGAGGTACGGACTGTCGGCGTGGACTATTTGTCGGTAGGCGGCTTCTACACTGACGGACCTGAAACGCACTACGCTCTGCTTTCGGCGGGTGTCTGGATCATAGAGGGACTGAATTTCACCGGCGTGCAACCGGGTAACTACCAATTGGTCTGCCTGCCTCTTCGGATAACCGACGCCGACGGCGCTCCGGCACGGGCCATACTTCGGTCGATAGCAGGCTAGTGCGTCGGAAGAGTCTCTTTAGAATCTCCCTGGAACCGGCGTTGCACGGGTCCCCGGCTGGAAAAAGTCAAGCAGAAGGGTGACATAAAATGAGAGCGGTAGCCGTCTATCCGGGGTCGCGCGAAATAAGGCTGATACAGTGCGCCGAGCCGGAGATCACCCGACCAACCGAGGTGAAGCTGCGCATGCTTGAGGTGGGGATCTGCGGCACCGACAAGGAGATCTCCCGCTTTGAGTATGGTTCTCCTCCTCCGGGCTCCGATTACCTGATCATCGGGCACGAATCGCTCGGTGAGGTCGTCCAGGTGGGCGATGCTGTAGACGGTTTGGCCGTAGGTGATCTGGTAGTGACCATGGTACGTCGCCCTTGTTCGCACCAGGAATGCCGCCCCTGCCGTTCTGGACATCCGGATTTCTGCCGTACCGGCGACTTCACTGAGCGTGGCATCAAGGGGCTGCACGGATTTATGGCCGACTATGTCGTTGATGACTCGGAGTATATGTTCCGAGTGCCTAGCGAGCTACGAGACATCGCGGTGCTGGTGGAGCCGACTACCATCGCCGCCAAGGCGCTCTTTCAAACCCGCAAAATCCTCGAGCGGCTACCCTGGTTTGATCCAAAAGACTTGCCTGAGCCTCATGGCCGTACCTACCACGCTCTGGTATTGGGAGCCGGCGCGGTTGGTCTACTGGGAGCCATGGCCCTGCGCAATATTGGGTTTGCCGTCCATGTCTATGACCGCGCCGCCGCTCCTAATCAAAGATCAGCGCTGGTTGAGTCAATTGGGGCAATCTACGTCAGTGAAGAGAGCCGCGACCAATTTGCTCACATGGTTGGAGAAGTCGATCTGGTATACGAGGCTACCGGGGCGTCCCGTCTGGCCTTCCAGGCCATGCGAGTGCTTGGTCCCAACAGCATTTTCATCTTTACCGGCGTGCCGCCGTTACAAGCTACCAGTCACGTCGATACTGACTTGATCATGCGTAACGCCGTCTTGAAAAACCAGGTCATACTGGGGACCGTCAATGCCGGCAAGGACGCATTCGCCGCCACCATTCGGGCACTTGGTGAGATACAAAAGCGCTGGCCGGAGGCGCCCCTGTCGCTCATCACCAGCCGCTATCCGCTGGAAGACTATCGCGAGCCGCTGCTCGGAGACCCGGGTGGCATCAAGAGTGTGCTCACACTTGGCTAGCTCACTGGTCGCTCACCGAGAGTCACGCTGATACTCATCTGGCTGGATCCACGCAGAATAGTGAGAGTAACCTTGGTACCGGGCAGCGATCCCATGGTAGCGGCGGCGAGATCATTGCTGTCGGTGACGGCCTGCCCATTAACCGCGGTGATGATGTCTCCGCTCTGAAGGCCGGACTGCTGGGCTGGGCTTTGCCCCGCGGTGTCGCTCGCAAACCCGGAGACCAGTACGCCGCTCTGAGCGGAGAGTCCATAGGCTGCGGCAACCTGCGGCGTAACGTCCTGGCCTTCGATCCCAAGGAAGCCCTGATCGCTGCTGGTGACCTTCCCGTTCTGTATCAGTTGGCTGGCGACGTACTCTACACGGTCGGACGAGATCGCATAACCAATTCCATTGGCGGACGATCCGGTCTCGGAATTGGTTGCCGAGAGCGTGGGAATACCGATGAGCTGGCCTGAGATGTTCACCAGTGCGCCCCCACTATTGCCGGGGTTGAGCTGCGCACTGGTTTGGATCAGGCCGGGTAGCTCACCAGCCGGACCGCTGGGCGCCTCGCTTACCGCCTGGTTGACAGCGCTTACTATGCCGTAGGTGGCAGTCTCCTGCAGTGCAAGCGGGTAGCCAATGGCGACCGCAAACTCGCCGACCTGGGCCTTGGAGGAATCGGCGAAGGCAATTGGCTTGAGATTAGTGGCGGCGATCTTGATCACTGCCAGGTCGTCCTGAGCATCCTGGCCAATCACCGTTGCCGCATACGTAGCTCCGCTGGGAAGTTTGACGGTAAAACTAGTATAGCCCGCTACCACGTGGTCGTTAGTAACAATGTAACCGTTCGACGTCAGGATATCTCCCGAGCCTACCGCTTCTCCTTGCCCGGAGACGCTGGTGATCTTGACGACTGAAGGCTCTACCGCGCTCGCGGTCTTCTCAAGAGACTGCTGGAGAGAAAGTGTGCTGCCGGAAGTGGAGATGTTTGGCGCCGTCGAAGCCCCAATCTGTATCGTTCCACTTGAAGCCGTCCGGGCTGCTGAGAAGATCGAGCCCACGGCCACCCCAATAGCTAGAGCCACGAGTAGCGCCAGCGCCAGAAAAACGGCTCGCCACCGGCGCCGTCGTGGGCCTCCAAATCTCGATCCGGGAAAGTAGGGTGGGGTACCCTCACCCCCGATGTAGGGCGACTGTGGCTGAATCGGCTCGCCGCCGTTCCATGTGCTCCATGGCAATACTTCCGGTTGCTGGCTCGGCGCGCCCTGCACCGCCGGCTCACTCTGGCCGGTGCTTGGTTCAGTAATGTGAACTGACATAATAACCTCCTAATATTCTGGTTTCGATTTCGGTCATACACAGCATAAGAAAGGGGAATGTGATCAGGGTTGGAAGGCAATGTGAGTGTTCTCATGAGAGAATTCTAAAGGTTCGTCCGCGGTAGCCACCGTGGTGAGGGAGAACTGTGAGACCCGATGGGTCTATTGTGAGGTGAGTGTGATATTGCCTTGCTACCATAATCAGCAAACCATCGCTGGAATCGCCCGGGTTGCATCCACGATGTCAGATTGGCAGGCCAGAGAGCGGCACGATTATCGGCGCATTGTCGGGCATTTGATCACGTAAGAGGAGGTGACTAGTGGTCCAGGATTCCCCGTGGTCGCTATCCTCGGAGTTCCAGCAGGTGATTGAGGCCATGCCCGACGCTGTAATCATACTTGGTAACGACGGTCGCATCTGGATGATCAACCGCAAGACCGAAGCGATGTTCGGCTACACGCGGGACGAGTTGCTGGAACAGCCGCTGAGTAAGCTACTGCCCCGACGATTCCAGTCGCAGCATGAAGGCCTCGTCAACGAATACTTTGCCTTACCTCGTCTGCGGCCAATGGGAAGTGGACTCGATTTGGTCGCCAAGAGGAAAGCCGGCCAGGAGTTCCCGGTGGAGGTGTGTCTTAGCCCTCTGTTAGTCAATGGGGAAGCGCGATACGCGATGAGCAGTATCCGGGATATCACCGAGCGCAAGCGCATGGAAGATGCCCTTCGAGATGGCGAGAGGATAAAGGATGAGTTCATTACCACCCTGGCACACGAGTTACGCACACCACTGGCGGCGCTGCGCGGCTTCGTGGATACTCTGCTGCTTCAGACGTCGAGGGGCAATGGACCCACACTAGCCAACTGGCAAACCGACGCGCTGAGCGAGATTGGCCAAGCCAGCTACCGGCTGCAAATGCTATCCTCGGTGCTGCTCGACGTAACCCGGCTGCATGCCGGTCTCCTGGAAATACAACAGGAGCCTCATGATCTTGCCGCTCTGGTACGCCGGGTCGCCGGTCACCTGCAGAAGAGCACCAGACTGCATCGACTGCAAGTTCGGGGAACGTCGGCGCCCCAGATAGTGAACATTGATGCCGCACGTTTGGAGCAGGTGCTGGTACAGCTTCTGACCAACGCCATCACTTACAGCCCGGACGGAGGATCGATCACGATTACCCTCTCCCCTCACGCCAGAGAGAGACGGGTCAAGCTGCAGGTACGGGACCAGGGGATAGGCATTCCGCGCTCGCAGCAGCGCAAGCTCTTCACCCCTTTTTGCCGCATCGAAACCCCAGTTAGTCTGGGAGGACTGGGGCTGGGTCTCTATCTCTCCGAGCGGCTCGTCAAGCAGCATGGTGGGGAGATTGGGGTAAAATCCAGCCCAGGTAAGGGGTCAGCCTTCTGGCTGACCCTTCCTCTCCTCTCCGAGGAGCAGGCTAGTGCCTACTAACCAATCCTATTCGCCCTGGCCGGCTCGCTAGAATGAAAGCCGTAGCAACGGTACCTGGATATCCGGGCCGAATCCCGCCAAGCTCCAGACGCCGCTACCGCGTGGGGTGCCCGAAAAGAGGAATCGCTCGGCCAAGGCGTAGCGCTGCTGCAGAGCCGGGACGTCTCGGAGCAGCTGCATCGACCAGGTGTCCCAGTCAAGTACGCCCGGGTTGCCATCCAGTTGCCATTCGATGATCGATGGTGGGCAACTATTGCGCTCGGCCAGTATGGTGACGAGTTGCTCGACCGGATCCATGTCACGTGGATACCAGAAGCCTCCGGGCATCAGGTGTCCGGTGACCTCGGCCTGGCGCCAGCCGCCTCCCGACCCGTCCAGACTACATATTGCGCGAACGTGGGCGCGCCACTCGGGATCCCCCATATGAATACCTAGCCGGAGAGCGCTTATCTGCTGCCAGAGCCGTTCCGGCGGGGCAAGCAAAGTGGCGAAGGCTATGATGGTCTTGCGATACCGGTTGAGAACATCCCCGGCAACTCCGGCCGGCGACAGCGAGAACGCTCCCAGAGCCGAGGTCTGGCCGGAGCTGCTCATGGGCGCGGCGTACCCACTGAATCCAAGTACCAGCGGTACGTCATAATTCTCAGCTAGATGGGTGGCCGCACACCAGGCAAGTAGAATTCTGGCTACTGGCGAGCTGTCCAGAGTTCTTCTCCAGGCAGTCTGGTCGAGGGCGGCTCGACCATAGGGAGGATCCTGGAGCAGTGTCCAGTCCAGGTAGAGTTCGTGCATTAGCCGGCTGTAGGTCCCCAGAACATACGGTAGCCCGGTGCAGTTCAACGGGCGTAAGCTCAGTCCCAGACCATAGTAGAAGATGGCATAGATATCGGTAGGTCCCAGGTCATCCCTGTCAGGCAGTCGCGAAGCGCGGACATAGCGCAACGCGCTCTCGCGCGCCAGCACTCGTGGGTCGACTTCACCGAGAGCGATTGCCAGCTGATCAAAGAACATGGCCTCGTTCTGGCTACCCGGATAAGGTATGCCGTTGCCCGGCCAGCGACGTCCTGTGAGTCTCTCATCTTCGGCTCGGCGCTCCTGCAAGTCGGAATGGAAGGAGGCAAATGCATCCCCAGTAGATCCCCGAGAGCGACGCGGTGATCGGGGAAGCCGTGTGGATCTCGGATTGGAGGTTTCTGGGGCACGGTTAGGGCGTTTCGTCCAGGGCTCTTCGAGGTAGCGCTGCTCAAATAGAGTGCGCTGGGGTGGTGCCGCCCTCTGATCAGTGTTCGGCGCCTCTTGCGCAGAAGCGTTGGAGAAGGGATCGGGAGGCTCCAGTGGAACGGTAGGATGTTCATAGATGCCGTCTACGTCATCTACCTCGTCTACTACATCTCTGCTTACAGCCCGGTCATCAGCGACTAGAGACAGCCCACTTCCAGTAATCAGCGGAGGCTCTTTCATACGCTCGCCCGTAGCGGGTGGGCGACCCTCGCCGGTTGTACCAGAAAGCCACCGTAGCCAGGTCGCGCCGGGACTACCGAGTTCGCCAGAGAGAGCAGACCGCTGTTCATTGTCGTCGTGATCAAACAGTTCTTCCGCCACAGCTGCACCCCACGATTCTCATTCGTACATAATACTCAACGAATACTCAGCATACATTCCATGACAAAGAAGTGCTTCCTATCGTAAGCACCGGCGACCGAGAGCTGCTCCGGCATTCTTGCCCCTGATATACATTCCTCTGGCGAATAGAAAGAGACTAGTGATTGATTGGATTGATTCTAACACACATACTCACAGCAGCTACGCCGGATAATGTCCAGCAAGTATAAGGCCAATCCGGCAGCTGCCCGTAGCATCCTCTGCCGATTTCAGTGCTCGAAGCACTGCCTGCTTGGATCGGACAAGATCGCAGCACGCTCCTGCTCAAGGATTGTGCCCCTATGTTGTGAGCGTTGTGTGAGGTAATGCCGACCTTTTGTGATCAGATTGTGATATGAGCGGCCTATGATTGATGGGGTAGGTGTCTGCAGTACCAAGCATCACCGGGGAGGTTTCTCGAGATGTCTTCATTAGCCACCGTCTCCATCAGCGAATGTCCGCTACATACTGTTATGAGCGAGCTAGCTCACGTAAGCGTAACACAGCATGTCCTGCACCTGGAGGGAGAGTGCCTGCCACGATCAGAGTTGCTGGCCGAGCTTGACCGGTGGTCGTCGCTACACTCCCTTATTCGCAACCGTATCTGTGTCGCATCACGGAGCACCCCACTCTCCGACAGTGAATTCGATGGCGCCGCTATGGCCCTTCTGGGGAGCGATTATGTACCGGCTTCGTGCGGCGCAGCGCCGGTGGCGCACCGGCTGCGGGAAGCGGTTATCGCCTGCTCAGCTTGCAACCAGTCCGCGAGTTGTCCTCTCGGCGCTGGCTAAGCGTCGAGGCCTAACTGCTGGAGCGCTAGCCAGGCCTCTTATGTCTGGATCCCAGGATGAGCGCCAGCACATAGGTTCCAAAGCCACCGGAGAGGGCCAACACAAACAGCAACAAGAACTGGGCCATGTGATCCCAGCCCGCCGGGCGGTAAGCGGCCACCAGCATGGTAAATCCAACCGTGAACGCGGCGGCCAGGATGGCCAGCACCAATCGATTCGTCAGTAGTTCCATCCGCTGCAGATATGACTCGAAGCTCTGCGGCTGCACATTCACCTCGAATCCGCCACGCTCGATGTCTCCCAGCACATGCTGCAGTTGCTGAGGTAGCCCGAGAGCCAGCTCCATGGCGTCGATTCCAGCCAGCATGAACTGGCCGGCCCACTGTCTCGATGAGAAACGGCGTCGCATCAGGTCCTTGGCGTATGGGACGTATACTTCCATCAAGTTGAAGCGGGGATCAAGCTGTACACCCAGACCTTCGCTCATACCCAGAGTCTTGACAAGGAGGGCCAGATCGGGCGGCAACCGGAGATGGTGCCACCGCAGTATTGTAAGGAGCTCACCCAGCATAACGCTGAGCCGTACATCTCCGAGCGGCAGGTCGCAGTAGCGTGCCAGCATGCGCTGCATGTCCCGGCGCAGTGCGTTGCGATCGACATAGACACGCGACCGGCTGATATCCAGTACCACATCAGCGAGCCGGCCGCCATCTCGCGAAGCTATCGCGAGAAGCAGGCGTATCAGGAAGCCCTGTGTCGATACATCGACCTCGCCGACCATGCCGAAATCGATAAGCGCAATGCGGCCATCCGGCTCAACAAAGACATTTCCCGGATGGGGGTCGGCATGAAAGAAGCCGTAGTCCAGGATCATGGTCAACAGAATGCGAGTGGCATGCTCGGCAATTGCGCGCCGGTCAAGGTCCGCATTCTCCAGAGCGTCAACGTCGCTGATCTTGATACCATAGATCCGCTCGAGAGTGAGCATTCGAGAGGTCGTCGTCTCCCAGTAGACCCTGGGAATGTGGACGCTCGGATCACCGGAGAAGTTCTCGGCGAACCGCTCGACATTCCGACCTTCCTGAAGATAGTCCAGCTCGGCGCGCAGGGTCTGGGCAAACTCCTGCGCAATTGCCAGGAGATCGTAATAGCGAGCCGCGCTCCAGTGCCGTTCGGCGGTGACCGCCAGGTCAACGAGTATACGTAAGTCCTCGTCGACCTGCTCCACGACGCCTGGACGCCGCAGCTTGACTACCACTGGAGTTCCATCCATTAAGGTAGCCGCGTGAGCCTGGCCTATCGAGGCTGAGGCCAGAGGATCCATGTCGAAGCTGGCAAAGACCTCGTCCACAGGCCGGCCCAATTCCTCCTGCAGGATCTGCCTCACCGCTTCCGCTGGCACTGGTGGAGCGCTGTCCTGTAACTTGGCTAGCTCCGCCAGGTACTCTGCCGGTAAGAGATCGCCGCGTGTTGAGAGTATCTGCCCCAGCTTGATAAAGGTGGGACCCAATTCCTCAATGGCCAGGCGCACATGTTCGGGACGAGTAACATGGTGGCCAGCTAGAGTGCCGCCCGGCGCAGCCATGTGGTCAGAGCCAACGTGATACGAGCTGTCCTGGCTTTTGGTCACCGGCTTCTCCGACTTCGACACGGGCCAGAGGGAAATTGGACCCCATGCGCCGGTGAGGAAGCCAAGACCATGACGCGCCAAGATATCGACGATCTCACGGTACCGGCCCACGCGCCCGTGCCCAGATTTGCTCGCTCTTGCTACCACCGCCATCGCAAAACTCTCCTCTAGCTCCGCTCCTTGCCTATCTTTCGGAACGTGAAACCGGTGACTAAGGCAGGCAGCGTTATGCCCCCTTAGTCACCTTACAGCGCGCCTATTTAGTCTTGGCCACTTCCCTTACATGGAGAGGAATCTTGTGGTCTATGACCTCTTCATCTTTGCCCACATGAATGGTCAATACTCCATGCTCGTACTCGGCATTGACTTTCTCAGGGTTGATATGCCCCGGTAGGGTAATGGTCCGGCCAACATCGGGCATAAAGGCCTCGATCCGCTCACGGCGTAGGTAGGTGCCCTGTGTACTTTGCCTGGCAGCTTTCTGCCCCGCTCGAATCGTCAGAGTATTGCCGGTAGTGGTAATCTGCACATTCTCCGGCCGTATTCCGAACAGTGACGCTTCGATCACATACTCCTCTGGCGTTTCCAGAATGTCGACGGGGAAGCTGCGCCCGAGCATAAACATCGCGCGCTCCGGTCCGCCAACTCCGCCTTCCATGAAGCGATTTACTGCTTCACGTAGAGGCCCAAATGTGTCAAACGACTCTCGTTGCACGGTAGTACTCATACTGGTTCTCCTGTCGGGATTCACTCGATGAAGGTTGCCGGCTGTACCAAGCTGGCTATCCAACCTTGCATCTCACAGTGACAGGATACGCGGCGCATCTCACGTCTAGCTCACAACTTGAGCGTGAGTCATCTCGGAGGCGTCACAGCCAATCGCCGTGGCAGCACCGGTCGCCGGGAGATCCCGGCGACCAATTGGGGAGAGGGCTCGCGACCTAGTCGTTCTCGGAAACCTGGTTAGCCAGGAGATAGCCGACACCGGTCTTGGTGAGCAGATACCGCGGATGAGTAGGATCGACCTCGATTTTGCGCCGCAGGCGATTCATATTGACCTGGAGCAGGTGGCTCTCACCGGCGTACTCCTCACCCCAGACATGTTCGAGCAGCAGATCCTGGGTGACGACCCGACCAGCATTCTGGGCCAAGTAGGCAAGCAAACGATACTCAATCGGCGTCAGCTCGAGTTCCTTGCCGGCCAGCGTGACCTGATGCTGGGCAAAGTCGATGGTAAGATCTCCGATAACTACCGTGGGACGAAGATTCTGCCCATCGTGATTACCGGAGAGCTGTGACCGCCGCACTACCGCCCGCACACGAGCTAGGAGTTCCTCAATGCTGAAGGGCTTGGTGAGATAGTCATCCGCGCCTAGATCCAGTCCGCGAATCTTATCTTGATCCTGTCCACGCGCCGTCAGGATGATAACCGGCACGCTGGAGAACTCGCGCACTCGCTCACACACGGTGAAGCCGTCCAGCTTGGGCATCATCACGTCTAGAATGACCAGATCGAACTTCTGCGCCTCGATCTGGTCAAGCGCCTGCTGCCCATCGCTGACCGCCACTACTTCGTAGCCGTCGAGTTGAAGATTTCGAGTTACCAACCGCAGTAATTGCGGATCGTCATCGGCTGCCAGAATGGTCTGCTTCTTGACCGGCATTCGGGTGCTCCTCTTCTTGCTGCTTCGTCGTCGTAACATACCATAACTATCTACTGGATGGCGATTCCCTGCCCAAAGGCGACTCCTCTTCGGCGGCGGCTACCGGAATAGCCACAAAAAACGTGCTGCCTTCGCCGAGTTCACTCTCGCCCCAGACCGCTCCTCCATGCAACTCTATGATGCGCTTGCAGATCGCCAGCCCTAAACCCAGACCGTTGGCTTCACGGGTGAGACCGGCATCGACCCGGTGAAAGCGATCGAATATCCGCTCAAGATGCTCGTCCGGTATGCCGATCCCGTTGTCGTGAACGCTCATCACTACCGCGTTGGGCGTGGGAGTGCCCAGCGGCTCTGGCCCTCCAACCACTGGCACGATACCGGCTATATGAGCAACTTGAAGCGTTACCGCTATCGTGCCGTCGGTGGGAGAGTATTTGACCGCATTCTCCACCACATTATCGATAGCGTCCCGCAGCAAGCGAGGATCAGCCTTGACCAGAGGTAACTGATCACTTCCCAGCACCTGCAGCCGTAGCCTATGTTCTCCAAATTCACCTTTGGCTAATCGGTCTTCAATCGCAATGCCGGACTCTCGCACCACTTGCTCAAGGTTCACTGGCATGAACCGCGGCACCAGCATACCGGTCTCCAACTGCGACATTTCCAGTAACTGGTTGACCATTACTTCGAGCCGGTCGCAGGCCACTCCGATAGCTTCCAGGAACTCGCGGCGCTCGGTTTGTTCAAGGCTATGCTCGTGCCGGAGCAGCGTGGCGGCATAGCCCTTGATAACTGCGAGAGGGTTACGCAGCTCATGGCTGACCGAGCCCAGCAGCTCAGCCTTCAAACGATCGGCGGCTGCTTCCTGCATGTGTCCTTCTTCGGTCATGTCATTGCCTGCGGCCTGCTTCGGTTCTAGGTCAGCCGGTAAGGCACGGCCGGACTTGTTACCTAGACTTGTTCTCGGCGTAGCGTCCATTGGCAACCGCTACCTTATCCACTACTAACTGGGTCGATCTGGGTCGAACGGGCGGTACCATCTTGATGTACGGCAGTAGCAAGCGTTCACCGCCGGATGACCACTTGCCAGTAGCTTACTCCTAACTCCGTCACATCTCTCTCACAAGCGCAGGCGAATTGTCACAAATTGATCACAAACGCGTGGATCTGACTTCTCAGGAACCAGCAAGCCAGGAAGTGGTGGCCTGATAGCCCGGTCTCGGCATAAACTGCAATGGGTATCCGGACTGGTCAACTGGCGAGGGCGGCAGACCGACCCGCGGTAACTAGTTTAAGACCTAGATCAAGATGGGGAGAATACTCGACATGAAGCAGGGCGAACTACCCATTGGTGCTGATGAGCAGGCCGCTGAGTTTACCGCGTTAGTTACTGCCCTGTCCCGGCCAGCGGCATTTCCCCTGGCCATTCACCAGCCCATAACCAGCATTCAGACTCATGCCTCCTTAGTGCTGCTGGCCGGCGAGCGAGTCTACAAGCTAAAGAAACCCAAGAACTTTGGTTTCTTCGACTACTCGACACCAGAGCAGCGGCGCCATTTCTGTCTCGAGGAGGTCCGGCTGAACGCCAGGCTGGCCTCCGACGTCTACCTGGGTGTGGCGCCGGTACTGGCGTCTTCTGGTAAGCAACCGAGGTTTGGACCGGTCTGTGGGCCGGAGCAACTTCCCGATGTTGGCGCTCTCTTTCAGGGACAATCGGTGATCGACTTTGCGGTAGTCATGGTACGCCTGCCGAGTGAAGCAACCCTCCAAGCGCTTCTGCGCAACCATGAGGCCGATCCCGCGCTACTCTCGGAGATTGCGCGGAAGATCGCAGATTTTCACCGGAGCACGCCAACCACCGCGGAGATTGCCCGCTATGGGTCGCCAGAGATCATTTGTGATAATTGGGAGGAAAACCTGGAACAGATGCGCCCGTACATCGGGCGAGTGCTTGACGCGTCGACCTGGGACGCCGTCGCCGCCTATGCACGCGACTTCATGTCACGACGCCGGCGCCTCTTTGCCGCCCGAGTGCGAGATGGACGCATACGGGATTGCCATGGCGATCTACGGCTACAGCATGTCTACTGTCAACCGAGGACGGCCGACGATAACTCACGGGGTAGTAGCATGGCACGGCCGCGCATCGACATCATTGATTGCATCGAGTTCAACGAGCGCTTTCGCTATGGCGATGTTGCCGGCGAGGTTGCCTTTCTGGCCATGGAGCTCGACGAGGCCAAGCGGCCGGACCTGACGCAGGCATTTATCGCAGCCTATGTGGCCGCCACCGGTGATGAAGCCCTACCCGAGCTACTTCCATTTTACTGCTGCTATCGAGCTTGCGTGCGGGGAAAGGTAACGGCTTTTGAGCTCGATGAGTCTGAGGTTCCGCCCGCGCAGAAGGAATCGGCCAGGCAACGTGCTAGAGGGCTATTTGATCTGGCCGCAAGCTATGCCCGAAGTCCTGCTTCGCCCACCCTCCTAATGATTGGTGGAGTCATGGGAAGTGGCAAGAGCACGCTGGCTGCGGGCGTGGGGCAGGCGCTGGGCTGGAAGGTGATCACCTCCGACATAGTACGCAAGCGGTTGGCAGGTGTGGCGGCGGACGAGCCGCAACCGTACGCGTTTGGCGCCGGTATCTACGCCACGTCCTGGAACGCGCGGACGTATAGCGCGTTGCTGCAGGAAGCAGCAAAGGTGCTCTCCGACGACCGTTCAATCATACTCGATGCCTCATTTTCAGACCGAAAATACCGGCAGGCGGCCACTACTCTTGCCGCTGGGACGGGTGTGAAGCCGATTTTCGCCGAGTGCCGCTGCCCGCGTGACGTGGCGCGAGAGCGGCTTGCCGGCCGCTGGCAGGCGCGAAATCAACCAGATCGGCCACTTGAACGAGAAGGGCCGGAACGAGAAGAGCCCGCCCTGATTGTTCGCTCCGGCTCACGTGAGACGATGGCCTCAGACGGGCGTCCTGATCTCTACGATGCCCAGCTGGCGACATGGCAACGCGTAACGAGAGCAGAAGCCAAGGTCATGCAGCACGTGGTGATCCTGACTTCGGGAGAGCCGGAATCCGCAGTCGAGAAGTTGATCAAGACGCTTGCTTAGCGCCGTCTTAGCCGTCAAGCCAGGTCAGCTTGGTCGGTCGCGGACTTCTTTCCAGCTTCTAGTAGATTCATGTAGATTCATGCCGGGGATTTCGCTGAATCGCCGTCCACTGCGGTCAACTTCGGACCAGTTGATTCGCTTGTTACCGCTTGCTTCTCGGGGTGGACTAACAGGACTGGCACATGGGCCACATGGACCACCTGCTCGGCAACGCTGCCAAGCACCAGGCGTTTCACGCCACCCCAGCCATGCGTGGCCATGACCACCATGCAACCATCTTCTTCGGCTTCATAGATAATCTTTTCGCTGGGCACGACGCCTTCACAGATCCGAGTTACGACCTGGCAGTCCCTACTCGCAAGCTGTGCCTGCAGTTCACGCCTGTGGGCCTCTAGATAGCTCTGCGCAGTTATGTGATCCTGCTCACTGGCGGTAAATGGCACAACCCTTTCCAGGATAACATGGTGAAACACCACACCGGCCAGCTCCCAAACTATAGGCAGAGCGGTCTCGGCCAGTGAGGAACCATCTAGCGGGACCAGAACTCGATCAATTTGCCAGGCGGCGACCGGCGCGAGCGATGTGGCCATGGGCGAGTCGGAGGCGGCAGCGCGCGAGGTGGAAGCCGAACCATAGGAGCGCAATAGCAGAATTGGAATATGGCTGTAGCGAACCAGGCGGTCGGCAACACTCCCCAGAGTAAATCGAGCCAGGCCGGTTCGGCCATGAGTCGTCATGATGACTAGCCCTACCTGCTCACTCGCGCAGATATCAAGAAGAGCGGAGGCAGCTTCGCCTTCGGCCAGCACTGTTCGGACCGAGATCCCTTGCTCCCGCAGCAACTGCCCCTGCTTTTTCAGGTAGTCACGAGCCAATTGCCGCTCGTCGTTGATGAGTTGCTGGTACGACTCAGGCGGTAGAGCTCCATAGGAGGAGGCGTATGGTATTGGGGTCACCTGGCCCACTCGTGCCAGCAGCAGAGGGGCACCGAGATGCTCCGCCATCTGCCTGGCTACCGGCAGAGCACCTTCCGCTCGTGCCGAGCCGTCCAACGGAACCAAGATGGGGGACTGGGATAATGCGCGGTAGATAGTAGTTGACATAGCTATCTATCCTTCCTTCCTCTTCGTTTACTACGTGACAGTCACTAATTGAAGCCTAGCGCTGTCTCATCACAAATGCGTCACACCTGCCTGCGGTTCCCTCACACGTCCATCACGATACGCGTGCCACGCCGAAAGCTGTCGTAGCATTGGCGTCTTCCGGTCAAGCCCTAGCCGAGAGATGAGCCCGCCGGCCTGTGGTCTCGATCTTGCATTTTTCGGCGGTTGATGCTGTTTGTGAGGCCGTTGTGAGCAGTTCTGACCTCAATTGAGACCCGGTTGTGAGGCTGGGAAGACACCCTTATAAAGGGATGTGGTAGATGCAACTCGATACCAACGTCCCGCAACACGTCTAGGTAAGTGATCTCCGTGCCTCCCTTTACCGAAAGGAGGAGTCCGATGTTTGAGCGTATCGTAGTGCCGCTTAACGGCAGCGCCTTTGCCGAGGCCGCACTTGTTCCCGCGCGTGAGCTGGCGGCAAGATTTGGTTCGAAACTGTTGCTCACTTCTGCCGTGGAACCCCTGGGCCTACCGCCAGTTCGTACTGGTACAGCGCCAGATACCGAGGATAACGCTGAAGAGCTGGATGCGGCAGATAGGTATTTGCATGACCAGGTAGAGAAGCTCCGCAGGGAGGGCTTTAACGCCGATATGGCGCTGTACATCGCTCATGCCGGCGCCGCTATTGCCGGTGCCGCTGAGCTTAGCAATGCCGATCTCATCGTGATCGCTACCCGTTTGGGCTGGACATTGCCGGCTGCAGGTCCGCATCGAACCAGCGTTACTCTAGAGGTACTCGCCCGCTCGCGGGTTCCGATCCTGAGCTGCCACTTGGTGCCGGCAGCGAGCCGCTCATCTGAAGTAGCGCCACGGGCTACCAGCGCAACGTTTCCAGAGCTGGCGGGCCCTGATCTCCCCATAGTAGTACCGCTGGATGGGTCTCCTTTCGCCGAGCAGGCACTCCCTACCGCCCGAGCACTGGCCGAAGCCTTTGGAGCTTATCTGGTTCTGGTACGGGCAGTTGCGGCGGTCCCCCAGGCCTCGGAGCACGATACTTTGGGGCAGCGTGAGGCTCGAGAGTATCTGGCTCGGGTACGCGGCGAACTGGAGGAACAGGGTATCACGGTAACGACCACGGCGGAGGTTGGCGTCGCTATCAATGTGATTGAGCATGCCTGGCGTGAGCATGGAGCCGGCCTGATCGTCATCGCCAGCCATGGCCAGAACGGGCACCGCAAATTGCCGGAGGTAGTCTCGGCAACATCAACGCCCGGTCAACTCATGGGCAGTGTTGCCGCCGAGATCCTGGAAGAGCTCGAAGTTCCGACATTGGTGGTACAACCATAGTAGTGGAGGAGAGTGACGGTAACTGGTATACGCAGTCACGCGTCACTCTGCTGCGCAGCGGAGTGACGCGTGACTGCGTATATTGCGTGAACACTACTTGCGAACGCTAATTGAACACAATTGTTGAAAAGTCGCGTCAGCGCCCACTGCCATGCTGCTATTCCAGCCGGGCAATGAGATCAAGCACTTCATCTCGAACTTTGCACTCCTGGCAGCGTGCGCTAGCATATGGCTCTCGACCAATCTCATTGCCATGTACGGTAAGGTATATTCCGTAATTGCCCTCCAAGAGCGCATCTACCGCTGCCACTCCCAGGCGAGCGCCAAGTATACGATCATAGGCGGTGGGCTTGCCGCCTCTCTGCAGGTATCCCAGAACTTCAAGTCGCACCGCATAACCGAGCCCGGAAAGGTATTCGGTAAGCTCCGAGCTCGACGGCTTAGTCGACCCTTCGGCCACAATGATGATCATATGGCGCTCGTGATGCTGTACCATTCTCTGGAAGGCAAGCTGCCGAAGCGTCTCCATGGCGTTAACTGGACGTTCCGGAACCACAACCGCTTCAGCTCCAGTGGCTAGCGCAACCTGCTCAGCAAGGTATCCCGATCCGCGGCCCATCACCTGGATGACAGCAATGCGGCGGTGGGAGGTCATGGTTTCCTTGATCATGTCCACGCACGCCACCGCGGTGTTGACCGCGGTGTCTACCCCGAGCGACGTTTCAGTGCAGGGGAGGTCGTTGTCTATGGTTGAGGGAATGCCGACGACCGGGAACCCAAGCTCGGAGAGCTGGGCAGCGCCCTGCTGCGAGCCACTGCCGCCAATGACGATCAGGCCGTCAAACTGGTGCTCCTTTAGGGTCTCGAGGGCTTGCCGCTGCCACTGCGTCTCGAGCATGCGTGGCTCACGAGCCGTTCCCAGTATGGTACCCGCTCTACTGGTCAGCCCCGCGACATCATGCGCATGCAACACGCGGAAGTGCGGCGCCAGCAGTCCGGTAAAGCCATCGTGGAACCCATAGACCAAGCTACCCTGATGGACCGCAGCCCGCACCACTGCGCGTATCGCTGGATTCATTCCCGGCGCGTCTCCACCACTGGTCAAGACGGCAAGGCGTCGATTCGCATTCATAGTCCTCTTTATTCTCCCACTCACGATTCTCCCACTCACGCCGCTACAGCTCTACGTCGCATGATATCCTATGAAGACCGGCCTACCATGACCATACCGCCTCGGCAGCCGAGCTATGTGTCCAGGAACGCCGGGTGGACCAGCAAAACCGGTACATGCACTCTGGGAAGCACGTAGCTAGCGACGCTGCCAAGCAGCCAGCGCCCCATACCCCCCCGCCCATGCGTTGCCATTATAAGAAGATCGGTCGGCTCCGATCGGAACGACTCTCCAAAAATGTTCTGCTCGACCGCATCTACAATAGTGCCAGGGGCCGAGGACCCAACCAGAGCTTCGGCCTGCACCACTACATTCGGTATGAGCGCGCATTCCGGGCAGTCTAGAAGTGCCATCCGTACTGAGTCGAGGTAGGACTGGTAATGCTGCAAAGTCTCCGGCTTCTCGGCCACTCCAAGCAAGGTCACCGCAAGGCGACTATTCTTCTCCGGTTGAGTTTGGCTAAGCCAACCCCGTAGCAGTGCCAGAGCTTGCTCCGCCAGAGCCGAGCCATCCAGAGGTACCAGAATGTGCCGGACGGTGACAGGGTGGCTGCCGCGGTCTCGTGCCCGCGGTGGGATCGCCATTACCGGTGCCGATCCTTTCTGAATCAGAGTGTCAACAACTCTGCCCAGGCTACGATGGTTCGCGATGTTATGCCTTCCCAAGGCGACCAGCACCAAGTCGGCGTGGCAACTGGATTCAAGCTCGATCAAGCCCTCTACCACCGAGTGCGCACCAATCTCAAAGGCGTCGACCGGGCTACCCGAGGCCGGCAACTGCTCGCGGAGCTGCGCCAGGTAGGCGAAGACATGCGCCACATCTTGTCGCTGGTGGGCCTCGGGTCCAATCAGTTTGGCTTCGCCGCGCACCAAGGCTCGCGCCTGTACGCAGCCTAGCGACAAATGTGCGTGCAACTCCTTGCCCAACAGGGTAGCGTACGGTAAGGTAGCCTCACTTTCCCGCGTGTCATCCACCGGAACCAGCACCCGGCTGAGCAACTTAGGAGGAGGCAGGGTCTCTCTCCCAGTAAACGAGCTCAACGCGTCGTCACCAGGTGTCGTCTCCGGCTTGCCATATTCGGCGTCCATCAGCGTTTCTCCTTCTCTCACGAGAGTTCCGGCCACCTCCAAGATGAAGGTGGCCGCTCAGAGACACCTCTAACGCTCAAACCGAGGCCGAAGCCTCAGGATGCTCTTTTGTCACCTTGGCTCCTTTGATCTTCACCGGAATCTCCGCCGGCTTGACCTCTTCAGTCTTGGGAACGCTTATGGTTAGTACCCCATGCTCGTATGTCGCAGTCACCTTGCTCGCATCTATGGGCGCAGGCAGACTCACGGTACGGCTAAGTTCACCTTCATAGCGCTCGCGACGGACGTACTGGCCCTTCATTCCAGTCTTCTCCTCCTCCTGCCGGCGATTGGCCCGAAGGGTCAGTAGATTATCGGTGGCAGTAATCTGGATCTCCTCAGGCTGGATTCCAGGCACGGAGGCCTCAATTACATATTCAGTCTCGGTTTCACGAAGGTCAACCGGAATCGGCCGGCGGAACGGATCGAGATACTTAGGAGAGATGAAGCTATCTTCGAATAGCCGGTTCATGGCCGCTCGGAGTGACATCAGGCCAGTGATTGGCTCGCCCGTGACTTCATCGAACGGATCAAAAGGTGTCATTGCCATAGCGATCCTCCTTTTGCGAGATCTCTAGAGTCTAGACCGTGGCTGCGCCTCATCGCAGTACCCACGCTTGCAGTCTCCCATCGAAGCATCTCGGTACCGTCACACAAGCGATCGGCAACGTCACAAGTTAGTCACGACCGGTAACTTGAGCCGAGAGGCATCAGTGGAGAATGAGTTCCAGCTGTGATTAATTACGCCGGTACCGTGTCTTGTTTGTGATATCTTAAGGGGAAAATAGTGAGAATAAAGACTGAAGCAGAACTAGGGAGGTGGACTAGCATGAACCTTTTGAACCATGATGCCGCTTCCGCATGCGAAGCCGGAGCCCAGCTAATCTATCTCTCCTGCACACCTGAGGATCTCATCAGGGTAGAAATAGAGGCCTGGGAACGTGGACTTAACCAGTGCGACATCGATGCCGCCAGCACCCTGGAGGATATCACAGCGATCGAGCAGGCAGCCGAACAGATCTGCGATCAATCTCTGGAGGTGTACGTTCCCCTGGACGTGGGTCGCTTCCGAGATGTCTTTACCCGCGCCTGGTGCGCCGGTTACTGCGCCCAAGCAGCCCGGAGAGAGAAGCTACTCCACCAGGATGCTGCATATCACTAGGAGGCGGAAGGTGCCGAAGGCACTCCTAAGAGGAGGACTGGGCAAGGCGCATGCGCAAGCACGGCGCGCAGCACGTGAGCTCGCTGCGGCTCTAGTCGGCTTCGCCTGACCAGCACAATCGCATCCTCCTGGTGCAGGGCGGCAAAACCTAGTATCTCGGCGCTAATCTCGCCGACTGCTAAAAACGCCTGGACCGGTACACCGCTTGGGCAACCCGCCTGCGCAATGAGAGACCGTGTAGCGGCGAGCGACCACCCCGGCCACTCGTGCTGCGGCTGGTCAACGTAGTATGGCGCGCAGATACTCCCCACCTCAGCGGGGAATGGCTGGCTGGCACTGAGTACATAGAGCAGATCTACGCTCGCTCCCAACCTGCTTGCTAGCCGAGTCGCCGGTCGCAGCGCCGCGAATGTCGTTGGGGTGCCATCAAGCGGAATAAGCATGCTCCGGATACTAATAGTACCCTGGTCAATCCGGGCAGCTTCAGACTCGGGACGCACCAGCAGGATAGGACTTCGGCTGGCGGCAACCACTGCTTCGGCAACCCTGCCAAGTGAATGTCTCTCTTCGATCGCACGTCCATGGGTAGTAAGCACCACCAGCTCGGTAGCCGGATCATTGACCACTTCGAGAATTCCGGCAGCGGCGTTACCCAAGTGTAGGTAAAGTCTGCCGCCTTGCTGGTCTTCGGCGTCAAGACCAAGCCTGCTCCTCACCACGTCTTCGGGCACATGAGAGGGCGTCACGTGCAGGATGTCCAGCTCCAGGCCAAACTGCTTCGCTATTTGGCGGGCGATGGGGAGCGCAGTCCTGGCCGCCGCCGAACCATCTAGCGCCACCAGGATGCGCGGCGGTCTTAGTGCACTCCGGTTAGACCGTAAACCCACGTCGGACCTCCTTCCAGCGCTGGCGGCGGTCATCCCAGCGAAAGACGATGGTCTCTGCCGGGTGGAGGCGCAAGCCACGCTTTCCCAGATACAGGGTAAGCGATCTGCCTCGCTCAAGAGTTGCCGAGAAAGTGAGCGGAGGCCTCTGGACAGCCAGCCGGATGAGCCTGTTCTGCCACTGGATGGGCAGCGAGAGACCGGTCCACGACTCGGGCAAGTGAGGAGACAGGCGCAACCCCCTCTCCACAAGACTGAGGCCCAAGAATCCGAACACCACGGACTGCCAGAGCCCACCTAGGGCCCCTAGATGCACTCCCAGCGCCGCGCCGGGCACGGTGTCGTCCAGATCTATTCTTGAAGTCTGCTGGACATAGTGCAGTGCCAGTTCGGTGTGTCCCAACCGGGCCGCGACCAGAGCATGCGTTGCCGGGCTTAGCGAACTACCATGGGCGCAACGAGGCTCATAGTAGGCGAAATTGGCCTCACGCTCGCTTGCGCTGAACTGATCCCAGAGGAGTGCCAGCAGCAATACTACGTCCGCCTGCTTGATAACCTGAGAGCGTCGGGTTCGGTCTGGTCCCAGCTGCATATCGATCGGCATTGCCTGTCTCGGCAGCCGCTGCAGGTCTACCGGCTCGAGCTCGAAGAATCCAGCGAACTGCTCGACAAGGTGGCTCGCTCTAGCGCGCGGTCTCCATAGACCTCTCGCAACCCTTCTCCAGTATTCCAGCTCGGGAGGTAACAGTTCAATCCGCTGTGACAACGCTCGCCAACTTCTTCGCCAGCGCCGTGCCAGTAGGCCGGCCACCTCAAGCCCTCGCTCGATATTCCATCGAGCCATCTCGTTGGTATAGGCATTGTCGTCAACACCCTCGTGGTATTCATCAGGACCAATGACCTGTCGAATGTGATAGGTCGAGTCGGCCTCCGCTACGGCGCGGCTAGCCCAGAAGCGGGCGGTCTCCAGAATGATTTCGGCGCCAGCGCCCAGCAGGAACGACGTATCTCCGGTTGCCTTCCAGTACTGCCAGATCGCAAAAGCGATGTCGGCGCTGATATGTTGTTCCAGCGTACCGCAGCGAACCGGCTCCCTATGCCCATCAGGGAAGGTCACGTAGGGAGGCGTGACTTCGTCTCCGGTATCGGCTGATTCCCACGCATAGAGGGCACCACGGTATCCTAGCCTGGCAGCCTTTGCACGGGCAGCCGGCAAAGTATGGTAGCGATACGTAAGCAGCGCGCGGGCAGCTTCCGGCCAGGTAAAAATGTAGAATGGTAGCAGATAGATCTCGGTGTCCCAGAAGACATGCCCGAGGTAGGCTTCTCCGGTGAGCCCGCGCGCCCCAATGGAGACACGTCCATCATCAGGATCGGCAGCGCTGATCAAATGGTAGACTGCGAAGCGCAAAGCTTGCTGGCTCTGGTCATCCCCGTCTATCTGGACGTCGCTGTAGCCCCAGCGCTCAGTCCACCGGGCTGCGTGACCTGCCAGCAGATCTTCGCCCCCAGCTGAGCACGCCTGCTGTATTAACGCGACGGCACGGCTACCGACGTCACCCGCGGTATCCAGATGAGACTGCTGCCTGGTGTACGAAATGAACTGGGTAAAGGTAGCCGGCTGGCCAGCGGCGGCCGACCAGGTCCACGCGCGGCCGGCGGTGCTGGTTTGTTCCGCCAGCTGGCTACCGTTTACCCGCAGCATCTCCTTACGGGCTTCAGCTACCCACTGTAGCGAGTGAGGGGTGCGCCAGGCCATTAGTCCCTCGACCATCGGCTCAGTACTGAGCTTCGCAGTAGGGATCAATGGAGTCACCGCCAATGACAGCGTCCCGGACTGCCCCGGCGAGATCTCTACTGTTTGCAGAGCTAGGCTCCGGTGGTCCGCAGAGATAGCTCGGCAGAGGCGAACTCGCAAGGTCTGCCCCTTTGGTAGAGAGTGATGCCATTCGGAGGCCAGTAGGCCACTACGCCAGTCAAGCCAGCGGTAGAGCGAAAGTACGGTACCACGCCCAACCTCTATGTCCTCGCCGTCGACCTGAATATGAAATAGGCGATCATCAGGCAGAGGAACCAGCGCGGGGATACTCTCTACCGAAGTGGTAGTCTCCGTTACTTCAATTCCGTCGAAGAGCCCGGCAAGGAAGACTGCCGCGTGTGAGTGGGAGGTGGGTTCAGGCAGTGTGCCGCGCGCTCCCAGGACGCCGTTGCCTATGGCCAGGCGGGATTCGATACTCGGCTCAAGGGCGCCTATGTATCCTTTGGTCTGGAGCCTCCACGCTCGCTCCGGGTCGGGCTGAAGCCGGTCCGGCAACTCCGGAAGCCAGCTGTACAGCCGGGTAAGCTCCGGCCAGCCGGAATGGTCGGGCTGGCTAGGGTGAGCCCGAATGTACCCCCGACAAACTTGATCCAGGAGAAGACTGAGCAGCGTATTGGTGCCGCCGCCGAGAGGCAATGCACCTGGCGGCGCCCGGTCCGGCTCCGGCCCCACATAGGCCACTACCGCGCCCTCCATGTGGTCGAGCCATGTCTCGTCGTTACCGGTGTATCCGGTGATTGACCCCAGTCCATCGACGGCTATCAGGGTATCGTCCAGCGCAATCTTCTCGGGTGCGAGCAGCTCACGCTTGATCCACTTGATCCACTTGATCCACTGGAGAGCATCGCCTGTGCCCGACGCGTCAATCTCGATCTGCTGGCTGGAACCGCTCGAATCAAAGCCGTAGACCTCCGATCCCCGGTTGCTGCAGATGATGAGACGGCTCCGCAAAGAAGTCTCAACCAGCCGGCAGAACTCGCGGTCAATCAGGTCGAAGCCGGTGCCGGTTACTACCGATATCCACACCCCTTGCTCCAGAAGGGAAGCGGAGAGTCGAGCGAACGTAGCGGCATCCGCAGGCGGCTCGGAAGCTGCCGCGGCCTCCCAATCAATGATAATCACCTTGAAAGGACGTGCCAGCGGGCTGGATGCGACTCCGACCAGAGTCAGCGTGTCTGTCAGCATGCCAACCTCTCCACTGATGCCGTCAAGTTGCCCACCCCCAGCGCCCGGTTGAGCTATGGATAACTGCTGGCGAGTTGGCTGATCAACTGTTCAAAAGCCATACGGTAAGGCTCGCCAAACGCGGGATACTGTTCGACGGTATCGTAGAGTACAGTGAGCGGCATCGCTGCACTGATACCAAGCACTGCCAGCTTAATCCAATCAGCAGCGTCCGGTCCCATCACCCAGGCGCCCGCCAGTACGCCGGATCGCCGGTCGGCATAGAGCGCCAGCTTCGCCGGTGCATCAGTAGCGCTGTGGGCTGGCAGCGACGATGCCGGCGGCTCCAAGTCAAGTATAGCCGAAGTTAGTTCGATCTGTTGCTCATCCGCCTGTTCTATCGTCAGCCCGGTCGCGGCGATCTGCGGGTCGGTGAAATAGAGACGAGGTACCGAAAGGTATCTGGCAGGATGGGGATGTCCCAGTATATCGTCAGCCGCTAGATGCGCCTGGTACTGCGCCAGGTGAGAGAGGGGCAGCACACCGGTCACATCGCCAATGGCCCAGATGCCTTCGGCGGCTCGGCACTGCCCATCTATCAGAATACCGTTGTCGCCCACTCGAACACCTATCGCTGCAGCCTCCAGCACCTCAGTTCGGGGCCGGCGACTATCAGCCACCACCAGCGCCTGGGCACGAATGGCGGTCTGATTCGCCAGGGTGGCAATATACTCGCCTTCGGCGTCACGGGCGACTTCAACGGGTTCCTGGCCCAGTACTACTCGTACGCCGGTCCGTTGCAGATGGCTGGCCATTTGACTGCCGATCTCAGGATCTTCCTGGAGAATGAGATGGCGGTCTGCGGTGAGCAGGGTGACCTGGGCGCCATACATGCGAAACATCTGGGCCAGTTCGACCGATTGCGGCTCGCCGCCAAGCAACAGCACTTGCTGCGGGATCGACTGGTAACGGAAAGCCTCGCGGTTGGTCCAGAAATCTACGTCTGCCAAACCGGGAACTCGTGGTATGCGGGGTGTTGAACCGGTGGCTATGACGATGCAGGTAGCCTCGATCACTCGTTCTCCGACCCTGATCCGGCCTGGTTCCACAATCCGAGCGTCACCACGAATGAGCGCCATACCAGCTTCTCCAAGCGCCTCGACTTCCAGGCGGTCATCTGGAGTCGAAACCGGGCTCTGACTACGCCGCGGATCCGGTGCCTGGCCGTCTCCGGGAAAGTGAATACCGGCTATCTGCTGGGCACGCCAGAGTGTGCTGGCTGGACCTAGCAATGTCTGGGACGGAATGCGGCCCCAGAATGCGCACTCCCCGCCGACATCATCTCGTTCGACGATGGCTACTCGCAATCCCCCGGCATTCAAGCGCCGGGCGCAGGTTTCCCCAGCGATACCGGCACCAATGATAACGGCATCAAAGCGCTCGTCCATGGTCTGGTCCTTTGCTTCTGGTGCTTCTGCGCCATGAGCTCTTATGTACATCGATCAAGCATTCAAGCGAGCAGAGTTGTGATTGGGGCGGACCAGCAGCAGCGGCAGTTGGGTCTTCTGGACCACTCGCTCGGTGATGCTCCCCCAGACCCAGCGCATGATACCGGTGCGACCATGCGTCGCCATCGCCAATAACGTGTAGGGATTGACTGGCGGCGCTACATCCGTCTGGCCGAAGGCCGGCTGCCGCTCGGCACCTAGTTCGGCACCATGCAGTATGGTGAGCAGAGACTCGGCAACATCTCCACCGGTCGCAACTTCCCAGCTAACCGAGACGTCGGGATGAGCCTGCTGTAAGCGCTCTGCCGTCTGCCTGAGGTAGGCGTTAGCGTTCAGCACCAACACCGCCTCCGGTATATTCTCAGCAAACTCATCAATAGGGCGTACCACCAGCACGAGACGCATATGGCAGCCGATGGATCCTCTGGGAACCCTGCTAGCTTGCTCTACTCCCCGCACCAGCGCCACCGCACAACTCGCCGCCGGCTCCAGCGCCGCCTCCGCCAGGTGGGAGCCGTCCAGGGGCACCAGCACGCGCAGCTCCGGGAACGGCTCGGATGCGACGGGAGCTTCGGGTGCCTCGACTAGCTCCGCGCCTTCGGTCCAGAACGGTAGTTGATGCTGGCGCAGCACCAGTACTGGTATCTCGGCCTGGCGAGCGACATGTTCCGCGACGCTGCCGAATACCCAGCGGCTGAACCCACTGCGACCGTGACTGGTCATGACAATCAGCTCGGCCTGGTAGGTGGCCGCGGCATTTAGAATGGCCACGGCCGGCACCTCGGCCAGTACGCAGGTCTGGGTCGGCACGCCCGAAAGCATAGGCAACTCGGCCTGCCGGGTCAGGTAGGCCTGGGCGCGTCGCTCGTGCTCGACGATGGTCAGCGGCACCACCTGAGGTATCAAGGGAGATCCATACTCCACCGGCGCCGCTAACGCCTGGACCAAAATGAGACTTCCGTCGGTCGCTCGGGCCAGCTTCTCGGCCACCGCCAGAGCGCGTTCAGCCAGCATAGATCCGTCCAGCGGAACTAAGATACGTTTCATCATGGACTTCTCCTTTCAGCTGTCCCAGTGCAGAGACCAGGCCATGGTGCCATTTTTCGGTTCGGGGCAGGCCGGCCGCAACCTAACTGCTGCCTCACAGAGTACCAATCCGGCCTCACAACCTGGTCACGATCGCGCGGGCAAGGCTCACGGCTGGGTCACAGCCTAGAGAACCCGGAGCAGGTCCCCAGCCAGGGCGAAACTCGTGAGAACTGCGTGATACTAAGGGACCGGGATGTGATCATTCTGTGAGTTCTGCTCGCTAACAATGGAGTAGACCAGTGTAGGCAGAGAACCGCGGGAACAATGATGTTACCAAGCGAGCGGCCTACCCGAGAAAGAGAGTATACCGCCATGACGACAAATAATGCTGGTGTTAGCGGGCATACGGCATTTCGCATCCTCGTGCCCTTGGACGGTTCCGAGCTTGCGGCACGCGCGTTACCTGTAGCCGAACGGCTAGCTGGCCAGCTGGGCGCTGACCTGCATCTGGTCCAAGTTCTGCCGTTTGCCGTCGTGCCCTATGTAGCCACCGCTGGCTATCTACCCGGCGAGTTCTATCAACAAGTGGACGCCAACCAGCTGCTCTCAGCCAGATCCGGCCTGGAGCGGGAAGCCGCGACGGCGCACCAGAATGGAGTGGCAAGTGTCCACATTCATGTTGAGCGGGGAGAGACGGCGGCGACCCTCATCGAGCTGAGCGCCAGCCTGCATGTGGGGCTCATAGTGATGACTACGCACGGACGCACCGGCTTTAGCCGCCTTGCTCTGGGCAGTGTTGCCGACCAGGTAGTACGCGTCGGTGCCGTGCCGGTCCTGCTGATTCGGTCGCTGCCGGCCGGTGAGGCCAGTTACAACCTGCAGCGAGCGCTGGTGCCTCTGGATGGATCTACCCTGTCGGAAAAGGCGCTGGATGTCACTGTGGAGTTGGCTGGGGCAGTGATCCGCGAGATTACCCTACTGCGCGCAGTCGATAGCCATGATGGCCCAGATGCCCTACGGCTGGCCGACGCCTATCTCGAAACGGTGCGCGACCGGCTTATTGGACTCCTTGGCGGTCGTCAATGTCGCATTAACTGTCTCGTGCAAAGCGGAAGCCCGGCTCAGTGCATCGTTGAATCGGCGCGGCCCGAGACCAAAGTGGTCATCATGGCAACGCGCGGGGAGGTTGGTGTCGAGCGCTGGGTTACCGGCAGCACTGCGGATCAAGTCCTACGGGATGCCCATACGCCGCTGATGCTGGTCCACTCAGCACGCAATTAGCCGGCCGGGCGTCTCGGCTCCGCCCGACCGAAGACGAGCGGAGCCATCGGGTTAGACCACTGACTAGTGGGCCGTCAGATACATGGTCTGCCAGGAGGTTGGTCCGCTCAGCGACGGAATACCTCCGGCGGGGATGTACCAGCCATGGACGTAGGGTTGCACGTTCCAGAACTGCTTCTG
>JBKQTH010000008.1:0-6502 GCA_052143275.1 Ktedonobacterales bacterium | reverse complement strand
TCGCCGTCGGCCGAGATCCCGGTGCCGATCCGCGGGGTCGCGGTCAGGTACAGCCGCCGCCGTTCCGGCATCACGTCCGGCTGCAAGATGACCGCTGTGGCCTTGCCGGCGGCGCCGGCGAGCCGGTGCGCCTCATCGCAGACTGTCAGCTCGGCGACCTGCCCGGCCCGCCGCAGCGCCTCCGCCACCCGGTGCGCCGAGTCATAGGTCCCCACCACCAGCACCCGTCCGGCCGCGTCCGCCAGCCACTTGGCGATCAGTTCCGGGTCGGTCGACACCGGGACGGCCAGGTCCGAGGCCCGCACACCGCCGCCTCCGACGGTGTAGTCCGAGCACACCGCGAATATCCGGTCCACCGGGCAGCCCGCCGGCCACGCCTGGAGCAACTTTCCGCAGGATCGTATCACCGATCATCGCATCAATCTTACGGTCCACAACCTGCCGCGTGTGCTTGACGGCGATCTCGACGTCCTAATCGACCCGCTCATTACATCAGAACAGGCCGAAAAACTGGCCAGCCTGTTTGATGAAGGCTAGTAGCAACTCAGTCAATCGATCAATCAATCAGTGTTTAGACGTTGGACAGGTGAAAATTCATGGCCATGGACATGAGGGAACCAGAAGATCCGAGCTTAGCTAGCCGGACCGCGCGGTCTAACCTGCGAATTCGGCGCCTTGGCGACCAGGATCAGACCACGATGGCGGCCCTCTTTGCTACGAATCCGGGCTATTCTCTGTTTCTCAGCGAGAATCTAGCATATCTCCACTCGCGGACGGATTTGGTCCGGTATTGGGGAGCCTATAGCGGGCGGCATCTGGCAGCGGTTCTCATGATGGTGGGCCACAGGGCCATCATGTATTCGGATCCGGGAATCGACTCTTTGCCCTTGGCTCAGGTGGCTAGGGAGCAGCAGGTGGATTTTATCATGGGGCAGCCGGCAGGTATCGATGCCCTGCTCCAATTGTTCGCCGGGCTGAGGCCAATGCTGCGGCAGGAGCACTTTCTGGCTGAATATGAACCGCCGAACGAGCGAACACCGTCGATTGCGTTACCTCCTGGCGCTTTGGTACGGCGGGCTCATACTGGCGACCTCGAAGCGCTTACCAGACTCTATTATCGCACCGATGGCTTTGAGTCACTCGGAAAAGACCAGCTGCGGCGCACGATGTACAGCCGAATCCGCACACTACGCACCTGGCTTGCCGAGGCAGAAGGGCGAGTAGTTAGCGCAGCCAGCACCAGTGCCGAAACTGGCGATGCGGCAATGATCGGAGGCGTGTGGACCGCGCCTGAGTTGCGTAAACGCGGGTTTTCGACGGCAGTTGTCTCCGCAATGTCCCGCGAGCTGGCGAAAGAAGGGCGGCGTCCTTTCCTCTTTTATCTTACCGACAACACGGCCGCTGCCCGTGTCTACCTTCGCGTTGGCTATTCACCTATTGGGCGCTGGTCAGTGGTGCAACTGGCACCGCCGGAACCTGGCGAGTAACGGTTGATTCGTCATGTATACGTTGTTACAGCCACAAGCCATTCAAGCGGTCTTCTTCGATGTCGGCAACACCATGCTCACTCCTCACCCATCAGTGGAAGATATTGTGGGGTCAGTCTGTGAGCAGCGCGGTACACCGGTGGACCGATCTTGCCTGGAGCAACGCATGCCGCATGCGGAGGCGATGCTGCGGGCCATGGTACGAGACAATCCCTGGACTTGGAGTCAGGACAGCGCTATTGAGATGGTATGGCGTGCTTACTTTACCGATCTACTCGCACCTTGTCTAGAACATCTGCCCCAGAGTGAGCTTGCCGTCTGTGCCGAAGACGTGCGCATTGTCTTTGAGCAAGCTAGCAGTTATGTCCTCTACCCGGATGTCGAACCGGTGCTTGCCACGTTGCACGAGCAGGGTGTAACGCTAGGCATTATTTCAGATTGGGGTATTAGCCTGGGCCTCATCCTCCGGCATCATGACCTCATCCAGTATTTCGATTTTGCGGTTATCTCCGCAGCGGTGCGGTTGTCCAAGCCCGATCCAGAACTCTTTCAGACTGCGCTGCGACGTGCCAACACTATCGCCGACTATGCCGTGCACGTCGGCGATTCCTACCCCTTGGATGTGCTAGGTGCAAGAGCCGCTGGAATCACTCCGATTCTACTCGACCGCGCGGGTATCTATGACCCATCACAGCTGGACTGCATAACCATTCCGGACCTGTATGGTCTGCTCGATGTGCTGCAGATTGCCAAGGCAGAGACCAACTAACGGCGCGTGTCGTCAGGACTTGGGTAGCACCTCACGCAATTCCAGCAAGAAAGCTGCATTATAGCTCCGGTCACAGCGCCCGCAAGACACTGGACGCGAGTAGCGACGGACTCGCGGGTATTCTTTCCGGCAGTGAGGGCAGACATAGATATAGCGGTAGGGACGCGCATGCCGCAGTATGGCTTCGCGCCGGGTGGTTTCCTCTCGCAGGAGCGCACGCAGCAACTCTGGGTCATGTCCAGTAATCGCCGCCTCGTCTACTGATATTGAGTCATAGCCGTGGCACCGATGCTTACGTGGATGCCCCTGCACCCGATCCGAGAGGTGTATCAACTCGTGCGCCACGGTCACCTCAATCCCCAGAGGCAACAGTTCAGGCTCTACGAAGATGAGGTGACGGTAACCTGGATCCGGCTGTTCTCTGGTATCCACTGTGTGTTTGGAACGCTTACCCATACCGTCACCGTCTGTGCTGCTGGAGGACATTCCTTCGCTGAAGCCGGGTAGCGTCATCTGTCTGCGGCTTGCATTGGCAGTAGGAGCCTGCAGCGTCGCGCGGCTGCTACCATCCGATGATCGCAAGGTCGGTAGATAACAATAGCACCCGAGCGCCAGGGGATTGAGTCGTCGACCTGTCCACTGGTGGAAGTCCTTACGGTCGTCGGTGACTGCCAGGCGAAGAGCCTCAGATGCGGGTAACTGCAGCCTATCCCAGTAGTGCTCCAGCCAGCGTGCAACGTCGGCACCGGCATTGATCAATGGTAGGAGATTAGGATCCGGCGGCTCTGGAAGGCGGAGTCGATGTGTAGTGTCCCTCATATCCTGGATACCTTATGACAGCAAATTGCTGCCGCCCCCTGTACTACTTAAATGAGAATGAAGCGACGGTAATCAGGGCGAGAGAATGCTTTAGAGCGTGCCGAAGCAGCGGTCCGGCGACACTCTGCTCTTTCGCGTCATTCGTAGTAACGGGTGATACTGGATGCAGTATCGCGCAGTACTTCACGACTAGCCTAAAGGCGGTACCGACGCGGGCGGGGTAGAGGGCACCGTCGATAACTCCTGGGTTAGGGCCGCATATCCATCGTGTCGCAGCCAGAGATCGTAGAGCAAGACAGTGTAGGTAAGGGCAATGAACGGCACCGTAAATAGGTAGGCAATTGGAGTAGCAACAAATACCGCAATGGCTGGCGGGAACGAGGAAGCGATTTGCAGCACCAGCCAGGCAGCTGTACCCGTCAGCACAATGATGCCAAAAGCTCTCCAGAAGTGGCCTCGAGTGAGCTGCCAGCTTCGAGCAATCGCTTGGCGCGCATTGGCATGGCTAGTTGCTGCAACATATGGGGCGAAACCTAGCCTCACCGCCATGAGGATAGCGAGCACAATGCCGATCACCAGGAATACCGAACCCAAGCAGCCAACGCTCAACGCGGTGGTAGTCGCGCCGGTGGCCGCGCAGAGGTTCAATCCGCTTGCGGTTGCGTATACATAGCCATAACTCGCCAGCGCGGGAACCAGCACGAGATAATATGCGGATCCTGCCACGAAAGTAGCTCCAAGTGTTGGCCTCCAGCGGCGGAGGGCGCTAGCAAAGCTCTGCCTCACTGAGACCGGACGATCTAAGGCTGCATCGCGTGCGGCTATGCCCATAAGCGCAGTCTGAAATGCGGTAACCAGTAGGCTTAGCAGCAAGAGCACGCCGGCGCCGACCGTGTCGCGCAGCAGCGAAGCGCCTGTCTCAAATTGAAATGCCGGGAGAGAACAACTCGAACTCGATAGCGCCGTAGTCGTTGAGCTTGGCTGCACCACTCGCGAGAAGAGTAAATAGCTGGCGCCTGCATCGAGAATACCCGCCACTGGGACAACCAACAGCCCAAGGAGCAACCAGAAGCGAAGCTTGCTGCCGTAGAGTTGAAAAATGGCGGCAACTATCTCGAAGAATCCACGGGGAAACGGCGTCAAAAGACCGCGTGCACGCCGCTCGGCCATGGCCCCGACCTCGGCGTATCCCACCTCGGGTGAGGGAAGAGAGGCAGTGGGAGAGCCCGGCTTCATTCCCGCGCTGCCGTAGGATTGTATACCCGGATATCCTGCCGGCGGTTCCCCAACTGGTGCCCCAAAGCCTGCCGGGCGCAGATCGGGGCGAAGCTGAAAAAGCGCCTCAAGCGCGGCTGCTCCATCTCCAGAATGCTCTGGCTCGAATTCCAGTAAGCCCATGCCGGATACACGTAACGCTATGGCCTCAGGGCTGGGCGAGACCTGCCGTGCATCCTGTATTTTCGACAGGGGAATGACCTGGTTGTCATGGTGAACGCCATCCGCCGCAACCTGTAACTGGGTGCCGTCTCGCAGCGATATGCTAGCTAGGGGTGCTACTCCTCCACTCACCTAGTGTAACTCCCTCTTGCTAATAGAAATTATGGTGTGATAGACATATCAACGCCTATCCTAGCAGGATAAAATAAGATTCGCAAGCTGATATGCCGGCCTGCCAAGCTTGCTGCCTAGCGGCAGACAACCTTGCAGCCGAGTGTGCCACGTTGGTGAGAGGCTTCATGCTATATGTTGCGCGAACGTCTGCTGCGTGAACAACCCGAGGTCGTTCGAGCGGCGCTTCGCAAGCGATCCGCAGGCGCTGCCGCTGAAGCTGCGCTCGACCAATGGCTAGAGCTCGACTCCTGCCGCCGGTTAGTCCGAGACAGGCGCGATGAGCTTACTCAGATGCTTCATTCGCTGCGCCGGACCGGCATCACCAGTGATATACGAGCCGTGCAGCGAGAACTGCACCAGGCCAAAGCGGAGGTGGTCACCAACGAAGCGAAGGCACGGCGCATGTTGACGCTTCTTCCCAATATACCAGATGAGAGAGTGTCGGCAGGCAGTGGACCAAGCGGCACTGCGGAGCTCTGGCACTCTCGACAATCGCCAGTGCTGCCATCTTTTTTTCCCCAGAGACATGACCGGCTAGGAGTGCGCTTAGGTATCATGGATCTGCCTCGCGCAACTCGTCTCTCAGGCCCGCGCTTTCCCCTTCTGGTGGGGATGGGTGCCCGTCTGGCTCGCGCGCTGGCGGCTTTCATGTTAGATCTGCATACCGCGGGCGACTATGTGGAAATAGCTCCACCCCATCTGCTCCGTGGCGCTGCGCTGGAGGGGACCGGGCACTTGCCGGAACATGAAGATGAACTCTACAGCGTGCCACGGGATGGACTATGGCTCAGCCCAACTGCTGAAGCTCAACTTGTCGCGTTACATGCCGGCGAGACGATACCCGCCAGCCGATTGCCGCTGGCCTACACGGCCTGCACCCCCGCCTTTCGGCGTGAAGCCGGGGCGGCAGGTAGCGCGGCACCCGGTTTGCTGCGCCAGCACCAATTCGATAAAGTCGAGCTGGTGCGCATCTCGATTCCAGAAGATACCGACCAAGCGTTCGACAAGCTGGTAGCGGATGCCGAGGGTGTGTTACAGCAGTTGGAGCTGCCGTACCGGGTGGTGGCGCTGCCTGCGGGCGATCTTCCGTTTGCCAGCCAGCGTACCTATGACCTGGAAGTCTGGATGCCGGGACAGCAATCTTATGTCGAGATTTCTTCTATTAGTGATTGCGGGCCATTCCAGGCGCACGGCCTGAACCTGCGCTATCGGCCATCTTCGGGAAGGCGACTGCGCTATCCGCACACGCTCAATGCCTCGGCCTTGGCCATCGGCAGGACAGTGGCAGCCTTGCTGGAAAATGGCCAGTGCGCCGATGCTTCAGTAGTATTGCCCAAGGCTCTGGCGACCTACGTTCCCGAGCTAATTCTACTGCCCAACTCGAACTGGGACCAAGGATCAGATCAGTGACACTCTCAATCCCCTAAAGGGGATGAGCTTCTTGGCAGCATCGCACCGGTAGCCTGCCTCCGGAGAGACCCGCTCATCGGAGCGGTGGTTGAGGGTAGCGACTCACCAAGACAACGCCAGTTGCTAGCTGGTGGCCCGTGTCCGGGCGACTACAACGTTCCGGCTGCCTGGCTGCACCATACCCGGCTCTTCATTCCGGGGACGGACCCGTAGGGGACCGGGCCGTTGATACGTGACGCGAGCGGGAACGTCGATGTGCCTGCCAAAGGCCAGCGGATGCATGTTGACGCTGCCCACCACATCCCGATGCCCCACGTAGGTGCACCCGGGGCGGTGACAGCGCCAGACACGGCCTCGTACTTTCTGCTTCCACCCACCGACCGGACACCGGCTCGATGTTCCCCGC
>JBKQTH010000007.1:0-5632 GCA_052143275.1 Ktedonobacterales bacterium | reverse complement strand
GACAGGCGCCAGGCAACGGCCGCCTGGCGCTTGATTGAGCAAGCCCAGCGCATGGTCTTGCTGGCTCACGAGCGCCCCGACCCGGATGCGCTTGGATCGGCGCTCGGCTTGTCCCACGCGCTGACTCCTCTTGGCAAAGAGTGTGTAGTGGCCTGTGCTGACCCAGTGCCGAGCAATTATACCTTCTTGCCAGGGTATGAATTGGTCGTGTCCCAGTTGCCTCACCAGAGTTTCGATCTGGTCGTGGCGCTGGATGCCGGTGACCTGAGCCGGTATGGCACGCTGTACAGTCGTTACCAGAGTTTCTTCGATAACGCGACCATTCTCAATCTCGACCATCACATCACCTCTTCGGGATGTGGCCAGGTCACGATCATCGATCCAGCTTCCGCTGCGACTGCTGAGCTGTTGACGCTCTTCCTGCTCAACCGCAAGATTGATATCAATGTATATGCGGCCAAATGCTTGCTGGCCGGCATCATTACCGATACCCGCTCTTTTGAATTCGATGCCACGACACCGCGCACTTTGCTGGCTGGGTCTTATCTGGTTAGCTGCGGTGCGGTGCCGGATGAAATCATCAAGCCTTTCTATCGCATGAAGTCGCTGGCCAAGACCCGCCTGTGGGGAATTGTGCTGGATCGCTCGCTTAAAAGCTCAGCCGGTGGCAGTGTTGTATGGGCCACCGTGCGCCAGGACTTCCTCAGAGAGGCTGACGCCACCGCCGACATGGATGATGGGCTGGCCAGCTATCTGGTGGATATCGACGGGGTGGCTTTCTCGGTTATCTTCAAGGAGGAAGGCCGCGCCACTGCCACCAGGGTCAGCATTCGCACCGCGGCACCACACGATGCCGCAGCCGTGGCGGCTCACTTTGGCGGCGGCGGCCATATACGGGCGGCTGGAGTAACGCTCTCCATCGATATCGACGCCGCCATCGAGAGAGTGATACCCTACATTGAGTCCATGCTTGCTGGAGAGCCATAACGCAGATGTGCGACCGCCTTGCAAGGCCTGCGAGCGCCGGAGCTGACACCAAGGATTGCGCGATTCTCTAGAAACCAGGTCAAAGGTCAGTACGAGAAGTCAGCCCGAATCAGAGCTAAACTTGAGACATTCGTAACCAGCTCTGAAACGGGCTTCTCGTGCAGCTCCTAAGCTCTGGCTCTGGTAAACGCCGCAACGCTAGCGAGCTGGAGCGCTTTCTTCTTCATCTTTCATGAGTGCGCGGAGTTCTTCGCGCAGTTCTGGCGTGTTTTGGTGCCCGTGGACAGCTACTGCATGCGCCACCGCTGCATCCAGCATCTCTTCCTCTTTGCCTGAAATACTGAGTGTGCACCCGACCTCATTGGGCAGTTCCCGACAATCAATCACTTTGCGTGCCATAAGAATGCTCCCTTCGCGTGTTATGCCAACAGATCTCTTCGGTGTCGAATACAACGCCTTATCCTACTGCTAAGGTAGGGCCATCACTACGAGGGTGACAACTACGAGGGTGACAACTACTAAGGCCGCACTTCAAACAGACGATTGAACGGCGTATCCACAGCGCGACGAAAACGGGTAAAGCCAGCTTCTTCGGCGACGCTACGCAGCGCCGCGCTGGCCGTTGCACCAAAGTCACTTACCACTCGACCTACAAGCGCTTGCATTTTCTCCTGGTCAATGGTTCCCGTCTCTGGTTCCACTGTCGCCATAGAAATATCCCCCCATTCGCTAGTTTCCTTGATACGGAGTACCGCACCGGCATACATAGCCACTCACACGAATAAGTATAGAAGACCAGTAGGGGAATTCCTTCCGTGGCGCCACGGAGTTTTTCAGCGAACCAGTACGGATATTTAGCTGATTGGCAACACGCCCTGACATAGTTCTACTGATATGACTTACCTGCAGTCACACAGGGTGGTTGAGCGTTAGTCCTTGCTCAACGACCCAGACAGCTACCTGCGCACGCGCCGTGAAGCCGAGCTTACTCAGGATATTACTTACATGCGATTCGATAGTGCGTTCACTAACGATCATCGCCTCAGCGATAGACTTGTTAGATTTCCCTTGCGCAATAAACTGGGCAACTTCGCACTCGCGTTTAGTGAGACCGCTGTAGTGTTGTTTGGCGCCTTGGCGAGCGGAGATTATAGGCACGGACGGCAATATGGCCATTGCTGCCTTAAGAAACCTGGAACGCATACCGGAGTCTGATAGATCTTCCGCTAGTCGATGGACGACTCTACTGCCCTCGTCCGCCATATGCGCAGCCTCATTCTGGCGTCTTTCACGCCGGTAGATATGGGCAAGATCGGCATAGAACATCCACAGTATCGCGCTGGCATTGGCTTTCTGCGCCGAGGCGACGCCTGCCTGCCACATTACCTCGGCTTCCGCCGGTTGACCATTAGCGGCTAACGCTTTGCCGTACAGGAGAGCCAGTCGTGGCGCGAGCTGGTTGCTGGTAGAGTTGGGTGTATGGGCAATCAAATTCTGCACAGCGCCCAATGCATGTTTCCCGGCACCGTTCTTGTCCTCTTGGGCCAGCAACAATTCTACCAGCGCGCTCGCCAGTAGATGCTCACCCAGGGACGTTACTGATGTGCTCGTCATTCCTACCTCTTGAAGCACCGCTGCGGCACGGACGAGATCGCCTTCATGTATACAGGCGGAGGCCAAATGACCAGTTGCGCAATGAATCCAATGTTTGGAATCAAGGGCCCTGGCTATTTCCAGCGCACGTTCGCCATATCTACGGGCGGAATCGAAATCTAGCAGGTCATCATAGAGACAATTCAGTCCGGTCAAAGCAGCGCACATCCACTGTTGGTGCTCAATTTCCTCGGCAATGGCCAGGCTGTTCTGCATGGCTTTGAGCGCTGCATCCCATTTTCCCTGTGGCCCCAGGACACATCCCAGACAAAAATAGGCGTAAGCCTCACCTGGGCGGTAGCCGATAGCATGAGCGATTCGCAGGGCCTCTTCACAGTAACCCTGCGATGCAGAAAGGGATAGGCTGGGTATTAGGATGCTGCACTGATATGCGAGGGTGCAGATGCCCAAAGTAGCCAAGCTCGAACTCAATACAGGCCGCTGATCAGTCTTGCGTAACAATGTGATGGAGCGCTGATAGTACCGGGCGCTCTGGATGAGATCTGAGCCGAGCAAGTAGGCCATTCCCAGGAAATCACAGGTCTCAGCGATGCCACTCTGATCGTCACTGGCCTCCATGAGAGTGAGCGCCTGCTGGTGGTGGCGCTGCGCCTCGATTGGTTCCTCGTGGTTTACATACCAGTTGCCTATGCGGTTGAGACTATGAGCGAGCAAAGTCTGGTCCGCCACGGTTTCTGCCAACGCGAACGCCTGCCGATAGTATTCCCCGGTCTTCTGATAATCGCGCCCAGCCCAGAGCATTCCCAGGCAAACCAGCGCATTCCACTTTGCGACCATATCCTGTTCGAGATCGGCCTCTGCCAGCGCATCTTCAAAGTCCGCCTGAGCGTGAGTAAAGTCCCCAAGCAGTTCATAGGCCTGTCCGCGAGCTTGCAGCAGTTCATGGGATGAAGATTGGCCCAGGCGTTGTGCTGCAGCCAGAGCATGGGTGAAGTGTTCGACGGCCGCACGTGGTGCATACAGGGTTTGCGCTTTGGCTCCAGCACGACTGGCGTACTCCAGCGCTTTGGCCCATGCGCCGGCTTCATAGAAGTGACGCGCCAGGTCTGCAAGATGCCCTTCAAGCGTCGGGGCGAACTCTTGCTCCATCTGGTAAGCAATGGCGCGATGCAAACTAGCGCGCTCACGCGCCAGCAGGTCCAGATAAATCACTTGCTGAGTGAGTGCATGGCGAAAAGCAAACTCGTCGGCAGACTCCTCGACGACCAGCTGTGCCCCCAACAACTCTTTAATGAGGTGTACCAACTGTGCTTCATCATGTCCAGTCAGCGCCTCGAGAAGGGTAAAATCGAAGCGTCGTCCTGCTACGGCGGCCAATGCCAGCAGATCGTGTGCCGAGGAACTAAGCTGCTTGCTTCGCCGGAGTACTGCATCACGAATGCTACGTGGAAGACGTATCTCGTTCGTTGGCTTGGGGTCCCACCGGCCGCTGGTAATAGTTATTTCGCCAGATGCGATTAGGGCATTGATGATCTCTTCCGTGAAGAATGGGTTGCCTTCGCTTAATCCATAGAGTTGATGCAAGAACTCCACCTGAATTGGGCCAGGGAGTGCAAACATCGCCCGTAGCATCTCATCTACTTCACTGGCGTTTAGACGCTCTAACTCAATTTCAGTAGCGATACGAAGGCGCGCCATCGTCGCCAGAAATCGGCTCAAGCTGTCTTGGATCTCATCGCTGCGAAACGTCAGCATGACTAATACCGGGTAGGTCGCGGTCAACCGTGCCCAAGACAGCAAAAAATCGAGCGTGTTATCATCACACCAGTGTATATCCTCGATCACCAGGAGTAGGGGCCGATCCTGTGCAACCTGGATGAGGGTCTGGGTCAGCGCATGAAAGAGTCGGCGCTTCTCCTGTTCGGGTGTGGCCGTTGGCGCTGGCACAACGCCTGGCAATCGAGCGTTGACTTCTGGCGACAATTTGACCAGTTCGGGCGCAGCTGTCCCTAACAATTCAGCAATGCCTGAAGATGAACGATTGCTTAGCAAGTCGCGCAACAGGTCAATCAGAGGCGCATAAGGAACGGCCCGGTCGGACTCAAAGCAATTTCCTTGCGCAGCTTGCATGCCGCGCGCATGCGCGCGTACCTTGGCCTCGGTGGCAAAACGAGATTTGCCGATGCCAGCTTCACCGGCGATGAGCAAGGTATGGCCGTGACCTGTATCGGCAAGCTCAAGATACCGACTCAGCACCGCACTAGGCTGTGCACGGCCAATCATAATGGGGCATAGTAAAGTCGCCACGCTGCCACCTCGGATGCATGTGCAACTCAGCACCGGCGCGTTTGGTATGCAGTGTACCACGCTTATCTCATGGTCAGAAAACCGTACGGTACAGCCTGATATGATCTGTGCATCGAAGCTCGAGGCATGAGACTAACAGCTTGTCGACGCAATTTCTTGCGTCATCTGGATATGCTAGTTTACTAATGTAGTATCGTTGACGAATTCACGGCAACACTTCGGGTATGAGCTGGCTGGGATCGAGCCCCTCACCTTCGACGACGATTGCCATCATACCGTTGTCACTACCGGCGCCGTGCCACTCGCCGCTCTCCCAGAAGGCTGCCTGTCCGGCATGGATAGTCACTGGCTCCGACAGATCGGCTCCGCGAACCCATCCTTCTCCTTGTACGACAAGAAATAGCTGTGCGGGCTGGGCCTGGTGGAAGCCAACGACACCGGAAGGTTCTAGATGCATACAGACAATCTGCAGCTCGTCGGTTGTGCGCAGTATTGGTGACAGCACTAGCTGGGTGCTGCCGAATTGCTGAATGGGCCTGCCGACTCCGGCATCGAAGCGAAAGAGACGCATGCAGTATCAACTTTCAAATTGCAGAATCAACGGTTGGCCGTACTCCAACCGCCCGCCGAGTTGTCTCGTCAACCGGCGTGGGTGAATGGGTGGAACGTTTGCAGACGTTTTGCTCAACTATACTGCATAGCTTGTTAGTCGGTTGCAATATGC
>JBKQTH010000006.1:0-4418 GCA_052143275.1 Ktedonobacterales bacterium | reverse complement strand
GGGCCGCCGGAATGATGTTCCCGCATCATGCCGGCGGCCCTTTTTTCTGTCTGCACGGTCTACACGACGTCCGATACGCGTTCTCCGCCTGCCCTGGCGGCTCTTGTCTGGCTAGCGAAAGAAGAGGTGCTCTATGCCAAACACTCACTTGTTGGTTGTCGTGCTGAACCCATTAATGGTAGTTCCCGGTATTAGGAGCAGACACCGAGCATGTCAAAACACAAACAGCTTCGTGCAATGGACGAACTGGAAGAAGAGACGATACTCGCAGAGGCCGATCCCGTTCAGATAGCCCTCGATTACTTCTTCGCCGAAGGCCTGATCACCGAGCCACTCTATCCGGTAAAGAGTGGCAAAGAAGCAACCGTCTATTGCTGCCATGCGCATCCCGCAACCGGAGCGGAACTGTTGGCGGCCAAGATCTATCGCCCGCGTACTCATCGCGGCTTCAAAAACGACGCGATCTATCAGGAGGGGCGGGTCATCACCAACGGACAGGTACGCCGCGCGGTCCAAAAGAAGAGTCGTTTCGGCCGGCAGATGCAGTTCGCCATGTGGGTCGAACACGAGTTTGAGGCGCTGACGGCTCTCTCTCGTGCGGGCGCCGACGTTCCCCGACCGATTTCCCACACCCAGAACGCCATCCTCATGGAGTACTTCGGCGACATGGAACAGGCGGCTCCCTCCCTGGAGAGCAGCGAACTATCCCGTGAGCAGGCTCGCGCCGTCTTCGACGGCCTGCTCCACAATATCGAACTCTGGCTGGCCCACAACTATGTGCACGGCGATCTCTCAGCCTACAACGTGCTTTACTGGCAGGGTCAGGCGAAGATCATCGACTTTCCCCAAGCCGTCGATCCGCGTTTCAACGGGAGCGCCTCCGCTCTGCTGACACGCGATATCGAGAACATCTGCCACTATGTGGCGCGTTACGGCCTGGTCTACGACGGAAGGCACATCGCCGAGCGGCTCTGGCGCAATTTCCGCAACGCGCAACTCTAACATCCATCTAAAATTCGGGGACCCGTATTGTAACCGCATCCCTCACCAGGTGCACCATGAAAGAGCCGTGCCATCACTGCTTCGTCTTGGCTTGCTGGAGGATCCGCTCAATTTGCTCGCGTCGCCGCTGATAGAGCCTATCCAGCGATGCAGAGACACTCGCCACCAGCTCGGGTTCGGCGCTCTTAGGCGATCCGGCGGCGAAGGGCGGCTGTGGATCGTACTCGATGCCGAGCTGAATGGACTGCGCCACCCGCTCGCCTGAGAGTATCGACACCACCGACAGCGCCAGATCAATCCCCGCTGAAACGCCGGCTCCGGTGACCCGGTTGCGGTCCACCACCACTCGCTCGGCCACCGGCTCTGCACCCAGTAAGCGGAGCAGATCCAGATAGCGCCAGTGAGTAGTGGCACGATACCCTTGCAGCAAGCCCGCGGCGCCGAGAATGAGCGAGCCGGTACAGACCGAGGTGAGTAGCCGTGCCGTCTGGGCTCGTTCTCTTAAAAAGTCCAGGAAACTACTCTCCTCCATCACCAGCTGCTGGCCCGGACCACCAGGGACAAACAGCAGGTCAAAGGCCGGCGCGCCGTCGAAAGCCGCATCCGGAGTGAGCGCAACTCCCTTCTCGGTACGGATGGGTTCAAGAGTGGAGGCGACCAGCTGCACCCGCGCTTGCGGCATCCGGCTGAAGACGTCATAGGGGCCGGCCAGGTCGAGCAAGGTAAAACGCGGAAACAGCAGCATGCCTACCGACACATTCACTGAAGCACTCTCTGTCATGTCGAAACTGTCTTTCTCGAGGGTTTCCCCGACATGCCTGGGTAGGCTGTGCCCATCGTGGCCTATTTTGGCCCGAGAACCCGGCGCCAACAGTCCTCTCTGTATTGTACGCTTCGGTGTAGGTATGCTCGCCAGTGCCGTACCGGCGCCCTCCGTCACGCTCGGCTCGGGCGCCACGTTTTGGTTCACACTGCCGCGCTTTCGCGCAATCCTCTTCCCCTGGATGGAGACCACAGGCCAGAACCGGCACCGCCACGAATCGCCCCATCGCCAACGTGTGACGGAAGGCGCCGAAGTGCTTGACAAAGTCAACAAAATAGTCTACATAGTCACATATAAGATAAGAAAGGAGGGACTGGGTATGCTGGATGATGTTCTCGAGGAGCGAGTACGGGCGGTTCGTCGCTTCAATCGCTCATTTACCCGGCAGATCGGTGTGCTGCGTGAGGGACTTCTACACACTCCCTACCCGCTCACCGAAGCTCGAATCATCTTTGAGCTGGCGGAGCGAGATGATCTTACTGCCTCTGATCTCGGTCGCGAACTGGGACTTGACGCCGGGTATCTCAGCCGTATCCTCGGCCGATTTGAGCAGCACGGCTTGCTGGAAAAGGTCCGCTCCGAGACCGACGGCCGCCAGCGACTCCTCCGCCTGACAGTGGAGGGCCAGCGGGCCTTCCAGGTTCTCAATCAGCGCTCACGCGAGGAGATCGCCGAAATGCTGCGAGAGCTCAGCGATGCGGACCAGTGTCGCCTACTCGAGGCGATGCAGACCATTGAGGACGTGTTTCATACGAGACTCAAGTACTCCGAGCCCTTCATACTGCGGCCACCCGAACCCGGAGACATGGGGTGGGTGGTCCAGCAGCATGGACTCGTCTATGCAAAAGAGTATGGCTGGAATGAGCAGTTTGAGGCACTGGTGGCCAAGGTTGTCGCCGATTTCATCACGAACTTCGATTCCGACCGCGACCGCTGCTGGATCGCTGAAACTGGCGGTGAGATCGTCGGCTGCGTCTTCGTTGTGCATACGGAGGACAAGGAGGTCGCCAAACTGCGGCTGCTACTGGTCGATCCGAAGGCACGCGGGCGGGGCCTGGGCGCCCATCTCATCGAGGAGTGCATCCGCTTTGCGCGGCGGCGCGACTACCATACACTGGTACTCTGGACCAATAGCGTGCTCGTGGCCGCGCGACACCTCTACCAGAAAGCCGGCTTCCAGCTTGTGGTGCAGGAGCCGCATCACAGCTTTGGGCAGGACCTCGTTGGGGAAACGTGGGAACTGCCGCTCGACGCCGGGCGAGTCCACGGGTGATCGACGGTAGCGATGCGGGTAGTACCCATTTGGTGATGGTCAGTTGCGGTGATCGCGTAGCTCGTGACTATATGAAGACTAGAACGCACCGGCCGCCGCCAGCAAATCCGCGAGAACGCCCGCCGCAGTGACTTGCGGTCCCGCTCCCGGTCCCTGTATGATGAGCGGATGGTCCAGATACCGTCTCGTCCTAAACTCAATCCGATTCTCCGGACCCGACAGACCTCCGAAGCCACCGTCCCCACGGGCAACCTCCAACAGCCCGACGCTGCAGCCCAAGCGAGTTACCCGGGCCACATAGCGCAGCGTGTTACCGCGAGACTGGGCCTGCTGCATTCTGGCGGCGTAAACCGGGTCAAGCTCAGCCAGCCGCGCCATGAACGCCTCGGTCGGCAGGTGAGCCATATCGATGGGATAGAGCGCTTCGACGGCAACCTGGCTGAACTCGAGGGCCTGGCCCGAGAGACGAGCGAGAATAAGCGCCTTCCGGGCGACGTCCTGGCCGGAGAGGTCAGCCCGTGGATCGGGCTCGGTAAACCCCTGCTCCCTGGCCTGCAGCACCGCCGCCGAAAATGGCGTTCCACGCTCCAGTGAGCTGCAAATGTGGCCCAGTGTTCCGCTCATGCATCCCCAGATCTGCAGAATCTCGTCGCCGGATGCCAAGAGCGCGTGCAGCGTGCTGATGACCGGCAGGCCGGCACCCACAGTGGCCTCACAGCGGAGACGCCGCGGACCATACTGGGACAACAGTCGAAATTCCTCCGCCGTACAGCCGGCCAAAAGCTTCTTGTTGGCCACGACCAGACTGGCCCCACGGGAGAGGGCCTCCGCCATAAATGGGTACAGGGCATCGCCCGTCGAGGTATCCACGATGAAGGTATCGCTCCACGATCCCCAACCGGTGCCTGCGTCAGCCAGCAGTGCCATAGGGTCCGCAACCGATATCAGCCCGATCGCTTCGGCGGCGGCAAGCAAGCCGATGCTACTGGATCGTCCGGAACGGTTAGCCGGACCACTGGTAATACCCAGGAACCGTTCCAGTTCCACCCATGAGAGGTGGCCACCTCCCGAGACGATGCCGCCTCCACTGGAACCAAAGAACCCGCTGTAATCAATCGAAAGTTGGAATGGTATGTGCCGGCGCCGGCTCACATCCAAAAGCTGCCGGGCGAACTCACGGCCTACCAACCCCGGGCCGAAGTGGAGCAGCCGGTACCTGCGCCTATCAGTGCTCATTATGATCTCCTCACTGCCACTGCCATCCTCGCGGCTGGTGCGCGTTATTCGGCCTGGCGCCTGGCCGGCGGACGGTCCGCTGCC
>JBKQTH010000005.1:0-7064 GCA_052143275.1 Ktedonobacterales bacterium | reverse complement strand
CTAGGTATCGCCTTCTTTATGGCAATTGGGGCATACACCTCCGCCTGGCTGGGTGATCCTGCGCCAGTTGGTCCACCTAACGCGTTTAATCCCGTGGGATTGAATCTCTCATTTCTCATCTGGCTTCCGGCGGCTGGTGTTGCCGCGGCTCTCGTCGGAGCACTTATCGGTCCTACGGCGCTCAGGCTCAAGGGCTTCTACCTGGGCATCGTGACCCTGGCCTTAATTTTCATCGGCCAATATCTGTTTACCAATGCCAGTACGCTTACTGGGGGACCAGAGGGCCGCGCGTTTCCGGCGCCGGCTATCGGCGATTTCTCGTTTGCGACCCCAGGCACCATTCTCGGCATCCAGTTGACATCGAATCAGTGCTACTTTCTGCTGGCGCTGCTGATCCTGGCTGTGTCGGCGATATTTATAGCGAACCTGGCTCGCTCGCGTGCCGGGCGCGCCTTTGCCGCCGTGCGAGACAATGAGGCAGGCGCCGCGATCATAGGCGTCAACCTCTTCACGACCAAAATGGGCGCGTTTGTCCTCTCATCCTTCATCGCCGGCATCTCGGGCGCTCTATTGGCCTCGTATATCGGCTACGCCCAACCCAGCTACTGGTCCCTCACGCTCTCCATTCAGTTTGTAGCCGCTACGCTCATCGGCGGAGTCGCCAGCGTATGGGGCTCAATTCTGGGCGCTGTCTTCGTCTTTGCCTTGCCCCAGGCGCTCGAAACGTTTTCAATTCTACCTCAGAGCGCGAGCTCAACGGGTATTTCGAGCGGCAATTTGAGCGCCATCATCTATGGTCTGCTTATTATCGTCTTCCTGCTCTTCGAACCAGCAGGCATTATTGGTCTCATTCGCCGGCTCCAGGTCGTGATTCGGCGCTTCGATGACCGGAATGAGGGAGGTGAAACGCTCCAGTCCACGGAGCTAGCGGAACAAGTGTCCTCGTTCGATGTGGACCGAACGACGCTTCCACGGCATTCGGATGCCCATTAGACAACGAGGTCGGATATGCCAGCTAGTGGCGCCGATCAGCTTTACTCACTGATGAGCTATTTCAATAGGAGGAATTCATGGCGACACATACGGCGCTTCGCGTCCGCGCAATGAGCGCGCTCGGTGTAGTGGCAATGCTTAGTCTGTTCGTCGCGGGTTGTGGCTCTGGAGGTGCTTCAAGCGGGATCACAGGCGGTCCCGGCGTGAATCTTTCCACGAAGACCATCACTCTCGGCGTTCTCACGCCACTCTCGGGGCCGGTGGCGGCGCCGATCGGTATACCGCTGACGCAAGGCATCGAGACCTACTTCGATGCGGTCAATGCCAATGGTGGTATTGATGGCTACAAAATAGTGCTGGATGAGAAAGATTCGCAGTATGATCCTACGCTCGAGGTCGAGGGCTACAATGAGATTGTAAACAACGTGGCTATGTTTGCCGAGAGCCTGGGCACGCCGACTACTGCGGCAATCGTACCTCTGGCCACTCGTGATAAGGTGCTGGTCTCCGCAGCCACGCTGGATTCTTATCTGGCCCGCGAGCAATACATGGTCCTGGTAGGCACGCCCTACCGGCTGCAGGTGGAAAATGCCTTCGACTATGTCGTCAATCAGTTGGGAATCAAGAACCCGAAGACTGCCATCATCTATCAGAACGACAGCTATGGCCAGGATGGGCTGACCGGCTATAATGAAGCTGTCTCCTATTACCACATGGACAATGTAGGAGAGGCCACCTACAACGAAACCGACACGACGTTCGTCGCGCCGGCGGCACAGATTAAGGCGACCGGTGCCCAATATGTCTTCCTTACCGCTGTACCGGCGGCGGCGGCAGGCATTATCGCCACGGCCGCCGCTCTGGGTTACACTCCCCAGTGGATTCTGCAGAGTCCGGCGTTTGCCACCCAGCTCATGGCAGTCCCTGGTCTCTCTGAGCTCCTCGCGGCACACGCCTGGGTGGTGGGCCAGGGAGCGCTCTGGGGCGACACCACGCAGCCGGGCATGGTCGAGATGCTGAAAGACATACAGCAGTATAATCCGGGCCAGGGGCCAAATGGCTTCTTCGAGTTCGGCTATGCCGAAGCCATAGTCACCGATGCGATCTTGACCAAGGCCATCCAGGATGGTGATCTTTCACGCGCTGGACTGCTGAAGGCCTTCAATTCCCTCGGATCGGTGAGTGTTGGTGGACTGCTGCCGACATTGCACTATGGCTCGGCGCCCAACCAGCGCGTACCTTCACGGGACAACCGCATCTTCTCTATCAGCGCCACCGCAGTGGGCAATATCTCACCGCTCACCCCTGATTTCACCGGCGCTGCCGCCAAGGTGTCGAATTTCTGATGACGGTATGACACTGCTTCGTTCTGTTGACATGTAAGCAATGTGCCCATCTGGGATTCTCTTCCCGGGTGGGCACGTAGTGGCTTCTGGGCCTACTTCTTTGCGAGTGAAAGCAGGTGGAATTCTCATGTCGGATCTGCATTTTGCTTACTGGCCCGAGCGAGTACCTCGCACGCTGACTGTGCCTGAAACAACCCTCTACTACAATTTGGAGGTGGCGGCAACCCGTTACCCTGCTAAGACGGCAATTGCTTACTATGGGCAGGAACTCAGCTACTCCGAGCTGCTCGACCAGGTGAACCTGATGTCCGGCTACCTGAGACGGCTTGGCGTACTCCAGGGTGACCGTGTGCTGCTCTACATGCACAATTGTCCACAATTCATCGTTGCCTACTACGCGATTTTGCGCGCCAATGCTGTTGTGGTGCCGCTCAATGCCCTGAATGTCACGAATGAGCTACGCTATTACGCCCAAGATAGCCAGGCCAGTATTGCCTTTACTTCACAGGATCTCTACCCCCAGCTCGCTCCGCTCGTGCTGGAGGGCGCGCTCCGCCGGATAATAGTTGCCGCCTATTCGGATTATGCCGGGGACTCTATAGAGATTGCCATCCCAGAGGTTGTCAGTGAACGTCGTCGCCGAATCGACGATGCGGGTGTGACCCTCTGGGCGGATGCCCTCTCGGAGAACCTGGCTCCAGGGCTGCTGGTAGCGACTGCCGGAGATCTTGCGCTCCTGGTCTATACTTCAGGCACCACCGGCGAGCCCAAGGGATGTATGCACACTCACCGAAGCGCCATGGCCAATGTCGTCGGCGGCGCAGTCTGGACCCGGGGCACTTCGGAGAGCGTCGTTCTGGCCACTTTGCCTCTCTTTCACGTGACCGGTATGCAGGGCAGCATGAATGCTCCAATCTATCTTGGCTCCACCACAGTACTGATGACTCGCTGGAATCGCGACACTGCCGCGTACCTGATACAGCGCTACGGTTGTACCGGCTGGACCAATATAAGCACCATGATGGTCGACTTTCTGGCAAACCCCCGAATTGGGGAATATGATCTCCACACTCTGGAAGCCATCGGAGGAGGCGGAGCGCCTCTGCCGGCGGCCATAGGCGGCCAGCTGCTTGAGATGACCGGTCTACACTATGTCGAGGGCTATGGCCTCTCGGAGACCATGGCGCAGAGCCATATCAACCCTTCTGATCGTCCCAAGCTGCAATGCCTCGGCATACCGGTCTTCGATATGGACGCTCGGGTGATCGACCCGGGCACACTGGAAGAGTTGGGGCCGAACCAGGACGGCGAGATCATTCTGTCTGGGCCGCAGGTCTTCAAAGGTTATTGGAACAGGCCTGAGGATACCAGGCAGGCATTTGTTACATTGGATGGCAAGCAGTTCTTCCGCACCGGCGATCTCGGCCACTTTGATGATGAGGGTTACTTCTTCCATGTTGACCGCCTGAAGCGCATGATCAACGCCTCGGGATTCAAAGTCTGGCCGGCCGAGGTAGAGACGCTGTTGTATAAGCACCCTGCTGTGCAGGAGGCCTGCGTCATTGGGATACCCGACGCCCGGCGCGGCGAATCGGTGAAGGCCCTAATCATATTGCGTGAAGCCTATCGTGGCCGGACGACGCCGGAGGAGATTATCGAGTGGTCCAAAGCAGAGATGGCGGCGTACAAGTATCCACGGTATGTCGAGTTTGTTGATACTCTGCCACACTCAGGAAGCGGGAAGGTCCTCTGGCGGTTACTGTCCGAAGAGCACCGTCAGAGAAGTGAAGGTCCCAGCGTCGATCATGATTCCTAACGAAATCGGAGTTTACGGGGTACATCGGCACCTTCACATCTAGCACCCGTAGAACACTCCGCTTCTCTTCTCGACCTAGATAATCAAGCGCTATCTCTTCGGTTTCGTCGTGGAGGATGGTCAGCACTTCCGGGTTTATCTTGCTCTGGTTGGGGTGGGTGCCAGCCTTATAGTGGGCTATGGCTTCTTCTATTGCCTCCACCAGCCTTCTATGACCATCCTGCCTGACTTGTGACGCTTTTGCGGTGGTCTGCGCCTCATCTGCGCGCTTTTCCAGTTCAACTATGCTCTCGTTCAGCCTTTGGAGTTCTGTGCGGTGCATGGCGTAGATGGTATCGTCCGTCTCTCTGGTCATACGCTCGTACACCATCGCCTGCTTGGCCCTCATGTCCGCGAGTTCCCTGGCTACCACCCCTGCCTTTTGTACAGCCTCTGCGTGCTGTTCCTCCAATTTAGCGGACTTGCCCTTTATCAGACGCTGGAATCGTTCGTTGTCGCGTATGAGTTCCTTCACCCGGTTCCAGGTGTCTTCGTCTACCTTACTTGCAAGCACCGTAAAGTTCTTACCTGGGCAAACTTTGCTGGCATCCAGTTCTGTGGTAGCCCTGTGGGAGCACATGTAGACGCGGTTCCCCCAGCCGTTTCGCTTTGTAGACATCCTGGCACCACACACACCACAGATGGCAAAACCCTTGTTCAGCAACGGCTCGTCGGTCACCCCATTGCGTGATAGTTGACGGCCTTTCACTTTTAGCTGGACTCTCTCCCATACCTCAGGACTCACAAGGGGCGGGATAGCAAAGGTCACACACCGCTCATCTGTCTCTGGCCGTATCCGGGTACGCTTCGTAGTTTTCTGGCGTCCATTCTCCAGTCTGACCTTCGTCTTTAATTTTTCGTGCCGTCGTGCAATGTGCTTCCCCTCGTAACTTGGACTCTGAAGAATTTGCAGGACCGACTGACGAGACCAGACCTCCGCCAGTTGCCTTTTACCTGGGAGTTCACCGCGTAGCTTCAGTAGTTTGGACGGTGTAGGAATGCCTTGCTCGTTCAGATACCTGGCGATGTGCCGTGTTGACCAGCCCAGATCGGCCTTATCGTAAATATCCTGGACTACCGAGCCGGACTCAGAATCTATCTCGTATGTGTCTTTTCGCTCGCCCACAAAACGATACCCATAGAGAGGTACATTGCCGACCAGAATACGCCCGCTCTCGATTCGCCCGGTTATCCCCCTTTGTGTACGCTTTATGATGTCGTCTCGCTCACTGCCAGCCACGAATGAATGAACATTCAACATAAACCGCCCTAGTTGTGTGTTCTCAATCGCGCCCTCTGCCACCGACTCCAGCCTACCGCCAGCGTCAGACACATCCCGAAGCAATAACAAGTTATCAATGTCGAAGCGTCCAGCCCGGTCTACCTTCCATATTACTAGCACGTTTGCCTCACCACGTCGAAAGCGCTGGATGGCATCCTGCATACCGTTCCGCTCTTCCAAAGAGTCATAGCCAGTAAAGATATCCGAGTCAACCGCTACCACCGAGTACCCTTGCTTCTCGCAATACCTGCGCCCGTCATCTTCCTGCGCCTCTAGACTGTACCCGTCTTCTTGTGATTTGGTGCTGACCCTAGTGTAGATAACTGCACGGTCCACTTCGTTTCTCCTATTTACTGTGCGTCGCCTTGCTAGAAGTTTAGCACCCGTAAGTACGAAGTCAATAATCAATTACAGGAGTATTCAAGACTCGACTTTTTCAATTGACCAGGGTGCCACACCTGTACACGCGAGCCCTCCCTTACAATAACTTTCCAAACGGAAGCATTGTCTCGAATTCAGAGATAAGTCAGTAGACATATCCATTTTGGATATTGGGGGAAAGTGGAGGAAACCCTACAACAATTGTTGTATATCTACGCGAAAAGGCATCGATTTACAGCACGAACAAGCCTTGCAACCTGCACTCGTTCGTTGGTAGATTATGTATAGTCACCCTGGCACTTTGCTTGGGTGCGATAACTCCCGAAAGAAGGCACTGAACATGATAACTGCTACTACGCTCCCGTACCTGAGCGGTGACAGTTCAGCCGGAGTTGCGCTGTGGGTATAGGATGGAGGCATGACTTTAGAGGAGCGGATCGCAGAATTGGAAGCCGAAAACGCCGTGCTGCGGGAGCAATTGACGGTGATGGTGGTGCGTGTGCAGGAACTGCAGGCGCGGCTGGCCAAGGATAGCCATAACAGCAGCAAGCCGCCGTCCGGCGACGGCCTGACCCGCAAGACGAAGAGTCTACGCCGGCGCAGCGGCAAGAAGCCGGGCGGGCAGATTGGGCATCGCGGGGAAACGCTGCGGCTGCTGGCGACACCTGACGAGGTGGTCGAGCACCGGCGCAAGGTGTGCGCTGGCTGCCAGAAGCCGCTGGAAGCAGCGGCGCCGGTGGTCCTGCGCGAGCGGCGCAAGGTGCAGGAGTTGCCTGCTGTCCGGCTCGTGGAGACGGAGTATCAGGCGCTGCACGTCCAGTGTCCAGCCTGCCAGGTGGTGACCGCTCGCACCTTTCCTGCTGCCGCTCCGAGCCGGGTCCAATATGGACCGCGTGTGCGGGCCCTGTGTGTCTATCTGGTGGAGCAGCAGCTGGTGCCCTACGGTCGGGTCCGCGACCTGCTGGCCGATGTGTTCGGGGCGGAACTGTCGCAGGGAAGCCTGGTGGAGTGGGTGCAGCAGGCGGCAGTCACCTTGGAACCCGTGGAAGCCCAGATCAAGGCAGCGCTCTCGCGGACGCAGGTGCTGCACAGCGATGAGACCGGGGTACGGCAGGCGGGCCACCTCGCCTTGGTCCATGTGGCCAGCACGAAGCAGCTCACCCATTACGCCGTCCATCCCAAGCGCGGCAGCGAGGCGACCAGCGCC
>JBKQTH010000004.1:0-5109 GCA_052143275.1 Ktedonobacterales bacterium | reverse complement strand
CTACGGGATGTAGGCGGCACGGTGCCGCTGCCGCGTTGGCTACAGCCACCCGAGCGCGCGGTCTCTCCGGAGCGGGCGCTCCCAGCCAACGCCTGGTCGCTGCGCTCGGTCTATAGCCGGAGCCTGGCCCGGATGGCGGTTCCCACCTTCTGGTGGACGCTGGGTATTGCCGCGTGGGCCGGCTTTATGGTGTTCGCCCTCCAGGAGACCGAGCACGATCTGCAGGGGCTCTACAACAGCTCGCCTCTTTTCAAGGATCTGGGAACCAAGGTAGGTGGGGGCAATGCCGCCACCAACGAAAGCCTTCTGAGTGCCCTCTTCATCTTCCTGCCGCTGCTGTTGATGGCCTTTGCGGTCACCCAGGCCAACAGCTGGTCCGCCGATGAAGAAGACGGACAGCTGGAGTTGGTGCTGGCTGCGCCGCAGCCGCGCGTACGGGTGCTGCTGGGTCGCTTTGCGGCACTGGCCACCGCCACGGTGATCATTGGGGTGGTGACGCTGGCGGTGACGGAGCTGGCCTCGGCCGCCACCGGTATCAAGCTGGACGCCGGCAACGTGGCGGCGGCTACCCTCAGCATTATCCCACTGGGACTCTTGGTGGCGGCCATTGGCTATCTCTTCTCCGGCTGGCTGAGCACGGTGATAGACACCGGCCTGCTCAGTTTCTTGCTGGTGATCTGGTTTGCCATCACTTTCATTGGTCCGGAATTGAACTGGCCGGATGTAACGCAGCGACTCTCCGCCTTTTACTATTACGGCACGCCGCTCCTGCACGGCCTGCCCCTGGGTGATACGCTGGGCGTGCTGGCGGTGGGGGTCGTGGCGCTGGCCCTGGCCTCGGTGCGGTTCGCCAACAAAGATATCGGACGCTAGTTTGGGGCTGTAACGCCGGGTCGAACGCCATCGTATGGGCCATTACTGGTCGGCTGATCGGTAAGGGCCCATACAATGTAGCCTGATGTTTAGAGCGTGCCTGCCGTGTGGCCGGATATCCCGGGCGAGACCGACGGCGCGTTCATGAAGCCGGCTGCGGAGGTCGACCGATGTAGCGGGCACGGGGCCGAATCACCTGATTCGCCTGATATTGTTCGATAGCATGGCCAATCCAACCCATGGTGCGACCAATTGCAAAGAGAGTTATCGCGGCGTTCGGCGGTAATTCCAGCGTGCGGGCAAGGACAACCAGCCCGAAGAAAATGGTAGGATGCTCTCCCAGCAGAGCGTAGGTTTCCTCAACTACGCGCTGTGCCAGCAGTACCGGAGCGGCCCGGGGATAGCGCTCGGTGGTGAGGGCCAGCAGAAGTTTTCCCCGTGGGTCGCCTCCAGGGTAAAACACCGGGCCAAATCCAGGCACTACTTCTCCAAACCCCGGTACCGGCTCACCGCGTTTGAGGACGCTCGTAATCGAGGAACGAACGGCGTCCGGTGACTCAGTTTCGCGTAGAAACGCTTCGATCCGCTCGGTTTGTCCGGCATGCTTGACTCCTTGCAGGGCTGATAGTCCAGCGCTGACGACCGCATATGGTGCACCGCCCGCCGAAGCGACGCAGCGGGCGGTGAAGCTGGTGACGTTGAGCTCCTGGTCGGCGCAGAGGATGAGCGCCGCCGTCAGTAGCGATATCGCCCGCTCATCAGCGGGAACCCAGCCTCGTTGAATCGTTCGGGCGATGCCGTTGTTTGCCCACTCAGTGCCCGCAGCAACCGTTGCCAGTAGCTGCAGAATGCGGGCACCGGTTTGGGCGACCGCCTCCGGCCGCAGGTCGTAGGCGGCTATGTCGTCAAGTGCGGCCAGTGGCAAGCACACCTGTAGGGCGTCCAGGGAAGACATCAAGCCGCCCAGCTGGGACCCAAGCCAATAGTAGCGACTTAGGATGCTTGCCGGAGGCGTTCGCCATAACTGAAGTTGCGGAGCCTCGAACTCTCCGGTCCAGATCAAAGCAGCTACCTGCTCCACCGAGTGGGTCGTGGCCAGGGCGAGCGCGTCGTAGCCACGATAATAGAAACGATCACTGGTCAGCATCGTTATGGCCGATTCCATGACTGGCATGCCGGCATGCATGGTGCCGGCGGCTACTCGGTCGGGATGGCGATAGTCAGCCTTGTGTTCCTTGAGTCGCTCCACATCCTCCCGTGGATACCGCCGGCTTCGCTTCTGGAGATCTCCGGTCTCCGAGCGAAGCAATCCGCGGCTGACATAGGCGTATAGCGTATCCAGGCTGACTCCAAGCTCACTCGCCGCTTCTCGAGCGGTCAGGAATTGGCTCATGCTACTACGCTCCTCACCCCGGCTGGCCGGCTCCTAGTTTTCCTAGCTCTGATGACCGTACAATATCTTGATGAAGAAAATCAAGGTGAGGAGCCCATCGCAGGTGAACCTGCCAACTACTGGAGAGGTATGACGCCCACAAATAGGTTGATTATACCAATCAAGGTTGACAGGCTGTCCGGGATATGTTACATCCGTCATAACGAACGTTGTTCCTTACCTCTAGGCAAGGATTCGGTTCGGTGCCAAGAAGTTGGGAGAGGCAGATCAATGGAACCGCGGAGTGGACCACTGAGTGGCTTTCGAGTACTGGAGCTCGGCAATCTAATTGCCGCGCCCTACGTGGGCAGGCTCTTCGCCGAGTTTGGCGCCGAAGTCATCAAGGTGGAACGCCCGCGCCGAGGAGATGAGCTGCGCCAATGGCGCCTCCTGCAAGGCAAAACCTCGCTGCTCTGGTCTTTGCAAGCTCGCAACAAGAAATCTATCACCCTGGACCTGCACACCCTGGCAGGGCAGGATATCATCCGCCGGTTGCTCCCCTCGGTGGACGTGGTGCTGGAGAACTTTCGACCGGGAACGTTGGAGAAGTGGAATCTGGGATTCGAGACGATGAAGGCCATGAACCCGGATGTCATTGTGGTTCGTATCTCCGGGTACGGCCAGACCGGACCTTACCGTGACCGGCCGGGCTTCGGGGGCATCGCTGAGGCCATTGGCGGGCTCCGCTACCTCACCGGTTACCCGGATCGCCCCCCGACGCGGGTGGGTGTAAGCCTGGGCGACTCATTGGCTGGCCTCTTTGGTGCCATCGGCGCCCTGATGGCTTTGCTGCACCGGGAACGCCAACGGCAGCACCCAGTACCAGAGAATGAGTCTCCCTCCGCCTACGGCCAGGTGGTTGACGTTGCGCTCTACGAAGCGGTGTTTGCCATGGTCGAGTCACTCCTTCCCGAATTCGACGGCTATGGTATCATCCGCCAACGGTCCGGAAATCTGCTGCCGGGTCTGACGCCCTCGAATACCTACGCCTGTCGTGACGGCAAGTGGGTGGTCATAGGCGGAAATGCCGATGCGGTCTTCAAGCGACTCATGGTGGCGATCGGCCGGCCCGAACTGGCAGAGGATCCCAGCCTGGCGGACAACGTCGGGCGCACCGAACATCAGGAGCTGCTCGACCAGATCATTGGCGACTGGACGGCGGAGCGTACACTCGACGAGGTGATGGCGGTTATGCTCGAGGCCGGCGTGCCCGCCGGGCCAATCTACGACGCGTCGGATATCGCGAACGACCCTCACTACCTGGCTCGTGGCATGATTGAGACCCATCAAGTCGAAATCGCTCCCAGTGAGCCGAGAACTGTGCGCTTTCCTGGAATCGTGCCCAAGCTCAGCGAAACTCCTGGGGAGACTCGCTGGCTCGGACGGTCGCTGGGCGCGGACAATCAAGAGATCTACAGCCGGCTACTTGGTCTCGCGCCGGAGCAGTTGAAGCAGCTGCAACGTGAAGGAGTCATCTAAGCTATGCAGCTCCCTACTTATGTGCAGGTAACGGAGGTCGTTACCCGAGATGGCTTACAGAACGAAGATCGTATTGTCTCGACGCGAGAGAAGCTTCGCATCGTTCGGGGATTGGTGCGCGCGGGTGTCACCGCTATCGAAGTCACCTCGTTTGTGCGCCCTGACGTTGTGCCGCAATTGGCCGACGCCGCCGAGGTGATAGCCGGGCTGCCCAAGGATCCCAGAGTGCTCTATAGCGCACTCGTACCCAACCTGAGAGGAGCACGGCGCGCACTGGATGCTGGAGTGACGCAGCTCCACCTGGTCGTGTCTGCCAGCGAGAAGCATAATCTCGCCAACCTGAATTGCACGGTCGACGAATCCCTTGCCCATCTGGCCGAAGTCTGCGCCTGGGCCAGTAGCGACTACCTGGAGTCCACCTTCGAAGTCACGCTCGCCACCGCCTTCCACTGTCCATTCACGGGTCGCACGCCGCTAGAACGCGCCACCCTGGTACTGCGGAAGCTGGTCGACTTGGGCATTCGCCGGATCACCCTGGCCGACACCGACGGGGCGGCGAACCCTCGCCAGATCTGGGAGACGGTTACCGCGGTCAAGGCGCGCTTTCCTGAGGTGAGCTGGGGCCTTCATCTGCACAATACCCGGGACATGGGTCTGGCCAACGTACTAGCCGGCCTACAGGCGGGCATCACGGCCTTCGATGCCTCGCTCGGCGGAATTGGCGGCTGTCCCTTCGCACCTGGCGCTACCGGTAACATCTCGACCGAGGACCTGGTGCACATGCTCCATGAAATGGGAATCGAGACGGGTATCAATCTGCATGGGTTGCTGGCCTGTGATTCGCAACTGCGCGCCGTGGTAGGGCATGAGTTGCCGTCCATGGTCGCTAAGGCGGGTCCATCCAGCCGGCTCCACCCCTTTCAGAGCACAGCTATTGCCGGCGCAGCCATGCCGGTGGCGAAGGAGGTGCTCCCCGGTAACTGAACATTAGTCTGCGGTTGCGATAGTCAGCTCTCACCACTCACGGGAAATCATGACCGTCCAACGAAGGAGGGGACGCCGATGCCGGTGGTCCAGACCGTTGTGGCCGGCGAAGTACGCCACTATCAGATGCTCATCGGCGGCGAATGGGTAGCCGCCCGATCGGGCCGCACCTTCGAGAGTATCAATCCCTATACTGGGAAAACGTGGGCAGTATTGCCCGAAGCGGATGACGCCGATGTGGACTTCGCCGTCAGGGCGGCTCGCAGAGCCTTCGACGAGGGGCCCTGGGGCCGCATGACGGGCACTGAGCGCGCCAGAATGCTCCGGCGCTTTGCGGCAAT
>JBKQTH010000003.1:0-6964 GCA_052143275.1 Ktedonobacterales bacterium | reverse complement strand
TAAGACGGCGGTAACATAAGCCTGGCGGGCTGCCTTTCACTAGTTAGGTGAACGGGGCTATCATACCAAACTGTACCGCCACTCTCCAAGCGAATACGCCCGATTTTCCTATAGAGCCACCAGAAGGCAGCCGTAGTTTTAGGTACGTCGGGTGAATCTGCTACCTGTGCGCATCCACTCTTTGACTTCATTGGTGAACTCGTCCGGCACTTCATCCTGTGGAATGCTGCCGCAATCGAAAATGCGTAGATCGGCATGCGCATTGGCGCTCCGGAAAGAGTAGGCGTTCTCGAGCGGTGTAAGTCGAGAGTCTTTCCCCCAGCAGAGAAGAATGGGTTGCCGGATCCGTGAGTACTCCGCGGCAACTGATGTATTCAGACTACCGGAGATGAAGCCGGCGACCGGAAAGCGCCCTCCCGGCTGGCGCGCCATCGTGCGATAGATATCAACCATGTCGTCGCTAACCATACTGGGATTGGCATAGACCTGTGTCTGGAGCAGGTAGCGAATGCTGGGACGCGAGCAGATCACGTTATATATAGTCTGCCCTAGGAGCGGCGAAGAGAGTAGCACGCGGCTTAACCGGCGTCCGAGCGATTCTTGCTCATCAGACAGGTTCTCGATGCCCGTAGGCTCGATCAGAATAAGCCGTGAAAATAGTCCGGGGCTCCTGGAAGCGACCCGTATGGTAAGCGCAGCGGTAAGTGACGATGCCAATATGGAGACGGGCTGGTCCACGCCTCCAACCACTTGTCGTACGAAGTCCCCGATTAGCTGTACGTAGATTGCTGGCGTATAGTTGATAGCTGGGCGGTCGGAGTGACCAAATCCCAGTAGATCAAGAGCATAGACCCGAAAATCACGAGCAAGCGGATCGAAGACTCGGCGGAACTCGTAGGACGACGCGCCGGCATAGATACCGTGTATCAGGATGAGCGGTTCACCATGCCCTTTGACGGTATAGGCGATCTCCCCGAGGTTCCAGCTATAGCTTCGCTTCTTGCCGTCAAGCACTGGTGGCGGTTCGCCAATCCCAAGATTGCTTAGCCAGTTGGCCACCGCGAGCGTGCCTATGGTTCCAGCGGTGGCAAGCGCAGCAATATGCCAGATAGTAAGTCCTCTATCTCTCGGCATGCTCATTAGCTGTGTGGGTCTTCTTCTGTTGCCTTGGTGTTGTTGCAGTACCGATCGCCGCCAGCAGGCAGAATGTCGCAAGCCCTGTGCCGTTGTAAGGTCACTACTTTCAATTATCCCGTTCTGATTTGCTGTTCCGGTCTCGCCTGGCTCCTAGTCAGTGCTCGGTGACCTGTCCGGTAAGGATGTCTATTGCGTGCGGCAATACGGGCAGAATCACCGACAGGCACTCGCGGACGCCGCTCGGGCTTCCGGGAAGGTTTACGATAAGGGTCTGATTGCGGCACCCGGCGACCGCACGACTCAACATTGCCATAGGTGTCGATCTCACAGTCTCCCTCCGCATGGACTCAGGGAGTCCTGGTACCAGCCGCTCAACGACGGCTAGCGTTGCCTCAGGTGTGACATCGGTAGGGCTAAGGCCGGTCCCACCGGTAGTTAGGATAAGCTGGAGATTGAGGTCATCAGACCAGTGCCGTAAGACACTCTCTATGGCGGCGCGCTCATCCGGCACTACCTGGCGGACGCGAATAGCTGCATCCAGCGGCGGTTCGGTTACCATACCAGCAATGATATCACCTGAAGTATCTTCTCGTTGGCCCATTGCCGCTTTGGTGCTAGCGGTCAGGATGCCGATGCTTATCATAGTCTGCTCCTTGTTCTTAGTTCTTCTCTAGTATAGCGATGTGTAGGTCGTGCCCGCACGAATGCAAGCCGCGCAAAGTCCAGACGCCCGGTGCTACTCCTGCACCGGGCGTCTGGTAAAAAGAGGAGAAGAGTCCAGAAAATGCGGAGACTAATCAAGGTAATCTTTGAGGCGGCGGCTACGGCTTGGATGGCGCAGCTTACGAAGCGCCTTGGCTTCGATCTGGCGGATACGCTCGCGAGTGACGCGGAACTCTTTGCCGACTTCCTCGAGAGTGCGGCTGCGGCCATCATCGAGACCAAACCGCAGACGTAGAACCTCCTGTTCGCGTTGAGTCAGACCGTTCAGCGCGTCCTTCACCTGCTCCTTGAGAAGCTGATGGCTGGCAGCCTCTGCCGGAGCCAGAGCTGCGTGGTCTTCGATGAAGTCACCAAGGTGACTGTCATCTTCCTCGCCGATCGGCGTCTCTAGACTGACCGGCTCCTGGCTGACCTTAATGATCTCGCGAACTTTATCTGCTGAAATCATCATCTCTTCAGCGATTTCGTCGGCAGTCGGCTCGCGACCAAGCTCCTGCAGCAGGCGCCGGCTGGTACGAATCAGGCGATTGATAGTCTCAACCATGTGAACGGGAATACGAATCGTGCGGGCCTGGTCGGCGATTGCCCGGGTAATGGCCTGGCGAATCCACCAGGTGGCGTAGGTAGAGAACTTGTAGCCTTTAGTATAGTCAAACTTCTCTACCGCACGGATCAGGCCGATATTGCCCTCCTGTATCAGGTCCAACAGGCTCATGCCACGGCCAATGTACTTTTTGGCCACACTGACAACCAGCCGCAGGTTGGCTTCAGTGAGGCGTCTCTGGGCTTCTTCACCATCATAGATGCTACGCAGATGCTGCTGCGTAAGTGGTTTCTGCCGTTCGATCTTGCCTCGCTCCATACGCTTCGCCAGCAAGACTTCCTCGGCGGCCGAGAGAAGCGGTACGCGCCCAATCTCGCGCAGATACATGCGCACTGGATCGTCCAGATTACTCTCTAGTTCTGCCGTTAGTGCACTCACTCCCTCACGAAGCTCGTCCCACTTGTGGCTACCGCTGGCGCCTAGTTCCTCCTCCGATTCCGAGCCACCCCAGATATCTTTGGACGGGTCAAGCGGGTCAAGGGTCATTGGCTCATCCTTCAACATATCGCTGAAGGGATCGTCGTCGCCTAGAAGGGCGATGTCGTCCGGTTCCGCGACAGGTACGCCAGAGAAAACCGAAGGTATCGGCGGACATAGCCCGACATCCTGACCGGAATCCCCACGCATTTCTCCCACCAGCGCCTTTGGCTGGTGACTTACGACCATATTCGCCACCAGTTGCCTTCCGGGCAATTGGTGCGACGCCTGATCGAGCTCGTCGAGAGTATCCGCTATCTCACCCTCACCGCCTGCCGGACTTTCGGCATTACTTCCCCACTCTGCTATGAGCACATCGAGTTTAGATCGAATGTGCTGTCGCTCTCGCACGCCTCGTTCGCGTCTGACCATCTCGCGAAATCCCTCCTGAAACGGCACAATCCCACGGAGCAAGCATCCCCAACCAGCAGCGCCAACGCGTCTCGATCAGCAGGAGTACCGGCGATACTATTTTACTGTGTCGGTTCGTGGCCGCCACTGCTCCGCTACTACCTATTGACCTTGGCTGCTTTAATCTAGATCGCTTACTGCCGCGGTGGATGAAGGCGAGCTACCCGCTGGAGCTGAGAGCCAGCGGAACCGCTCAGGGAACCCAGCGCCTCATCAATCGCGCGTTTCTGTATCAATACCTGTTCCAATTGCCTTATGAGTTCTCGCGACGCCGGAGGTTCAAGAGAATCCTCGACATCACGTAAGAGATACTCAAGTTCAACAATCTCTTCTTTCAGGCGCAGATCCTTTAACCGGTAGGCAGATTTGGTAGCAGCCTTGGCGATCCCTTTACCATCCTGCGGCATGCCTGGTGGCAATGCGTACCTGATTCGCTGTGCCGTCGCCTGGAGGAGGGGCGGCAATTCTTCAAGAAACTGGTGCGCACCTAGAGATGGAGTGACTTGCACGGCAGCGACGAACGCCTGGAAGAGGGCGCGAGTCTCAGTTCCGGCAAAATCGCCTTCCGCCACGATACCAAAGATATCTGACCACACAGTTGGGTATTCGAGCAGCAAACAAAGGATGTGTTCTTCCTGCTCGACCTCGGCAAGAAACCTAGCTGCTGTCCCCGTCATTGCCGGCTTCTTATGCGCGGTGACGGACGCACTATACGACGTGCCAGGGCCATTTTGCCCACTTTCGGAGTACTTTTCTCCCAAATCCTCGACAGGATTGCCTGATTGGTCAATCTCCTCCTCTCGTTGGTGTTGGCGAGTGACCTGACGCGACTCGCGTTCCAAGCGTTGGCGCACCAGTACCAGGTCTCGGCGGAGCTCAAGCTTGTCCAGCCGGATGCGTGCCGCCAGCCGTCCGACATATTCGTCGGCTAGAGTCCGATTACGTACTTCGGCAATGACTGGGAGTAATCGCTGGGCTGCCTCCATCTTGCCTTGAGGTGTATCAAGCGATAGCCCGGCGGTCTCTGTCTCGATAAGGAAGTCAATCAGAGGTTGCGCCTGGTCTACCGCCCGTTGCCAGCCCGGAGGGTCCCGGCGTACAAACTCGTCGGGGTCTTCGTGAGGCGGCAGACGCACAACGGTTATCTCTGCGTCCACTTGCTCCTCAAAGCGGACCATGCCTCTGGGTTCGCCTCGGCGATCTTGAGAGGAGCGCACGACTGTTCCCGGCACCGGCACCAGAACTTTATCGAACGCCTGTTGTGCTACGGTAATGCCACGGACCGTCGCTGATTTGCCGGCGGCGTCAGGGTCAAGTGCCAACGCTACCCGGCGCGTGAGCTTTTTAATCTGACGAATATGCTTCTCGGTGATGGCACTGCCGATGCAGGCAACGACATTCCGGTAGCCAGACTGCGCCGGAAGTATCACATCCATGTAGCCTTCGACGATCACAACCTTGTCATTCCGCTTGATAGTCTCACGGGCCAAGTCCAGGCCGTAGAGCGTAGCGCTCTTATCAAAAAGGGGCGTCTGTGGCGTATTCAGATATTTCGGCTGCCCACTGCCAAGCTCCCGGCCGCCGAAAGCAATAGTACGGCCCTGGATATCACGTATGGGGAAGATCAAGCGATTACGAAAATAATCATAGAGCCCCCCGCCGCGCGCACTGTCACGCTCACGGGAAAGTCCGGCTTCTATCAGGTCGCTGGGTGAGTAGCCTTGTTCCTGTAGATAGCGGCTGAGCCGCTCGCCGTCGGGCGCATAACCAAGCCGCCACAGGGTGATTGACTCGTTCTGGACACCGCGCGAGGCGAGGTATGTGCGAGCATACTGGGCATCACCGGATTGCAGCAACTGATGATGAAACCAAATCGCCGCAGCTTCGTTGAGGGAGCGCAGGCGTAGCTTGGCGGAGTGCTCGGGTGAGAAGGCAGGCTCATCCTCGTTTCGCTCGGGTGAGAATGGCACGCCGGCGCGTTCGGCTAGCAGAGCTAGAGCATCACGGAAATCCAAGCTCTGATGTTTCTCAAAAAAGGTGAAGACATCGCCATGTTCATGGCAACCAAAACAGGTCCATGTGCCCTTCTCTGGGAATACATAGAAGGAAGGGGTTCGCTCACCATGGAAGGGACAGAGACCCTTATAGGCCTTGCCGGATTTCTTGAGCGAAACGACAGCTCCGATCTCTTCGACAATGTCAAGGTGGTCTCTCACGCGTTCAACGATGTTGCTGGACTCGCCCAAAGTGTGCGCTCCGTGCCGTGTAGGCACCTTCCACGTGGATGGGTGACAGAGTAATGACGGATCACGTCAAAATCAGGACATAACTCGGTCATAGGTGCAGTGGGTATATGCTATGTAAAGCGCTCCGCTATGTATAACGCTTCACTATACCAAAAGTCGCAGCAAAATTGCTCCGAAAATAGCTAACATCATCCACAAGTTGGAGAAGCTGGGCGGTTGCGGCAACTCCTCTTGGAGCACCATGTCAGTTCTCGTGATCACCAAGCCAGCGCACCAGGATAGCGGCTATACTGAAGACGCTGATGCCGATCAGCATGCCGGTGCCCATCCAGCGGGCACGCTGTCTCCACATTCTGATGCTGTCCGGTCGTAGTTTGCCTAGCGACCAGCGGCCCGGAAGCGCTACGATTTGCCCATGCGGTCCCTGGTAGAGGATCTGCGCCGATTTTGCCGGAGGCTCTCCATGAGCTATCTCGGCTTCGCTACTTGAGCCTACTATTTCTCGTTCCATTCGTTCGCTATAGAGATGGTCGGCAAGATGCCCGCAGAATTTGGAGATTGCTTCCTGACAGTCAGCGGGATTGATACCTGGTGTTGCCAGCGTCAGTACATAAGCGACCAGCGTGTGATTTCCCTGCTCGACCAGATCAACGAGATCAATCAGAGCTTGACCAGAGATCGGCCCGCCTGCCGCATATCCTGCTATCTCCAGCTGCAGGTGCTCTGGCTGGCGTAATCCCGCGGTCTTCAAGGTCAAGGTGGCAGGGCTGCCGTTCTCACCCTGTATCCGCGCCTCAAAAGTGAGATTACCCGTAGAGGTAGCGGGCCCAAGCTGGATCAGTCGCTCACAGCCGGGAATGATACGCAGTAACACATCGGGGCTTAGAAGCGCGGCGAAGACACGATCTATGGTTGTCGGCATGGTGTAGGTGCCTTCGATTCGCATATGTCTACTTGTGTACCTCCTGATGCAGCCAGTAACGCTCCAGGCGTTGGCCGGAGCCGGGAGATGTGCCTATCTCTCTATCTCTCTATGCAAGCCTGTACAGTATTTGCCAGTATACCGTACACTGCCAAGGATGCAATAGGGTAGGGTTATAGCAGCCTTAAGCAAGACGAAAGCCATCGTCTCCCTTAGGTTTCGGGCTCTAATATAAAGAAATATAAAAGTATGATCATATTGCGCGTTTGGGATAGGGATGCTATCATTATTCTGAAATCGGCCGATTTTCTGTCAGTGGTCCCAGTGGGCTACAACCTCGTGCCGTGACTGTATCCAGGAAAAGAGGCGGTTATCCGTGAGTTTCTTGGCACCATATCGCAATTATTTTTTGATTGCTCTGATAATCGTGGCGATTGCTCTGAT
>JBKQTH010000002.1:0-13209 GCA_052143275.1 Ktedonobacterales bacterium | reverse complement strand
CTACGGGATGTAGGCGGCACGGTGCCGCTGCCGCGTTGGCTACAGCCACCCGAGCGCGCGGTCTCTCCGGAGCGGGCGCTCCCAGCCAACGCCTGGTCGCTGCGCTCGGTCTATAGCCGGAGCCTGGGGATGCTGCTAGTGCCCACCTTCTGGTGGACGCTGGGTATTGCCGGGTTTGCCGCCTGGATGGTGATCATCGTCGAGCAAGTTGAGAAGACGCTGGCCGCCATATACAAGGGCTCGCCGCTATTGAAGTATTTGCTCACCAAGCTTGGTGGGGGCGATACCTACACCAATGCCACCTTCCTGAGCGCGCTCTTCATCTTCCTGCCGCTGTTGTTGATGGCCTTTGCGGTCACTCAAGCGAGTAGCTGGTCCGCCGATGAAGAAGACGGACGGATGGAGCTGGTGCTGGCCACTCCGCAGCCCCGCCTGCAGGTGCTGCTGGGCCGCTTTGCCGCCCTCACCACCGCCACAGTGATCATTGGGGTGGTGACGCTGGCGGCGACGGAGCTGGCCTCGGCCGCCACCGGTATCAAGCTGGACGCCGGCCACGTGGCGGCGGCTACCCTCAGCATTATCCCACTGGGACTCTTGGTGGCGGCTCTGGGCTATCTCTTCTCCGGCTGGCTGAGCACGGCAATAGACACGGGCCTGCTCAGTTTCTTGCTGGTGATCTGGTTTGCCATCACTTTCCTTGGTCCAGATTTGCACTGGCCGGATGCGACCCAGCGACTCTCCGCCTTTTACTATTACGGCACGCCGCTCCTGCACGGCCTGCCCCTGGGAGATACGTTGGGCGTGCTGGCGGTGGGGGTCGTGGCGCTGGCCCTGGCCTCGGTGCGGTTCGCCAACAAAGATATCGGACGCTAGAAGACCCGCGGCGCACCTTCTTCACGGAGAGTGCACCGCGATGTCGGACGTCTGGCTAGAGCCTGAGTAGTCGCTCGACATTCAGATGGCTGATCTTCTCCTTATCGTCTGGACTGATGGACGCACCGTCCAGAAACACTCGTCCCTGCTGGTTGGTACTATAGGGGTAGTCGACCGAGAAGATGATCCGGTCAGCTCCTATGATCTGCATAGCCAGCAAGAGCGGTGGATCGGTGAAGAAACCGCTGGTGGTAATGTGAAAGTTGTGCAAGAAGTACTCGGGCACCGGATGCTGTAGATGCCTGGCTACCGGCGTGATCACGTTGTCGACACGGGCGAGCATGAAGGGCAGCATCTCTCCCATATGCCCGATGATGATCTGCAAGCTGGGAAACCGATCGAAGACGCCGGCCAGGATCAGTCGCAGAGAATGTATGCCCACCTCGGAATGCCAGCCCCAACCCGCCGTGGCCAGAGAGAAGTTTACCGCGGGGTCAAAACCCGAATAATAGGCCTCCCAGACCGGCGAAGGCGGTAGGCCGGGATGCAGATAGATCGGCACATCCAACGCCACCGCTCGCTCCAGTATCGGCAGAAACGCTGGATCGTCCAGAAACTTCCCAGCCGTCGTGCCGTCGATCAGGGCCCCCTTGAAGCCAACCGAGCGCACCACCCGCTCGAGCTCATCGGCAGCAGCTTCGGGATCGGTCATCGGCAGGGTTGCAAATCCGGCGAAACGGGTGGGATGAGCCGCAACTGCAGCGGCCAGTTGGTCGTTGGCCTGCTGCGCCAGTCTCAGGCTTTCGGGAGCAGGAATGGCTCCCAGCATCATCGATGCGGTGTGAGAGATCACCTGCAGGTCGATGCCGGCGGCATCCATATCCTGCAAACGAATCTCACCAAGATCAGCTAGCTTCCCTTCTCGCTGGGCCATGTAGGCATCGTTCGATCCTCCTCGCTGGCTGGGCGCCTGTCTCCTCATCACCTCGGCGAACCCCGTAGAGAGGAAATGTTCTTCGATGGCAATCGTTCTCACAAGCTACTCTCCTTTTCTCGTACAACACTGATTGCGCTCCCCAGCTTACTGGAAGCGTGGCTACTCACTACCGCCCGCTCTGCCGAGCCGCCTGCACGAGCGTCCACACTTTCTCCGGCGTGAGCGGCATGTCTATACTCCTGATACCCAGTGGCGCGAGCGCATCCAACACGGCGTTGACTATGGCAGGTGGAGCGGCGATGCAGCCGGCTTCACCCACACCCTTGGCGCCTAGCGGATTGAGTGGTGAAGGCGTTTCGACCGTATCCATGACCAGAGCTGGTATCTGCGCCGCCTTGGGCAAAACATAATCCATCAACGTGCCGGTCAGGAGCGCGCCACTCTCCTCGTCGTACTTTACTTCTTCATAGAGGGCCTGCCCGATGCCTTGCGCGACACCACCCTGCACCTGCGCCTCGACCAGGAAAGGATTCAGAACACGACCGCAGTCATCGACCGCCACATAGCTCTCGATCTCTATCTCGCCGGTCTCAGGATCGACCTCGACCACCGCCACGTGAGCGCCGGAAGCATACGCCGCATCGGTTGGAATAAAATCACGCCAGGCGGCCAATCCCTCCACCGGCGCTCCGTTGGCCGGGTTAGGCGGGTCATGGTCGATCAACTCGGGCCGCTCTTCTGCCAGCCGAGCCAGTTCTCCTAGACCTACCGAGCGAGCAGGTGCTCCACGCACGTATACGCTTCCTCCTTCCGTCTCCAGGTCCGAAGGGTGGACCTCCAGCAGCCCTGCTGCCACCTGAAGCGCTTTCTCCCGGGCAGCCTGGGCAGCCAGCCAGACCGCCGAACCGGCGGTCTGGAGCGTACGGCTTCCTATGGTGCCGACACCGTAGGCGGGAAGCTCGCTGTCGTTCATACGCACCTCTACCTTAGAACTGGGCAGACCAAAGGCGGTGGCGGCCAGCTGGGCAAACGCGGTGAAGTGTCCCTGGCCGTTGCCGGCTACGCCGCTTTGCACCAGTACAGAGCCGTCGCGCCGGATTCGCACAGTTGCCGCCTCCTGCAGGACACCCGGACGATTTGGTCCCATGGCGCCCCCGGTACTCTCCAGAAAAGTCGAAAGCCCTATGCCCAGCAGCGGTCCCCGGCCAGACGCGCGACGTTCTTGCTGGCGCTCGCGCCAGCCGGCGTAATCGGCCAGCTCCAGCGCACGGTCAAGGAGTGCAGGATAATTGCCGCTGTCGTAGGTGACACCGGTCGGAGTCCGGTAGGGGAACGCACCGGGCAGTATAAAATTGCGGCGGCGCACCTCGGCAGGATCAAGGTCAAGCTCCAGAGCAATTCGATCCATGGTGCGCTCCAGAATATACGCCGCCTCTGGCCGGCCCATGCCACGGTAGGGAGCAGTCGGGACCTTGTTGGTAAAGGCGCCTATCACCTGGCTATCTATGGCGGCGGTGAGATAGAGGCCAGCCAGAAAGCGAGAGGTGCTGTTGGGGATCATAGCGGTCATTGGGGTCAGGAAAGCACCGAGATCGGCCACCGTACTGACCTTGAGTCCCAGCAGCCGACCATCTCCTGTGAAGGCGGCACGCGCGTAGTTCACCTGACCACGACCCTGGGTCTGGGCCTGCAGGTTCTCGCTCCGGCTCTCGATCCACTTGACTGGTCGCTCGTATTTGACCGAGAGTAGCGCGGCTACTATCTCCTCGCCGACAAAGCCGCTCTTGCTACCGAACCCGCCGCCTACGTCGGCATTTATCACCCGAATGCGGCTAGCCTCCAGGCCAAGAGCGCCGGCCAGAGCCTCGCGCATACGGAACACCCCCTGCGACGAGACCCAGGCCATCAGCCGGCCGGTCTCGAGATCGAAATCGAAGAGGCAGGCACGCGGCTCAAGCGAGCTGGGGGCAATCCGCTGGTTGACCAGACGCAACTCCACCACGTAATCGGCCCGGGCAAAGGCATCTTCAATATCGCCGCCACCCTGACGCAGCTCAAACGCCGCATTGGTACTGAAGTCCTCGTAAAGCAGCGGCGCGGCCGGATCGAGCGCCCTTTCTGGATTAGTCACCGAGGGTAGCGGATCGTAGTCGACCTCGGCCAGGCCAACCGCATCCTCGGCCAGCTCCGGCCGCTCGGCCAGAACCACTGCAACCGGCTCGCCTACATACCGGACCTTGCCGATCGCCAACGGCCGGCGCTCCGGCTGCTTGATCCCCAGTAACGGCAGAGAACCCGGCAGGGGGTGAAGGTCGCCAGCCAGATCAACGCCGGAGAGCGCAGCGACTACCCCTGGCAGCGCCCTGGCGGCGTCCAGCTGCACACTGGCGATGGCGGCATGAGCCCACGGACTGCGCACCACTGCCATGTGGAGCGCGGCAGGCCGCCCAGCTGGCAGCCGTACATCGTCCACAAAGCACCCTCGGCCGGTAATGAGCGGGCCATCTTCTCTTCGACGCTTAAAATCGGCCGGTATCGTCGTTGCTTGCATGCTGACCCCTTCCACTATCCTTCCGGCACGCGTCCACCCGAATAATCTACCAGTCTCAGAATAATCTACCAGGCACATTAGATAAGAGAACGGCGTTAGCAGCACCGTGTCATGCCAGATAGTAGACGGCGCCGGCGCCAACACCCTCATCACAAGAATAAGTAACACTTTCACAATATGATCACAATCTCCGGGCGAGAACTAGCCAACCAGCCAATCCGGAGCTCAGCTAATGCAGATTCATGGTTAGCTGAAACAGGAACCAAACGCCGGGGGTGGCATGTCCATCCTTAGGTAAGTTTTGGAGAACGGAGAACATTGTCTCTGCTGGAAAGCGGGCGAGGAACCTTTAGGAGGAACCTTAAGATTGTAGAGGATGAGCCGGGCAGCCATCTTCAGGAGAATGGCTCGAGATAGCGGCCCGGCTACAGTCGACGGAGCTCAACTAGGCGTTTGGACCGGCGCTGGTGCTAGTGCTGCCGCTAGACGCAAGCTGATTGACCATATTTTCGAAGTCTTTGTCGAACTCCTTGGGGTCTACCTCGACCTGACTCTCGTACTGCTGGACGGCACGGGTGACCGCCTGCTTCAACTTCTCCTGCAACCTCGATTCACCCAGCACGACCAGCGCCGCCGTGCTGGTATCCAGCAAGGTGCCAATCTTCTTCATATCATCGCGCGGCATACCTTTAGACAAGTGTCCGGTCAGGGCGCCCACTCCAGCTCCAACCGCCGCGCCCACGACAATCGAGGGTGGGAAAATGAGGCCAGCGACGGCGCCGATAGCGGCACCAGTCCAGGCACCGTGCTGGGTCGGCTTCTCGTGCTTGCTAATGTGCACTTTGCCGCTGGCATCCTTATTGATGATGGCGGCGTCGTAGGTGGCGATCACACCACTCTTATACAATTCTTTAGTCGCCTCGTAGTCGGCTTTGGCGTCATTCACGCTATTGTAGGTGGCCACATACAGGAAAACCGGCTTTTTAGACATTGTCTTCTGGTCCTTTCCGAAGTCCCGACTGGTATGATCGGGACCAAAGTGCGGTGCTGGTCATTCATGCCTTTCTAGGCAGCATCTCCAGCGAGATGTTCCGCCTGTGGAGACATCTCTCAAGAGACCATAGGGCCAGACTCCTAAGCGCACACGAGCATAATGGAGTGTTCGTTGGGCAAGTATTTGCCTCTCCAAAGAGTGAGGGAAGAGTTCAGGCGGGTTTGACTGCCTGCAGCCGCTTACGCTGTCCGGCTGATAGAAAAATTGTGACGGCTGCCGGCACACTGGTGACGATAACCAGAACAGCGGCGATCCGCTGCCAGGTGTGGCGTTTTGGTTGTGGTGCAGGCGGTATACGTGAGGAGGTCGCTTCGGCAGCTTGGTCTTCCGGCCATCGTGGCGCTTGCAGGAAATCGAGAGTGAGCTGGCAAAATCGCGCCGGCGACTCGACATGCGGCTGGTGATAGCTGTTTGGGATTACCGCCACCTCGGAGCGCGGAATGTAGGTTGAGGCAATATATGCGTGAGATACGGGAATGATCTCGTCCTTCTCACCCCAGATGAGCAAAAAGGGTGTAGCGGAACGCTCGGGGAGTAGAGGCAAAGCGCTCACCGTCTGTCCAGTGAAATCGCCAACCGCACGAACCATGCGCAGAAACGAGCGGCGTGTCTCCTGCTCATGTAGGCGCTGGAGCATGAGCGGAATCAGGGACTCATACTCGGTGTTTCCGCTTCCTCGCCGCGATTGCTCCAGTTTCCGGGCCAGAGCCGCGATACCGGTACGTGGATTGGAAATAAAGCCGATAACCTGGTGGGCGCCTGGCAGTGTGCTGACACGTAAAAGCCAGTGCACGTCATGACCAAGACCACCACTATCAACAAGCACCACGCGTTGTACGCGCTCCGCCGAGAAGTAGAGTGTCTGCATGGCAATGCCACCGCCTAGAGAATGCCCAATGAGATGGGTGCGCTCAATACCGACCGCATCCATGAAGAAACGTACATAATGGGCCATTGCTTCAATGGTATAGGCAATCGCTGGTTTATCCGATCGCCCACAGCCAAACATGTCCAGAGCATAGACCGTATAATGCCTTGCTAGCTCCGGCAAAATCTTACGCCAGGTGCTACTATCGGCGCCTAGACCGTGCAAGAGGACGATCGAGTCACCGTGTCCACCAATGACATAGCTCATCTGAAATCCGCAGACGCTGACGTAGCGGCGCTCCAGCCCCTGCCCTGCCGGAATCCAATCAGTATCCGCAGATCGCTGAAGATCCCTTGATGAGTCTATCTTGCTTGCCATATTCCACGTTCTCCCTAAGAGGCAAGGGCGCATCGGCGCCCGGTAATCAATTAGAGCAGCATGCAGTCGAGAAAGTTACAGGAGAATTGTCGAGTTGCGCTTGGTCCAGCTCTTGGACCTGCTCAACACCGAAGCGCGAATGAAAATTGTGGGCTGCCAATACGCTGGCGTACAATGTCCTGGAAAGAAGACAGTTTCGGCCAGTTCGTGAGGGAGCATCCTATGCTCGACCAGGATAGTCTAAGATCGGACGCCGCTGCACCACGAGAGCTCGAGCTACTCCAGTTGGAGGGCCTACGCGGAGATGAGAAGCTACTGGCCACCGCTCTGCAAGGCTTGATCAACCGCACGTACCCCCGCCTCTATCTGCTGCACGGCCAGCAAGACGACAAAGATATCTGGCTCCAGGAGTTCGGCAGACCGTACCTGACCCATGAGGGAGTGGCCGGCCTCCTTGATCGCCATCCTGACGTCGTCAAAGGCCTGATCATCTATGACCCTGCGATGCCGGATTCGATCAATGTAGCGGTGACACTAGCGGGACTGGAGCAGGGTCTTCCAGCCAGCCCGGCACTTGCCGGCCAGCTGAGCGAACACCTCCACCAGCTTCCGGTACTTGTCGATCTACGCGGCCAGTTCTCCAGCCGGCTGCAGGCCTATACCTGGCAGTTTGCCACTCTCTGGCCGCGCTGCGCCCACGACATACTGGTGGGCATCAGCCCCACCCGGGGAGAGCCACCCACCCCTTATGGCGGTCTGCTCCAGGACTACGCGGTGTCCCATCGCGCCATGGTCTTCTGGCTTGACCCCAACCAGCCGGAAGAACGTACCCTTTTCGAGGCCATTCTGCAGGATGTTGCCCCGTGCTCACCCTACCTTGGTTGGTTTCCTCGTGATGTCGCGGGCGAGTTCAGCGGTACTGAGCTTACATCCGCGCATAGCGTCTACGTGCTGGCTGCCGATCACTCCTCCAACCTCACCACCTTCTCGGAGCGGCGGCCGGCCCCCAGCTCCATTTCCAGTACGCACACTTCGTCGCCTCGTCTGGAGAACAAGATCTATGTCACTTTCACGCTGAGCGAAGGGGATAACCTGCAATACATGCAGCATCGAATGCGGTATCTGTGGGACGATCCCGGCCGTGGCCAGGTGCCGATCAATTGGAGCATCAATCCACTTGCGCTCGATCTCGCGCCCACTCTTCTCAACTTCTATCTCCGCACCCGCACACCAGAGGATTGCCTCATCGCGGGACCGTCCGGCGCCGGCTACTGCTATCCCAGCGCCTGGCCTGAGACCACGTTCTCCTCGTTTACTCACCAGACCGCCGGCTGTATGAGTCGTCTCGGCCTTGAGGTCATCTGGATACTCAATCGCGCCGCTGGAAAGTCGATACCCCTGGACCGAGCCTCAGCCGGCGCCTACCTGAGAGACATCTCGCCGCTGGGCATACTGCTCAACTATGAATCCTATACCGAGACCAGTGTAGTCTACGACTACCTTCCCCAGGCCATAACCCAGGGAGTGGCCAGCGTCGAAGATGTACTTGGGGCGCTCGGGCTTGCCGGCCTGCTCTGGGATGGCACGTCTCCGCTCTTCCTCTCGCTCGGCCTTCTGGCCTGGACAATTACGCCAAGCGATGTTGCCGGCATAGTCGCACGGTTCACTCCACCCTACCAGGCGGTACGTGCGGACGAGTATTTCCGGCTGGTGCGACAAGCGCATGGTCTGCCTTGATCACTTGATCCTAGGCTGATCTATAACTCACCTTGCCAGAGTATGCCTAATTCATCGAAGATTTTCCGGGCGGCGTTGTGACCAGGAAGTCCACTGACCGCGCCACCCCGAATCGCCGATGCGCCACACTGGTAGATACGCTCGTAGGCGGTTTCCACGCCCCAACTGCCCGCTAGCCGGGCATCATCGGTGAAGAACCAGGAGAGAGCGCCGTGAAAGATATTACCCCGATTAAGGCATAGCTCGCGCTCCAGGTCCTGGGGTATCTTGATCTCGATACATGGTTTGCCGTTTGCGTCTTTGGCAAGGCACTCCTCTATTGGCTCTGCCAGCAGCCGGTTTATCCCCGCCAGGTACTTCTCCAGGAGCCGGGTGCGCTGCCCCTCGGGATCTCGCTCGAACAGCCGATAGGGCACGTCGAGTCCAAAGAGCGTCAGGGTGTGGTAGCCGGCGGCTCGCAGCTCCGAGCCAAGAATACTGTCGTCGGTGAGCGTATGGCAGTAGATCTCCGCGGGCGCAGGCTCCGGCAGCCGGCCGAGAGCGGCCTGGCGAAAGCTGGTCTGCATGGCGTCGTAACCCTCATCGATGTGGAAAGTACCGCCAAAAGCTTCGCGTGGATCGACCTGGCTCGCCCTTAGCCGAGGCAGCCTCCGTAGCAGCATGTTCACCTTGGCTACCGAGCCCTCGTCAGTCGCATTGGGGATATACGGCATGTCGAGTAATCGCGCGAACACTTGCGGTCCGGCGTTTACCAGCACTCGCGTGGCCGCAATTGTCTGCTCACGACCATCGCAATTGAAGACCACCTCATGATGCGGAGTGTCGGGGTGCACCGCTTCTACCTCAGCATTGGTAAGTAAGGTAGCGCCAGCTTTGGTAGCGCTGGTAGAAAGCTCGTCGACCAGGGCGCCCATGCCTCCGACCGGCACCTGCCACTCACCGGTACCATTGCCGATGGTGTGGAAAATAAAACAGCGGTTCTGCAACAACGTCTGGTCATAAGGGTGAGTAAAGAGGCCAATCTTGGCGTCGGTGAAGACCAGCCCGCGTAGCAGATCATCTTGCAGAAGGCGCTCGACGGTCTCACCCAGTGGGCGTTCGACAAACGCTTCCCACGCGGTTCGCGCCAACCCGGCTCCGAGACTGCTCTCCCAGTGCTTCCGAGTTCGAAGCGGCTGCAGCAGACTGGGCCAGACCAGGGCGGCAAACGCCCGCTCCAGCTGGAGCAGCGCCAGGTATCCGTGCCAGTCGGCCGAGCCGGCCAGCGCCTCTACGGCAGCACGCGACCGCTGCTCATCCAGGTTCGAGAGGATGAGTGCACCCGGCTCACCGCCACGTTCAAACGGTGTACAGGACGCAATCGCCCGCCGCCGGAGAGCGAAGCGCAGTCCCAGGTCGCGGACGATGGACGCCGGCAGAAGACTGACGAGATAAGAGTAGCGAGATAGACGTGCCGGCATCCCAGTAAAGATCGCGTGCGAACTAGTCGCCCCGCCAAGGTCCTGGTTTCGCTCCAGCACGAGGACCGACTGACCGGCCCGGGCCAGGTAACTGGCCGCCACCAGCCCATTGTGGCCGCCACCAACCACCACCACGTCGTATCGGGTCCGCAACTGTTGTACTCCCTGCATCAATGTGTTCTCAACTTTGCTCTGTCCCGTTTTGCTGTCCAGTATAGCATCGGGCTAGCCGGTGAATGATATACTGGATGAGCCACGACCTCGCATTGTCCTCGCTACTTATCAAACAACCGCTGATCAGGAGAATGTCGCAATGCCTACCCATGACGTCACCGTAAACGGTATCAACCTCCACTATCAGACCTGGGGAGAATTTAACGGCCCAGAGCGAGCTGTGCTGCTGCTGCATGGTCTGACCGCAAGTTCGCAAGAATTCGCACAGTTAGGGCCGGTGCTTGCCGAGAACGGCTGGTACGCCATCGCGCCCGACCTGCGCGGACGAGGACTCAGTGAGAAGCCGCCCCATGGCTTCGGCATTCCTTACCACGCCAATGATATACTCTCGCTTTGTGATGCGCTGGGCATGCCGGCGGTACACGTGGTCGGCCATTCGCTGGGCGCCCAGATCGGCTATTTCCTGGGGGCTACCCACCCGACGCGACTGAAGAGGCTGGTGCTTGTGGACGCGGCCGGTCGCGTGCCGGCTGATGCACTTCAGGCAATCGGCTCTTCGCTTCAGAGGTTGGGACAGGTCTATCCCTCACTCGATGCCTACCTGGCAGAGCGGAAGCAGTCGCCGGTGCACCAGTGGAATCCATTCTGGGAGGCCTATTACCGCTACGATGCCGACGTACATCCCGACGGCACGGCACGCACGCGAGTGCCCAAAGCAGCGATCGAAGAGGAGCTGCTGGTCAACACGGCACTCAATCCCGATGTGCTCATCTCGCGCGTCACCGCGCCCACCCTTATTACCCGCGCCGCGCTGGGCACTCTGGCTCCTGACCGTGGCTTCCTGCTGGCCGCCGACGAGGCCGAGCGGGTACGGGATATCATACCCGGCTGCCAGCTGGTGCTGATTCCCGACGCCAACCACTACACCATCGTCCTCTCTCCGGCGTTTACCGAGAGCGTACTCTCCTTCCTGTCCGCGGGCTAAGCCGTCGCCGGCTAGTTAGTAGTCACGCCGCCCCATAAGCCACTGCTTCCCCACCTGCACCAGCAGCAGATAGATGGCGATAAAGACCAGCAGGAAGAGGAAGTAGATGGCTGGCAGTGGCGTAAAGCCCAGTACACTCGCCAGCGGCGTGTAGGGCAGCAGCGCCCCCACCAGCACGATGGCCACCGTAGTGATCGCCAGTGGACGGCTGGGCCGGCTCTGAAATGGATTTCCGGCGGTGCGGATGACGAAGAGCACCAGTGTCTGGGTTGCCAGCGACTCGACAAACCAGCCGGTGTGGAACAGCGGCTGTGACGCATGCAGTACGGCAAGCATGACCCAGAAGGTGAGAAAGTCGAAGATCGAGCTAATAGGCCCAATAAAAATCATGAAGTCACGTATCAGCGAGATATCCCAGTGATGGGGCTTGCGCATGAACGTCTCATCTACGTTATCGGTTGGAATGGTCACTTGCGAAACATTGTAGAGGAAATTGTTGAGCAATATCTGCATGGGCAGCATCGGCAGAAATGGCAGGAAGACCGAGGCGCCGGCCATGCTCACCACGTTGCCGAAGTTGGAACTGGTTCCCATCAGCAGATACTTCATGACATTCCCGAAGGCCTTGCGCCCTTCCAGAACCCCACGATGGAGAACACTCAGGCTGCGCTCCAGCAAGATGATCTCAGCCGCGTCTCGGGCTACATCTACCGCGCTGGCCACCGAGATCCCCACGTCGGCGACATGAAGTGAGGGCGCGTCGTTGATGCCGTCACCCAGGAAGCCTACCGTGTGCCCACGCACCTTTAGGGCCAGCATCACCCGGTTCTTCTGGGCCGGTGAAACCCGGGCGAAAATAGTGGTGCGCTCGGCTACCTGCTGCAAGGCAGTGTCAGTCATCCCCGCTAATTCGTCACCAAGAACAATCTCTCCGCCGTCCAGGCCAACCTGTTCGCAGATATGGCGAGCCACCAGCTCGTTGTCTCCAGTGAGGATCTTTACCAGGATGTCGTCGGCCCGTAGCGCCTCGAGCACGGCAGCGGCGTCCTCGCGCGGCGGATCTAAGAAAACCAGGGTTCCTACCAGAGTCATCTCGACTTCATCCTCGGCATGGTAGGCGGCCTGCTCGGGTACCTCCCGGTAGGCCACTCCCAGGGTACGGTACCCTTGCGTACACAGCTCCTGATACACCTTTTCATACGCAGCCCACGAGTTGGCGTCGAGCGGTTGTACCTGGGGAGAGTCTCCTGACGCGGAGGGCACTTCAAGCAAGGTGCACTGGGAAACCACACTCTCCGGAGCCCCTTTGCTGATGAGCAGACGCTTCCCCTCATGTTCCACTACGACTGTCAGCCGGCGCCGCTCGAAGTCAAAAGGGATCTCGTCAACCTTCTGCCAGGCCGATACATCGATCTGGCCATGTGCCAGTATGGCAGTGTCAAGCGGGCTGCGAATTCCAGTCTCATAGGCGCTATTGATGTAGGCAAGCTGCAGCGCGCGCTCGGAGGACTTGCCCAGCGGGTCAAGCCATTGGTCGAGAACCATCTCGCCGGTGGTGAGGGTGCCGGTTTTGTCGCTGCAGAGTATATCCATGCTCCCAAAATTCTCGATCGCCGCCAGGTGCTTCACAATGACCTTCTCGCGTGCCATATGCAGCGCACCCTGCCCCAGGATCACCGTGTTGATCATGGGCAAGAACTCAGGTGTCAATCCTACAGCAAGTGCCACCGCGAAGAGCAGAGATTCCAGCGGATCGCGCCGCAGAGCCAGGTTGACGACTAGCACAAAGAGCACCAGCAAGATGACGGTCTCCAGCATCAGGAAGCTAAAGCGGCGCAGCCCACGATCAAACTCGGTCTCAGGCGGCCGAGCAGCCAGGCGGGTGACAATATCGCCGAAGGCGGTGTCGCGGCCGGTCGCCACCACGACGGCAATCCCCAGGCCACTCACCACCGAAGTTCCGAGCAGGACAACGGTGGGAGATTCCGCCAGCGAGTGGAAGGTGGCGACCGGCCGCGACACCGCCTCTTTCTCCACCGGCAAGGACTCTCCGGTCAGCGCAGCCTGCTGGACATACAGGTCATGCCCGTCTAGAAGTCGGCCATCAGCAGGCACCACGTCGCCCGCGCTCAGGCGGATGACATCGCCAGGTACCAGCTCTCGGCGGGGCAACTCTACCCACTCTCCATTTC
>JBKQTH010000001.1:0-12134 GCA_052143275.1 Ktedonobacterales bacterium | reverse complement strand
GGTGCACCTGACGCCAGACCGGTGAGCTCGATCAGCCTAACCTGATCACCTGTGTGCAGACCACCGATGCCACCGTCCCCGATACCGAACTGCTTGATCCTATCCACACCCATCTGGCGGAGCGCGGTCTGCTTCCGGCCGAGCATCTGGTGGATGCCGGCTATGTCGATGCCGGCATTTTGGTGACCGCAACTACGGTACACCAGGTGGAGGTCATTGGCCCGGTCAGAGCCGACACCAATTGGCAGGCACGGCAAGGGCAGGGATTTGCGGCAGCCTGCTTCGTGATTGATTGGGAAGCCAAGAGCGTCCTCTGTCCCCAGGGGAAGCGAAGTGTCACGTGGAAAGAGCGACTGGATCATCTGGGCCATGACGTGATTGACATTGCCTTCGGCTGGGCGGACTGTAAGCGCTGTCCGGTGCGCAGTGCCTGTACCCAGAAGAAGCAAGGCTCACGCACGATGAAATTGCTCCCCAAAGCGCAATGCCTGGCGCTGTACGCGGCACGCCACCGCCAACAGACCCCTGCAATTTCGGGAGCAGTATGTGAAGCGAGCGGGTATTGAGGGTACCCTGTCTCAGGGCGTACGCCGCAGCAAGCTGCGCCGCTCACGCTACATCGGATTAGCTCGGACGCATCTCCAACACCTCCTGGCTGCCACAGCGCTCAATCTGGTGCGAGCCGTGGCGTGGTTGGTCAAAACGCCACGTGCTACAACTCGTCCATCTCGCTTCGCTGCTTTGCTAGCTGCTGGCTAAGCATTCGCCAACGGTATCATGTATGGTCGGGCCAACTTCGACCTCTTACGGGCACGCGTCCTCTATGCCGGTCGCTAACCAGTTACCGGCTTGGGCTAGGTTACGTCCCCTTCACCAAGTCCTCGCAAGACCCGTGCGGATGGACGACCACACTGGGGGCAGCAAGCTTTATCGCTACGGGTCCGCAGGTGCAAGGTAGTACCTGCGGGGTCAGTGCTTACGGAGAGCAGATGCACCCGGGTAGGATCAAGCACGAAAGGCTGAGGAATCGGTCTGGTTGCGCTTCGTCGAGCGTCGCCCGGTCAGCGCCATCACCATCCAGTTTCTGGACTGGTGTTGCGCCCGATTGGAGCAGCAGCATATCTCCGTCTGGGTCCTGATCTGGGACAACGCCTCCTGGCACATCAGCAAGGCGGTACGCTCCTGGATCCGTGCGCATAACCAAGCCGTCAAGCGCGCGAGGTCGGGAGTCCGTCTGTTGGTGTGCCAGTTGCCAATCAAGAGTCCCTGGCTCAACCCTATCGAACCCCAGTGGATCCATGGCAAACGAGCCATCGTCGAGCCCGCTCGTCTGCTCTCGGCCTACGAGCTGGCCGATCGGGTCTGTGCCTATTTCGCCTGTTCCCACGAGCCGCATCTTTCTGTTCCCGAGAAGGTTGCGTGATTATGCATTAGCACCGTAGGGTATACCAAGATATACTGGAAGATTCACGAGCAGCCGACGACGTGGCGCGCCAACCGGCTTTAGGCATTTTTGTGCTCTACGCACCTCGTCTTGCTGGTTCCCTTTTTTCAAGGGAGGGAGTGTCGCAATTGTGCCAGAGCCAAGAATTTAATGACAAGCTGTGACAGTGAGAGTTACGCCGCCGCTCTAACGGTTATGTGCGTGTAGGAGATGGAGTTGGTGCCGGTGGATTGGTGGGCGTAGCGGTCGGTGCCGGTGGATTGGTCGGCGTCTGAGTGGCTGGTTGATCTGTTGGCGTGGGCGTGGGTGTTGCCGGAGGTGCAACCGGAGCTGTACCATAGATCACAATGGTGGCGCCGTCAGCAGCCCAGTAGTAGAGCCAGTCAGCCGCCGGCGTCGGCAGTTCCACGCAGCCGTGGCTGCCCGTTACCGATGCTCCGTCAGGATCGGTGTGCGGATAGTTCGTTCCAGGCCCAAATACTTCTCGCCAGGGTGCATCGTGGATGTAATACCCATCATAAGCGAAGTACAGGGCGTAGTTGACATGCTCAGGCGAATAATAATATGGGGAACTGGGCACCCATGGAGAATGGAACATGACATTGGCCACATGATACTGCACACTAAATGTTCCATCCAGTGTCGGCAACTCGGGCATTCCCGTGGTCACCGGGGTGTCGAAGAGCAACGTGCGATCCTGGTAAGCCCAGAGCCACTGTTGACTTAAGCTCACCAGAATCAGTTGTCCACCGATACCAGGTATGCCGCCCACTGGTGAGGGTCCAGTTGGTGGGGAAGGCGGTGTAAGGGGCGCTGGACGCGGTATCGCGGTAGGCTCTGGATCTTCGGTTGGCACCGGCGTCAGTTGCGCCACGATGGGAGAATGATACGTGACAGTTGCTATCGGTTGGGCCTCAGCAGGAGCAGGAAGACCCACCGCTGAGCTGGATGTACTGCCGCAGCTGCTGAACAGCAGGATACAAGCCACGAGACCGCACCCGAAACCCGACAGGAGAAGCGAACGAGAGCGGATGTACATCAGGACTCCTTCTCACGCAGGAAAAATCGTCCGCCCTAGCAGGCGTAATCCAGCACACCCTGGCCACGCCATGACCGCTAATACAAGGGAGCGGTTGAGGCAGAAGACAGTAATCGCTAGGTTTCTACTGGATATTACAAGCCAGTCCGGCTGGCACGGTCGTCTCACGGACAAGTCGGTCGTGCGACCAGAGGACAGCATCACTGGGAATGCCAGCAAGTCTTTGAGACGCAACACTCCAGGTGTCTCTAATGGATCATGAATCCCCGTTCACATGAGTCGAATGCAAGGACTGCCATACCCACTGCGCCAAAGTCCATCTTGGTCGACCTGATCAATGATGAGGTACTCGCCGTCTGCTTGTTTCTCGCCACAGACATTGCCAGGATTTGCAGTGATTGACCGACCAGGCCCAGGCCGTTCCGGATTAGCCAGACGTCCAGATGCGCGCCTGTGGTTGTGATACCCGAACATGTCAGCTATTGCGGCTGCCTGGATTCGTATGCGTTCCTTGCCGAACACATACGAATCTCATCACTATATCAAGCAGGTGAGCTAGGGAAAGGACGTGAACCAGCCTGGGCAAATCACTTGATGATACACCTGCAAGGGCGCCCTACAGTGAGTAGCCAACTCGATCAGAGTTGTAGACGATAGACCACGGTGGAATAGGGGACGCCTCCGAGCGTCGCTGACCCCACAGTCACTGCCCAGAGGGTCTCTGCGCCTGGCGTATCTTGCGAGGGCGTCACCAGGTACAGAGACGGAGACGTTGAGGGCGTAGGCGCGACCAACTGCCAGCTAGAGCCGCCCGGTTGCCATAAGTAGAGATCCGACCCAACACTGTCCGCCGGTCCGAAGAGGGCAATGGCCGAGCCATTGCTCGTCTGCGCCACCACATCAATGGCTGACCATGCCGCGGCGATACCCTCGGTTGGCACGTCGGTCCACATCTTGCCGCCATCCTGGCTCATCCGAACCTGGGTCGTGCGGGTGATGTTCGGAGTCTGGACATTAGCAAGATTACTGGTAGTGAGGTACACCGTGGGGTAAGCTGCGCTACTGTTGGGGACGACACGAAGGTCATCCACAGCGGAAAACTGGAGATGGCTCACTGCCGTCCAATGCGCTCCGGCGTCATCGCTACGCCAGATGGTATTGTCGGATGGCACATTCCCTGCTCCGCATTGTGGGCTGGTGATTGCGAACATGACCGTGCCGGTCGGCGCCATGCCAACACCGCAGAATGAGGTAGGTGTCGAAGTAGGTCTCCAGGTCATACCGCCGTCCAAACTGATCAGCAGGCCACCACTGCACACTCCGGTAGCCAAGTTTGCAGTGGACGGCTGGCAATTGAACCCAACATAGGTATACAGCCGGTTGTCCTGTACCATGAAGATCCCGGTGGGCCCTCCCCCCGCACTTACTATGCGGGCGGAATCGAAGAAGTCAGACGTTTGGGTCCAGCTTCTCCCGCCATTCGTGCTGAGGAACTGGCTACAATTCACGAAGGGCCCAGTGGGAACTTCTGCCGACACAGCAGCAAGAGGAACCGTTGCCGCGTTGCCTGAGGCGGTGACGGTCCAGGAATCAGCCTGGTAATTGCAATAATTTGATGAGGATTGTGAGGTCGAGCCATCGGTGTGCAGCACTACGACATTCGGATTGAGTGGGCTGACGTAGAGTTGCATGAACTGATAAGCCGTGTACTTCAGCACAGGCAACGACAAGGATTGCCAGGTGGCGCCGCCGTCGGCGGTACGTAGCAGGCCTAGCTGTGGACTGGTCGTCACCTTATACACGATGCTTGGATCGCTGGGCGCGATGGCGGGAGCGGCCAGCGCAAAGGTGGTGTTAGAGGAGAGACTCGCGACCGGTGACCAACTGCTCATAGGCGCGAGAGTAGGCGTCGCACTAGCATCCACCGAAGACGGCGAGCGATGAGAGAAGATCGCAAAGGTTGCGGCCAGCAGCCCCACGACAAGTACTGCCGCAGCAACCGCCATAAGTGTATGAAACGGTGCAGGCAGACGCTGCCGTCTCGCTGGCACTACCTTCACGTCAGTCCTGGTATCCGTGCTGTTCATCGCATCTTTGTGGTGCACATTCATAAGACTTTCTCCTCGTAGAGCGCTGCCAACGAGCTCAGCCAGCGCTCCAAATTCAGCGAGATCATTGGTGATCTCTGTACTATCGAAGGCAACCGGGTGAGGTGGGAGACCTTGAATATAGGCGGCGATCCGATCAGCCGCTGGCAGACTTCTCCGCCAGACAGTACCCATGGCCAGCAGGTACTGGTGGACTGGTTCCAATTCCGCTGGGAGGTTCCCGTCTTCGGACCCTTCAGCAGCCTGCAGATGAGCATCGTTGGGTGGATTCAGCATGCTGGCTCTCCCCCTTCTTGTCTCCTCACGGGTGGTAGCTCTTCCGGTATTTGTAAGGCGGTGCGAAGAATGAAAAGCGCGCGTCGCAAGCGAGTACGTACCGTTGCCGGCGGCACATGCAGGACGAAGCCGATCTCGGTCGCGTCCATCTCGCCGAGGTACCGCAGTGCTACGATCAGCCGGAGCTGCTGTGGTAGATCGTCGAGCGCTTGCCGCAGATCCAGCGCCGCCGCGTATTCGACGGTGTTCAGATCGCCCACCAGTAATGGCGCTGCCAAGAGATCAGCGTCGGCGAGCGATTGCGTGCGCCGCCAGCGGGTACCGAAGCGCCCGCTGTACCAGCGGCGGCAGACATTCACCGTGATCTGGAGCAACCAGGGTCGTACTGCGCTACTGTCATGCAGAGTAGCCCAATGCTGCCAGGCACGAAGAATTGCTTCCTGGACCGCGTCCTCGGCATCAGTAGGACCGATGAGTGCCGCCGACACGCGAAGCAATACTGGCGCAAGTGGCAGCACCAACTCTGCAAACTGGTCGCTGCCTGGCGGACTCTGGCAGTTAGCGGTGACGTGCCGGCTCCATACCATCACAGTACTCCTTTCCTCAACCAGAACAGTCACAGGCGCCTGTAAACTATTCGACCTGTACGATACAGTGACCAGCCCCAAGTGTTTTACCTGTGGACAGGTAGTTCCAAATTCGGCTCGTGTGCCAGTAGTCAATGGGGATATCTTGAAGGCGGGCAACCCGTTCAACTGAACTCATGCATACATGAAGTTGCCCCGTATTGGTGGCTCTTCCCACCGGATGCGCAACGAGATGAAAGCAAGGAAGAGACTTCACTGAAGACCGATCTTATTCGTCGCCCGTGTAGTGAAAGCTCTGCAGGACGTGCATGAAGAGGGCCGTATCTGGCGTTACTTTGTCCAGAGGACGGCGCAAGCCAAAGAAATAGTTATGTCCACCAAAAATTGCCAGGGCAATCTTCTCTCCTGGGTGAGCAGTGTTGTCGTAGAGGCTTGCTGAGCTTCCGCTTATGCTGAGTGGCATGGGGTTCTGCGTAAGATATGGGTTAGCAGACAGACCGAATGCTGGGCAGCTGATGTTGACCACGATGGAAATGAGTTCCGGCTCCCGTGTCTCCGCTGCCCGGCTGGCGGTTGCAGTGGTGCTGGGTGGCAATAGGTCAACATCGTGGGAGCAATCTCTGACCGTGTCAACGTCAAGGTTTTCCCAGGCACCAGCATGCCATGCAGGCAGAACTTGCACCCGGAATGGGAACTGCGTGTCGCTACACCGGGTCCAACTCGACGACTGTATGTGCCAAAGGACTCCTCCCCCTACCCCAAGCAGCACCACGACCGCCAGCCAGAACGGGCGACGTTGCCAGAATGGGCGTCTCGGCTGCGGCACGAATCGTCGCTCTGTCTCTCTGGGTTAAATCTCTAGCTAACTAGAGACTCTGCGTCTCAAAAGGTCGAAGCTGGCCCGCTCCGGGGACTGGCAAGAGCAGGTCGCATTCAGGCATCGAAATTACCGCCCTGCAGAGGTATGCAGATGGGAAAGCTTGCGATCGGCAAATCTGGCAGCAGGCGAGTGAAGTGGCTATGCACCCGTATGAACGAATGGTGAAGAAGTGCAGCCCGCTTCCTTCTGTTACACGCGCTCGTAGGCGATCTGACGCATACCCCACACGTTTTCGCCTTCGTCGGTGGCATGGTCTGCCAGCGTTTGCACATCGCGCTCGAGTTGCTCGATGATGGTCCCATACCGCTGCTGGACGAAAGGATGATTTTTCCACGAGGGGATATTGAGAGAAAACATTGATGCAGCCTGCACCGTATTGACAGGCAGATGATAGACTCGACTCATGCGACGTATCAACCCATCGATTGGCTCCTGTTGCTCCAACAGAGAACCAATATAAAGTTCGTTCGCTTGCTGTCTCAGGATGGCAGAGACGATCTCCAGGTACTGGCGCAAGATCGGGTGCTTCGTGCGAATCCACTCAACTTCTTCCAGGAGCAAGAGTCCCTGAGGACGCAGTTGCGTCCCCCAGCGTTCCACCGCAGACAGGGGGTCTTGCAGGTGGGTTAGAAGCAAGCGGCAGAAAATGAGATCGGCGGGCCCCGTAGGAAAGGGAACCTGCGCGACATCATGACAAACGAAGGAGACATGCGCGGGGGCATGTCTTGTCGCCAAGGAAAGAAAGTGCTCGGAACTATCGATGCCAATGGCCCGAGTACAACGCGTGACCTCCGCGAGAAGGCGCGTGGTATATCCGGGTCCGCATCCCAGGTCAATGGCAAGAGTCGGAGGCGTGCTCACCACTGCTTGCAGGAGGGGACGGGTTGAGAAAGCAAATACTTCGGCCACAACCTGCAATCTCTTGGCTGCTCTTTCTGTATCTTTAAAAAGGTATGACATAGATTGCCTCTCTGCTGTGTTTCAAGTGCTCTTCGAAATGAAATGCCGGAAATATAGCAAAGACAACACAAAGACTTGAGATACTTCTCTCTCGCCATCTCTATAGAGCATCAGGTAGCCGCTATTGCCACCGCGGCGGCGCCAGGGACCAGGCTAACGGGTGTGTAGACTATACGATTGAGCTGGTAGAACGTTTGCTCCTGTCCGGTGCCAGGCCCAACACCCATCCAATACGTACCACAGCGCGCGCAAAGAATGCCCTCGCTAGTCCCGCGGTGTCCAGTTGGAGTAGCGAATCACAAATGAACTGCCTAGACCAGTAAGAGCTGATCGCAGGCGAGCCAAAGGCGTCCCGTTGCCAATAGGCATGAAAAAGACCATCCAGAACACATGCTCCGGCGATCATACTGGCCGCAACGCATGTATTCATGGGTTTTCTTTCCGGTTCATGGCGAGAAGCCGTCCGTTCCCTTAGTTCCCCAGGGAGGAATGGAAGCTCTTACCATGTAGACATCGGCAATATACAGGTGTCCACTCATTCCCACGGCAAGCAAGGAAAGTATTCCAGAGGGACACTTCCATAGCCAGGTATGCCGAGACCAATGTTCATCCATCGTCTTCCTCCCTTGAACGTACGCTATGCTATGAGCGAATGTAGGGCAAAAACAGCGAGTTCCGCTTACAGAGAGGATAAATGCGGCTAGAGGCTCTCCCTCTACCGAGGAGGAGATGGACCACATGCCGTTTGCGTCGAGCCAGTAAGTCGGGATCGTGTACGTCGACGCCCAGCGGTTTTAGGAAGGTGTCAACCTGCGCCAGAGGAAACCAGCAGAGCGCGACCAGGTCTATGAGGAACTGCTCAGCATCGTTGGGCCATCTGATATCCTTCTGCAGAACCTGCAAGGCCTCGTGCAAGGTTGTGACGAGCCTGGGCAAATCTCCCAGATAGCGGCCTCCGTTTAAAGAACTGGTGCGAGAATTCCCATCCCTTTCACTGGACCCTGGATGAGAGCGCCAATCCGCTGGCATTGCTTGAACAGATGTACTGCTCTGGTTGTGTTCGGCGTGGGTGCGCTCGTAGGTAGGGTCCGAGAGTCCCTGGGCCTGCTCCCCCTAACGCGCCGGAAGCGAGGCGGTAGACCATCCGCCCCACCATGAGCCTGCGCTCATGGGTCTAGGCTGCCAGTGTTGGCGCTGGAAGAACAGCCTGCTCTCGACACCAACGTATCTACAAGCTGCTGCCGCACGGCTAGGTGCGGGATAAAGAACCGCGCCTGATCGCACGAGACAGCCGGTAGTAGTCGCCCGGACACGGGCCACCAGGAGAGTCTTTGGCTCAGGTGTACTGGTGTTGTTTTCGTCGGCATAGGTACTCAACCGCCTTGCCTGCAAGGGTCTCTCCGGAGACAGGCTACCTACGTATGTAGTCGGCTAAGAAGCTCATCCCGTTTACGGGATTGAGAGTGTCACGGCTTCCCACTCCGTGATCCGAATAAAGGTCGGGTGCGTCACAAAAAATCAAAGAGGCGCTCAATCACGACGTGCAGCCCCTCTTCCGAGGTAACATCAGGATGATGCGCCTGCTCGCGAATGAGGAGGAAGTACAACTAGAAGACAAGCCCTGCTTCTACAAAGCAAGTCAGATTGATCAGCAGAGCGTCCGGGAGGTGGCAGAGGAGAAAAAGGCATGCTCCCATCTGCACTCCTTGCACATATCCACACCACCAGCGATACGCTCGTAGGTGGCGTTCTGGCTGATCTCCTGAAGGTTTCTGTTGCCTACTCGGCTGCTATTTCATGCTTACGTCCTCTCCCTTGCTTCTCCTGGGGTAACGACTGCTGCAGGAGTGTCTGGAAGATCACCTGGATGGTGGCGACATAGGATTCAACGCTCAGCTGCTCGTCCCAAGCCTGTTGGAGAATGAAGCCGTGAAACAGCGCGATCATGATCCGGGCGAGGGCATCCGGGTCCAGATCCGGGGGGAATTCTCCGCGAAGTTTCGCTGACTGGATCATCTCCGAAAGGCGCTTGCGGGGTTCGTCCACTCCACGGCGCATTAATGCGAGCATCCGGTCGTTCGAGAGGGCCTCAGCCCAGATCTGTATCCCCAGCTGACGACGCAATTGTTCCTCGGGCGTCTGCAACTTCCGCAAGAACTCCTGGGCCAGGAGTTTCAGGGTTGCCTGGATCTCATTGCCCTCACATGCCTGGGCGATCACCATCTGCTCGCTGCGGTGCCGCTCATCGGCAAGTGCCGCAATCATCTCCTCTTTACTGGAAAAGTAGAGATAAATGGCTCCTGGACTCAGTTCCGCCTGATGAACGATCTCCTGCATGGTAGTCTGATGAAAACCAGCACGCGCAAAACAGATCATCGCCGCATCCAGAATTTGCGCGCGCCTGGCAGCGCGGTGGGATTGGGTCACCTTTGGCATGGTTCATCATGCTCCTGTCTTGTCAGTGTGCAGTGTCTGGGTAGTGGCAGGTGTCAGTATCGCATTGGTACCTGACCGCGGCTTGACCTCTGCGAGAGCGAGGCGATAGAAGGTGTATCCGTGCAGGTGACGCTGCGCTTTCCCCAAATAGCGAGCCCGATACTCGACTGAGCCAACATCAGCAAGCAGAACCAAACCGCGTTGCTGCAAATAGGCAGGGAGGGCATCTGGATCAAAACCAAAGGTCCACGACTCTCCGACCTGTCGGAGCGTTCGGACCAGGGACCGTGTTCCTGAAAAAGCAGCGGGATGATCAAGCACGTCGCGATGGATGTACGTGAAGAGGATGCGACTGCCAGAGGCGGTGGTGCGTACGAAGTGAAACATGGCATCGACCGCTTCGGCACTCAGATAATTAGTCACTCCTTCCCAGAGAAACAAGGTACGGCACGTTGAGTCAAATCCTGCTATTCGCATGACCTCGTCGAGACGGTGCTCCGTAAAATCGACCGAAACGAAGGTGACATGAGAAGGAAGGACCGCGAACACGTGGTGCAGTAACCGCTGTTTTGCTGCCAGCGTAACAGGATGATCTACTTCAAACACTCGGACCTTTTCCATACCAGGCAGGCGGTAGGCACGAGCGTCAAAGCCTGCTCCCAGGATGACCACTTGCTGGAAGCCCGCCGCAATGGCCTCCAGACACGCATCGTCGATGTAGCGCGTGCGGGCAATACCTGAGGTGCGTGCGCCTGGCCAGCGCCAATCAAGGATCTGCGAGACAAGGATCCCAAGAAGCCGAAGGCGTGCCATCTGCACAAGGAGGCGCAGTGACGGACGCAGAAATCCGTGAGCAAAGACATCCGTAAAGAGGCGGTGTTCTGCCGGGGAGGTGGATTCAAGAGCTCGAAACAACGCCATGAACTCAGCGGTACGGCTTGCATGTTGGTAGTTCATGATCTCTCCTAAAAGAAAACGAGTGCTCGTTCTTTTTTTATACAGCAAGAGGAGGTTTCTGTCAAGCGGGAGTTGGGGAAGATGACCAGGTGTTCTTATTATTCCGAAGACGCAACATGCGCAACGTCTGTTGGAGAAAAAGCCCAGGCGCGGCAAGCTGCACGGCGAGGCGCGCATGCTCAGCCTGAGGAATGATCATGGGGCGTCGTGTCGAGATAAACATCGCGAGGCTCCTAGCTCTGAATGGTATTGCCCCGCCGTTGGACAAACGTGCTGGCAAGATACATCAAGCCATGTGTGATAATTGTATACCGGCTGCGCCCCGAAGCGATACAGATGCAATAGGATAGGTCTGAATCACTAGAGGCTGTGTGAGAAGGCTTCAATTCTGGGCTGGTGGCATGAGCCGCCGGACAATAAAGAGCGACGCATGAGGCATGCAGTAGACAAAACAGACGGAACTGGGTAGTGTGGGGAGCATTCTCGCTTTGGAGGAGGCTCCTCATGCGGACGACATCCTGCTCCACCAACCTGACGGATCGCGAATGGGCGGTGCTGCGCCCGCTGCTCCCGCCCGCCAAACCGGGCGGACGCCCAAGAACGAGCGATCTGCGTCTGATCCTGGACGCGATCTTCTATGTGTTGCGCAGCGGCTGCCCCTGGCGCTTGTTGCCGCGCGACTTCCCGCCTTGGCCCACGGTATATGACTATTTTTAGAAAATGGCGCCTGGCTGGTATCTGGGAACAGCTCAACACCGCCTCACGCACCGGTATGGGGCGCCAGCCCACCCCCAGTGGAGCGATCATCGATAGTCAATCGGTCAAGACCACCGAGCGCGGCGGGCCCCATGGCTTCGACGGCGCCAAGAAGCTCTCCGGCCGCAAACGGCATCTGCTGGTCGACACGACCGGCTTACTGCTTCGGGTGCTTCGGGTGGTGGCTGGCCTGCACGAGCAGTTCCCCCGGATCCAACGGCTCTGGGCCGACCAAGGCTACGCCGGGCCCATAGCGACGTGGATTCAGGAGACAGTGGGGTGGACGGTAGGCATCAGCCCACGTCACGCGGGCGGTGGGTGCCGCATGGGGATCTCTCGGATTGGCGCACAATGTGGTTTGAGTATGTGCGTTTTCCTGCCAGCCACAGCGGTTTTCGCGGGATTTTAGCGCGCCGGTGGGTCGTAGGACGAACAATCGCGTGGACCCTCGCGCAATCGGCGGTTGAGTAAAGATTATGAGTTTCGGCTGGCCACCAGCGAGGCCTGGGTCTACCTGAGCATGATTCGGGTGATGCTCAGGCGCTTGGCACAAGAGCGTGTGGAGCCTGCATTTCATTATCGCCGTGTTGCTTGAGTCCAGGCAGCAAGCCTTCTCACACAGCCTCTAATGCTGCCAGCGAGACGGGTTAGCGATATCCTCGCAGGTCGCTCGCCTACGTCTGACAGTCGG